>JAFUPY010000048.1 GCA_017472565.1 Eubacterium sp.
GAGGTGGAACCATATACACTGTCAGACAGATTCAACGTCCTGGTCTTTGGATTATAATGATCAGACAGATTGCCCGAAACACGTCCAATCGTAACATCGTTGATTCCTGCATTCTGCAGGATTCTGGCTGCCGCCTGAGCATCAGTCAGACCAGACATGCTGGCAACACGTGCATATTTGTTGTACGTAGTACGTACTCTTGCGGATGCGATCAAACAAATGATGGCACCGATGATAACTAAAAAATAGGTTGGGTCCCAGAAGAGACCGTAGCCGTAACCATAATATGGCATGCTCTACACTCCTTTTAATGTTCCTACGCGTGAAAAAATGAAAAGCCCGATGCTAACAATCGCATCTTACCTTTTATTTTCTTCACGCTCCGGGGATTTAATCTAACGTAAGCCGTTCGCCTGCTTCGACCTGGCAACCGCGAAGGAACGCATCTACTTCCATACGTTTTTTACCTTCCAACTGTACTTCTTTTAAGGAAAGCTGTCCCTTGCCGGTCTGAACCAGTAATTCTTTCTTTCCTACACTTGTGATGGTTCCAGGTGTTTTGTCTGTGTCTACCTCTACCACATCTGCGTCCCAGATTTTTAATGTTTTTCCAGACAGCTTAGTATATGCACTTGGCCAAGGATTTAAACCGCGGATGAGACATTCAATTTCTTTTGCCGGTTTTGTCCAATCGATATTGCCGAGTTGTTTTTTAATTATTTTTGTTAAGGTTGCTTCCTCATGAGCCTGTGGTGTGTAGGTTGCACTGCCAGCTTCGATAGCGGCGATGGTCTCGGCACAGAGTTTTGCACCTTCCACTGCCAGCTTGTCAAACAGGCTGCCGCCTGTTTCTTTCACATCTAAAGCAAGCTCTGTCTTCAGGATCATGTCGCCGGTATCCAGGCCTTCATCCATACGCATGGTGGTAACACCTGTCACCGTTTCGCCGTTGATGACTGCCCACTGAATTGGTGCTGCTCCACGGTATTTTGGAAGCAGAGACGCATGTACATTGACACAACCATATTTTGGCATTTCCAGAATTTCTTTTGGTAAGATCTGACCAAATGCCACAACGATAATGATATCTGGATTGTACTGACTTAAATACTCGATGCATTCAGACTCACGCACCTTCACTGGCTGATATACAGGGATGTCATGGGCAATGGCCGCTTCCTTTACAGGCGGAAACTGCATGGCTTTGCCACGTCCCTTTGGTTTGTCAGGCTGGGTTACCGCCAGAACCACGTCATGTCCTGCTTCTATTAAAGCCTCCAGTGTTCCTACGGAAAAGTCTGGAGTTCCCATAAAAATTATTCTCATCTAAATCACTTCTTTCTTACAATTGCTTTGGGTACGTTTTGCACCTCTTTGATATTTTTGTACCCAAAATCAGCTTTCACATGGTTCCTGTGATTGCTTATTCTTCTACTTCTTCCTCAGGTTCCGCATACTGCATATCGTGGATTTCGCCTTCTACTTTTTCCACATACATGTGACCATCCAAGTGATCCAACTCATGGCAAATAGCACGGGCAAGAAGTTCTTCACCTTCGATCTCGTAAAGTTCACCGTCCACGTCTGTGAAACGAGCTTTTACGTAGTTTGGTCTTGTTACCTGACCTGCTTTACCTGGTAAGCTTAAGCAGCCTTCATCGCCGGTCTGTGAACCGGATTCCTCGATGATTTCCGGATTGATCATAACGATTGGGCCATCACCGATATCGATGACTACCACGCGGCGAAGTACGCCTACCTGGGGTGCTGCCAGACCTACACCATTTGCTTCATACATGGTTTCTAACATATCTTCAATAAGCTGTTCGATACGAGGTGTGATCTCTGTAACTGGTCTGCACACCTTTGTTAAACATTCATCTCCCATTACACGAATTTCTCTTGTTGCCATATTTTCCTCCTAATTGAAAACCATTGCCAGTCGAAACATTGGAAAACATTTTTCATGATCTTCCCTAAAATCCATTCATAGGATTAAAATCGAACTGAACGGCTCCGTATTTTGTAATCTCTTCTTCCTTTATATATATTTCCAACTGATCTTTGATAGAAATCAGTTGTGAATATTCTGCGCCTTTTAAGTACATCACCTTACGGTAAATGTCGTTGACTTTTGCAATAACCGGATCTGCAGGACCGATGATCTGAAGCCCTTTACTACTTTTTACAAATCCTGCCAATTTTTTGGCAATTGCATCCACATCTTCCTGTGTTGCCGCTGCCATATGGATGACCAGCAGATTCCAGACCGGTGGATAACGAAGCATCTGGCGAAAACTGATTTCCTGGTCGTAAAATGCCTGATAATCCTGGTCTTTTGCTGTCTGAATCGCATAATTTTCCGGCTGATAGGTCTGAATCACCACTTCTCCAGGACGTTTGCCCCGGCCTGCACGACCTGCCGCCTGGGTCAACAGCTGGAAGGTTCGCTCTGCTGCCCGATAGTCAGACACATGCAGCGATAAGTCTGCTGCCAACACACCAACCAGTGTAACATTTGGAAAATCATGTCCTTTGACAATCATCTGGGTTCCAATTAAAATGTCTGCTTCCTGATTGGCAAAAGCAGATAATATCTGCTCATAGCTGTCTTTTTTTCGTGTGGTGTCCCAGTCCATTCGAAGAACTCCTGCCTGTGGAAATTGCTCCTTTAGATAAGCTTCAATCTTTTGAGTTCCTGCTTTGAAGGTTCCAATCAATTTAGAGCCACAGGATGGACAGGCACTGACCGCATCTTCCACATGTCCACAATAGTGGCAGATCATTTTTCCATTATTGTGAAGGCTTAAGGATACATCACAATGCGGACACTTGATCACATGTCCACAGGAACGACAGGAAACAAACCCTGCCACACCACGACGATTGATAAACAGCATAATCTGCTCTTTTTTCGCCAGTCGATCCTCCATCAGTTCCCGAAGTTTATCACTTAATATGGAGCGATTGCCTTTGCGTAGTTCCTGACGCAAATCCTCCACATAAACCTGTGGAAGAGGACGTTCTTCTACGCGTTGCTGCAGTTCATACAGTCTGAAACTCCCCTCTTTTGCCCGGGTGTAGCTCTCCACAGAAGGTGTGGCTGAACCAAGCACCACACAGCCGCCGGAAAGGGACGCCCGGTAAATGGCCGTTTCTCTGGCATGATAACGGGGCATGGTCTCGCTTTTGTAAGTAGCTTCATGCTCCTCGTCAATAATAATATATCCAATATTGGAAAAAGGAGTAAACAATGCGGAACGTGGCCCAATCATAACATCCACTTCCCCCCGCTGTGCTCTTTCATACTGGTCAAAACGCTCTCCCGCTGACATACGGGAATTCAAAATAGAAACCCTGTCTCCAAACCGATTGTAAAAACGCATCACTGTCTGGAAGGTAAGGGCAATCTCCGGGATCAGCACAATGGCCTGTTTCCCCTGTTCAATGGCAGATGCAATCAGTTCCATATACACTTCTGTCTTGCCGCTGCCGGTAACACCATGAATCAGACATGGGCGGGTATCACCCTGCGCCACATGAGCCTTGATATCCTCCACAATCTGCTGTTGTACAGAACTTAAAGTAATGTCTTTTTTCTCTTGCTTCATACCCTGTAATGGATTTCTGAAACTGCGGAATCGCTCCACCCGAATCATCTGCGCCTCCTCCAGGGCTCGTACCACGGAAGCCGTTACATTCAGCTTGCCTGTAACTACATGATAAGGAATCTTGCCATGGGTAAGCACTGCCTCAAGCAGTCTTGCTCTTGCTGTCTGATGCTTTCTTACCATCTCATGATAGAGGGCTGTGGCCTGCTCCCGATCCATTTTCAGGGAAATCATGCGGGTTTCCTTTTCTGCCTCTTTTTTCTTCACCGGAAGGACTGTTTTTAACGCCTGATTCATGGTGCCTCCGTAGTTGGTACGCATCCATGCTGCCAGTGCAAGCATCTGATTTGGTGCTGTGATGCTTTCTGGAATCAGCTTCAAGATTGGCTTGATCTTATCCGGATCAAACTCCGCCTTATCTGTCACTTCCATCACATAACCGGTGGTCTGTCGGTTGCCCTTGCCAAATGGAAGTAAAACCTGCATGCCTGGCTTGATGTCAGCCAGCATATTTTCCGGCACACGATATTGAAATGTCCGGTCCAGTTTTTCCAAAGATATGTCAATGATTATGTTGGCATACCACTCCATTTGCTCACCACCTTTATCACAGTCTCTACCAACTTATCATTATAAGATATTCCTCTTTATATGTCAAAAAGGAAAAAGCCCGCCGAAGCGAGCTTTTTCCCTGGCGGTCTGACCGCCTCATGCAAAAGTATAGAGTTTTTGGAGATTTGCATTATTAAGTGCAATATTTATGAAAAATAGTTCCTAATTTTCTCTTCTCTTGTCTAACATATCTACCGCTACTACGATGATCAGTACCGCACCGATAACAATCTTCTGTACAGAAGAATTTACGCTTAAGATATTTAAACCGGTGCTGATAACGCAGATAACGAACGCACCAACCACTGTCTTGCCAAGCTTGCCTACACCACCATTCAGACTGGTGCCGCCCAGTGCTGCTGCCGCAATCGCCATAATGTTATAACCACCATCTGCCACGTTTGGACTGCCTGTCAGCATTCGGGATGCAAGAACCAGACCCGCAATACCGGCTGCAAGACCGTTCAGTGTAAAAATCAAGATGGTATAGAAATCAACATTTACACCAGACAGTCTGGCTGTCTTTTCATTACTACCGATTGCGTATGTATATCTACCCATCTTTGTATTGTTAATAATATACAGACAGATGATAAAAAAGATGATCGCAATGATGAACTGGGATGGAATAATACCAATATTTTTAGCACCCCAGAAACGGAAGTCAAGCAGTGGCTCTGTCTGACGGATACCGATAGAAGTTTCTTTTGTAATAAACAGGGCAATCCCTGCCGCCGCATACATCATACCTGCCGTCATAATAAAGAACGGCACCTTTAGCTTGGCGATCACAAATCCATTGATCCAACCACAGCCGCAGCCGATTAAAATAGCAATGATAGACGCTGCCATTGTTCCCAGACCTGCCTGGATCAACAATGCGGCAGAACAGCCTACCAGTGCTGCAATGGCACCGATGGAAAGATCGATCTTACCGGAAATCATTACAAATGTCATACCACAGCCAAACAGAATGTAAACGGCTGCTGTACGCAATACATTAGAAAAGTTACCAAGCGCAAAAAATCCTTTACCGTCTAATGCAAGAATACTGCCATCAGCAAATGAAAAGAATAATACAAGTACGATTAAAATAATATAGGTTCCATATTTGTTATAGAACTCTTTTCCTCTTGATACTCTCATATTTCCTCCTAACTAGATGTTCAGCATCAGCTTCAACATCTTTTCTTTCAGGTTTTCTTCTGTGTCCTCTAATTCTCCGACTTTTTTGCCCTCACGCATTACGATGATGCGGTTACAAAGTCCGATCAATTCATCCTCTTCGGAGGAAATTACGATTACACCGATTTTCTTCTGTACAAGTTCTTTAATAATCTGATAGAACTCTGCTCTTGCACCTACGTCTACGCCTCTGGTAGGTTCATCTAAGAGCAATAACTTTGGATTCAGCATGATCCATTTACCAAAGCAGACCTTCTGCTGATTACCACCAGATAAATTCTCGATATTCTGATTCATACCAGTACATTTGATACGGAGCTTATCAATCAGTTCCTGTACTTCCTTCTGTTCCTGTGTATGATCAATATGAAAGTTCTTTGCCAAACGTCCCATATTTGCGACACCCATATTTTCCTTGATGGAGCGCACTGCCAGGATACCCTCGACTTTACGGTCTTCGCTGACATAACCAATACCCTGTTTTACTGCATCAATTGGGCTCTTTACTTTCAGTTTTTCGCCTTTATATAAGAACTCGCCTTTGTCAAGTCTGTAGTGGCCAAAGATTGTCTTTGCAATCTCGGTACGGCCTGCACCTGCCAGACCTGCAAAACCGAGGATCTCTCCTTCTTTCAATTCGAAGCTGACATCTTCGTACAAACCATAGCTTGTTACGTTCTTTGCTTCAAAAATCACTTCCCCAATCTCACGATTTTTTTCAGGGAACTGATTGGTATCTTCAGAACCAACGATTCCTGCAAGCAGTCTCTGTGTAGAAACATTGGCAATCTCATCTGTGAACACATTTTCACCATCTCGAAGCAATGTGATACGATCACAGATCTGGTATACTTCAGACATACGGTGTGTGATATAGATCATACCAATGCCCTTTTTCTTCAGTCTGCCGATCAAATCAAACAGCGCTTCTGTCTCTGTCATAGACAGGGAAGATGTTGGTTCGTCAAAAATCAAAACGTCAGTATTCAGATTCAAAGCACGTGTAATCTCGATCATCTGCTGCATCGCAACAGGAAGATCGCCTGCACGCTGTTTCAGATCCAGGTCAATACCAACCTCTGCCATAACCTCTTTTGCACGTATTTCCATGGCCTTCCAATCGTAGTGACCATTTCTTGTTATTTCGTTTGCAATAAAAATATTCTCAAGTACATTGAGATGAGGCAAGATATTCAGTTCCTGGAAAACCATTGCAATACCTGCCTTCTGTGCATCTGATACGATACCTTTGATCGGGATGACTTCTCCGTGATGAGCAATTGTTCCACTGTCAGGCAAATAAACCCCTGCCAGAACTTTCATCAATGTGGACTTTCCCGCACCATTGGCTCCCATCAGTGCATGTACTTCCCCCGCTCTTAGATCCATATGTGCATCCTTTAAAGCCTGGGCTCCGCCGAATGCCTTATAGATATGTTCCATGCGCATGATTTCTTTTCCCATAAACTCAAGCCTTCCTTACATTTAGAGAAAGAATGCCCCCAGGTTAAGGGGGCATCCTATCATTACTGTTTTATTAGTTACAGAACATTTTATTCCTGGAACAAATTATTCAACATCTACAGTTCCCAAATCTTTTCCCGCATCAAGGAAGTCATACATAGCGTCAGAAACATTTGTTAATTCTGCACCCATGGACCACTGTTCCAATTCTTCAGCGTGTGGTAAGAATTCAGCAACGTTTTCCGCTGTGATAATAGTATCAGGTGTATATGTAAATACAGGAACTTCTTCCCCTTTTACCAATGCTACTGCACGTTCTACAGCATAGTAACCCTGAAGCATAGACCAGTCGTAAGCTGTTGCACACATTTTGCCGCTTTCGATTGCCTGAAGTGCAAGTAAACCACCATCGATACCAGCAATCAGAGTGCCGCCTTCACCAACTGTTACATTGTTTTCTTCACAAGCCGCGATTGCACCAAGAGCCATCATATCGTTACAGCAAAGCACTACATCGATATCTTTTGTTTTCTGAAGAATATCAGCCATAACCTGCTGGCCTTTTGCCTGATCGTATTCACCAGTGTTTTCAGCAACTAATGTGATACCTTCGTATTCATCAACTGCTTTCTTGAAACCAGCTGTTCTTTCGTTAGAAGAAGAAGCTGCATCAACACCACGAAGGATTACAACATTACCTTCGCCGCCCATGCTTTCAAAAATCTGGCAAGCCATATTGTAAGCCATAACTGTGTGGTCTACACCAAGGTATGTAGGCATGTAATCATACTGTTTGTCGCCCCATACGTTGTCGATTAAAGTATCAACTGTTACGAATTCAACACCATTGTTGTAAGCAGATTCTACTGCTACAGTCATACCTGCGGAATCGTTAGCTGTTAAGATTAAAGCATCAACACCTGCGGAAATCATATTTTCACATTTTGTAATCTGAGCTTCAATTTCAGATTCTGCATTGGTGTTATCAACGGATACTTCCACACCAAGGTCTTTACCAGCTAATGCTGCACCGTAAGCGATATCTTTGAAGTGTGGGTTGGATGCTGTTTTTACAACGATACCAACAGAGATGTCACTTTCTGTTTTTCCTGTTTCACCTGCTGCGCTGTTGCCGCCTGGTGTTTCTTCGTTACCACAAGCTACCAAGCCAAGTGATAAGGCAGCAACAACAGCAACAGATAAAATTTTTGCTACTAATTTTTTCTTCATTACTTTATCCTCCTAAATAATATGGAATATACTGTGCCGCGCCCTACTTCGGCACATTTACGCCCTTAACGTAATTTTACTATACCAATTTTTAGGATATGCAATAATTCTGCCGTCTGAATCACTGATTCATTTCTGGAAATATTGTATTCTAATGGGTGTGAACCAAAAATTTCATTGGTATTCCGCTTTTAGGACCACTTGGTATACCAATGGTTTTGCGTTTTTTCTTTGAAATTAACCATTAGTTTTCTTTACTTTTGAAAGCGGTTATTATATGATAGTCTAGGAAAAAATGAATAGGGAGGTCGATTATGAGACATTTAATAAGTCCGCTGGATTTTAACGTTGAAGAGCTTGATCAGCTGTTAAATCTGGCAAATGATATAGAAGCGAATCCGCAGAAATATGCACACGCCTGTGCAGGAAAGAAAATGGCTACCTGTTTCTACGAACCAAGTACCAGAACACGTTTGAGTTTTGAAGCAGCAATGCTGAATCTGGGGGGACAGGTTCTTGGTTTCTCCGATGCCGGAAGTTCATCCGCAGCAAAGGGAGAAAGCGTTGCAGACACCATCCGCGTTATCTCCTGCTATGCAGATATCTGTGCAATGAGACATCCAAAGGAAGGTGCTCCATTGGTAGCATCTGAGCATGCAACAATCCCTGTTATCAATGCCGGTGATGGTGGTCACCAGCATCCAACACAGACACTGACAGACCTTCTTACTATTCACAGTCTTAAAGGACACTTTGACAACCTGACCATCGGTCTCTGCGGTGACTTAAAGTTCGGTCGTACTGTGCACTCTCTCATCAAAGCACTGGTTCGTTACGAAAACGTGAAGTTCATCCTGATTTCTCCGGAAGAACTGCGATTGCCAAGCTACATCCG
This sequence comes from Eubacterium sp., assembly GCA_017472565.1. Lineage (GTDB taxonomy): Bacteria > Bacillota > Clostridia > Lachnospirales > Lachnospiraceae > Brotonthovivens. Next base: position 8,998 of record JAFUPY010000048.1, read on the forward strand.
TGAAGATGTGCTGGAACGCAACAACATTCAGTACGAAGAAGTGATTCGCCTGGAAGAAGCCCTTCCAAGTCTGGATATCCTTTACATGACACGTGTACAGAGAGAACGTTTCTTCAATGAAGAAGACTACATCCGCATGAAGGATTTCTATATTTTAAATAAAGAAAAGATGACACTTGCCCCGGAAGACATGCTGGTGCTCCATCCACTGCCACGCGTAAACGAAATCTCCACAGACATCGATGATGACTCAAGAGCCGTTTACTTCAAACAGGCACAGTACGGTGTGTATGTCAGAATGGCATTGATTCTTACATTATTGGAGGTGGAAGTTTAATGTTGAATGTCGGCGCGATTAAAGAAGGTTTTGTTTTAGATCATATCAAAGCAGGGGAAAGTCTTCAGATTTATCACGATCTGAAGCTAGACCAGTTGGACTGTGTTGTTGCAATCATCCGTAACGCACGCAGCAACAAAATGGGAAAAAAAGACTTGCTGAAAGTTGAATGTGACATCGATGCTCTGGATCTTGATATCTTGGGATTCATCGATCACAACATCACTGTAAATATCATCAAAGATGAAAACATCGTAGAAAAAAGAAAGCTTCATCTTCCAAAGAAGATCAGCAACGTAATCAAGTGTAAAAACCCACGCTGCATCACTTCCATTGAGCAGGAACTGGAACAGGTATTCTATCTGACAGACGAAAAAAATGAAGTGTACAGATGTAAATATTGTGAAGAGAAGTATTTGAAATTTAAGAAAAAATAGGCAAAATTATGAGGTGCACGAAAACCGTGCACCTCATTTTTATGTTTTACCGTTTTATCTAAGCTAGTTATCTGGCTACTGTTGTGTAAATGGTATAGACTTCCTCCTGATCCATCAGAGTCAGCAGCTGCTCCTTGTCTGCAACGGTCATATAGCCGTAGATTTTCAAACCATGCTCCTGCACATAAGCAATCTTGGCCTGATAGTTCTGATCCACACCCAGCATCTCACTGAATGCCTGCTGGTCATCCATATACTGAAGCATGCTTGTAAAATGCTCGATGGCATTGGCTTCCTCATCCATGTCAAGTTTGTCCTCAAAATACTTATCTGCTAACAATAAACTTGGATACATTTCCTCATCCCAATCCAATACGCTTCCCGCACTCTGGCGATAGAAAAAACCCATGTTATCACAGTCATATACGCTGTCACTGACCAATGGTGCACACCAAACACCCATCAGAGAGTCACCACAGCTATCAATATATGCAACAAATTCTTCGTAATCCATAATGGCATCCAGACTGACAAAGGCATTGTAATATATATCTTCATCCAATTCTTCCAACAAGGTTCTGGCATACTCCGGCGAACCAGAGGCAGCATAGATTTCGTTGCTGTCCGGAGGAATCTGCTGGGACAGCGGACCTGCATCAAACGACAGGTCAATCCCTACCCAGGCAAAGGCATTTCCCGTTGGCGGAGACATGACGTTGTGGTTGTAAAAAACAAGTTCCCCCTTATCTATCTTGCCAGCTGCATCTACAAAATTGCTATTCACACTATAATTCTGGAAAACAACAACATCATATTCTCCAAACCCATTGCTTTCCACCATGGTATTCATGCGGCGCTGATGCGGCACATATAACTCGGTATAGACAGCCATGTCCAAATCAAACTGCATGGTATCTCCCGCCGCAATTTTATCCGGCTGGTAATACATGGCATCTACGATATGCGGCAGGGCAAACTGGGCAAACAGCACAAACGCAACCACAATGGCAACTACCGTTACACCCAGCTTAATAAACGCACGGCGGATCGACCGATGAATCATGCGGGCAAACTTCAAGTCAGTGGTATCTACAGAAGCACCATCCCGCATGCGGTGGATCCGAGACTTTGCCTGTCTGTCATTATGATTTATTTGTGCTCCATGCAGTAACTCATCAAGTTCAGGAATCTCTTCCTCAAACAAATATTCACTGATTGCCTCATGACGCTCAATATCCTGCGCAACCTGCTGTAACTTTTCCTCTTCTAATTTTCCCTGTTTATATAACGCTAACAATTCTCTATATGTCATTGCCCTTCTCCTCCATCAATCGCTTAAGATCCTTTTTCGCTCTATGCCCTAATACCCGGACATTTTCCGGTGACAACTGCATCATAGATGCAATTTCCTTTTGTGAAAATCCACCGAAATATTGCAAGACCAGAACCTCTCGCCTGGTTTCTGACAACTGTTCCAACGCCCGATGTAACCGCATCCGCTGTTCGTCCTGCAGCATCTGTTCCAGCACCTCATCCTTTAACTCAGACGGTACTTCGTGCCATTCCTCCAGCGGCGTCTGATGCTTCCGTCTCGCCGCATAGTTGTAATAAAGATTTCTTGCAACCATATACAGCCAGGCGCGAACATTCACGTGGTCATCCGGCAGCGATAAAATCGCCTTTAAAAACGTCTCCTGGAGCAAATCTTCTGCAACCACAGGATCATGACAGAGAGCGCGCAGGTAAATATACAGGTCATTATGATATTGTTCAAAAAACATCTGTAACAGCTTGCTGTTCACTGCATCTCCCTCCTCATTGGTGTTTCTATCAGTATAACAATTTAGCAGGGTGAAATGTTACACAAAAAAAGAAAAGCAGGCATACGCCTACTCGTCCTTTACCGGCCGATCCAACGCGATATAATTCTCATACACAAACCTCACCTTATCCACTCGCTTCTGGATGTGATAATGCCCACAATACCAATTCCGATAATCCAATCGATCCTCGATCCTATCCAACCACTGCTCTGTAGACTTATCCACCGTCTCCTGCTCTATGAACGGCAAAAAAGCTTCCCTTGGCTCATACTTCAACGGTGTGGTATGACTCAAAACCATATCCACCTGCCAGCCAATCTCATCCAGTTTCGCCTCTACCCGCTGCTTAATCTCCTCTGATGGCTGCTCATTCTGAAACCAGGGAAATCCCATCTGAAAACGATACTCCTTGTCCACACTGTAGGCGCCACCGATAACAATCGCTTTGCGTCCGGCAAACGCATATACTTCCCCATCTTTGGCAAACAAAAGATTCGGATACTGTGGCTGCACATAAACCATGCCGCCAAACCGCTCCTGCTCCTCATATCCGACCACACACTCCGGTCGCTGTTCATGGTTGCCATGAATGCAAAATAAGGTAATCGGCATTCGCTGCAATCGCGTCTTTACTTTTTCGTCTAACGCATCCAGACAATAATTAATGCCAGCGTCGCCCAAAATAATCAGCACATCCTCCTTCTTCGTTTTCATCCTCCAACAAAAATGTCGAATCCGCTCAAATCTTCCATGTGTGTCACCTGTAATGTAAATCATAACGTCAACTCCTAAACTGTAACTTCAATATCTTTCTCTTTTGTGTCGTTTAAAAGTTGTCTTTCGTATTTTTGTTTTAGTTTCGTTTTTACGTATTGTAACATCAAAAAAAGTGCATGTCAACATAACATGCACCTGTTTCTCTTATTTATCGGTCAACGCCTCCATGTAGCCTCGTAAGCGATCACGCTGGGCCTGGTTCATACTGCGATATGCTTCCAGGAAGATATAATCCTCAGATTTCTTATCCACAATCACGTAATCCAACTGGGTATACCGTCCCTTTTCCACACCAGAAAGCAGCTCATAAGGACTAATTTCCAACACATCACAGATCAGCATGATCTTGTCTGATGCCGGATTGGTATTCTTGCGCTTCCAATCACTGATGGTACTCTGAGAAATGCCTGTTCGCAGGGAAAACTCCTTCTGGGACATCCCCTTTTCTTTTAATAGTTTAAAGATACGTTCACTGATAATCATAGAAATGCTCCTCACGGATAAAGATTTGGTTCTACTGTTTCACCATTTACTATATTCTATCACACATTCGCAAAAACGAAAACTCCATGATTACATCTATATACCTTTTTTCTACCACAAACAGCATGGAAGCAAGGGAACTCCCCAGAATGCAATTTAATCATATGCTTACAAACACATCTTGTAAATATTTTCTACATCCTGCGGATAGAGTGTCTGGAATCCGGCAATTTTCTTCCCTTTACATGCTTTTTGCGCCATGGCAGGAAATTCTTTTTCTTCAATTCCTATCTTGGTGAAGGTATCATCCAGTCCTAACAATTCGAACAGGAACACACGGAGCAAACGAATACTTTCTTTTGCAATTTCCATGGCAGGAAGTGCCGGGTCAACACCAAACACATTTACACCGAACTGCACATATTTTGACAGTGTTTCCTCATTCAGACAATATTCCAGCCATCTTGGCATAAGAATTGCAAGCCCCAGACCATGTGTAATATCATAAACCGCTGACAACTGATGCTCCATGGCATGACAGCTCCATACTTTGCGTTTTCCGCCCATGACAAATCCATTGATCGCCCAGGAGGATGCCCACATCAGGTTTGCTCTGGCTTCATAATTATCTGGTTCATTTAACGCAATCGGTCCATACTTGATTACAGTCTTCATCAAGCCTTCCATGACACAGTCCAGCATAAACAGATCGTCTTCTCTGGTAAAATAGGTCTCCATGATATGGCTGAAAATATCTGCCGCACCGCAAGCGGTCTGATATTTGCCTACACTGTAGGTAAGTGTCGGGTCTAAAAAAGATACTTTCGGCTGTAACAATGGAGACCCTTTTCCAATCTTGTCCCTGGTTTCCATATTGCTGATGACACCGATATTGTCCATCTCTGAACCCGTTGCCGCCATAGTCAATACCGTCACGATTGGCAGTGCCTTTTCGATTGGCGCACCATTTACAAAGAAGTCCCATGGATCATGCTCTACAAGGGCGCCTGCTGCCATAAATTTGGTGGCATCGATGGTAGAACCGCCGCCAACTGCCAACAGCACATCAATCTGATATTTCTTGCAAAGCTGCACGCCCGCCCTTACTGTCTCGATACGAGGATTTGGCTCAATACCGGAAAGTTCATATACTTCAAGCCCTGCTGCTGCCAACTGCTCCATAATCCTGTCGTACAGACCAATTTTCTTGACGGAGCCACCTCCATAAGTCAACAATACCCGTTTTCCATATTTATAAAGTTCTTCGCTAAGATGACCTAACTGATTTTCTCCAAAATATACTTTTGTTGGAATGTCATAAATAAAACTGTTCATAACCGAGTCCTTTCCGTGACATGCTCCCACTACTTAATTTCATTTGAAGTAGGGGCTTCCTGCTCAATGGCTCTACTGAGCCAAGTATCAACAGGCTATCTCCGCGTGTCCCGCGGTTCGTTTTGCCCAGATATGGGCATAGTTCTAAATGCGGTTACGCACATAATAATCTTTTTGCTTCTTCTCTTAGATTGATGGCCGCATTGACATCGCGATCCATCACATTTCCACAACTGCAGATATACGTTCGTTCGGATAATGGCATACTACCTTTTATCTTTCCACATACGCTGCAGGTTTTGGTTGAAGGGAAGAACCGGTTTATCTGCACATATGCTTTGCCCCGTTCTTCTAACTTGTACTCCAACATGGTTCGAAACATTCCATATCCATTATCCATCACACCTTTGCCGAGATGAAGCGATTGGCTCAGCCCTTTCATGTTCAGATTTTCTACTGCTACTGCATCATATTCCTCTGCAATCCTATGACTCAGTTTGTGATGAAAATCTTTTCTCTGGTTTTTCACTTTTTCATGACAAAGGGCTACTTTCTTCTTCTGTTTGTTATAATTTGCACTTCCCTTTTGACATCGAGACAACCTGCGTTGCTCTTTTGCCAGTTTTTCCTGTGCCTGCTTATAGTAACCAGGATATTCGCAGCACTCACCATTGGATAATACCGCCATACCATGCATAGCAAAGTCTATGCCAAGCACTTTTAATTCTTCTGTTGTTTTCTTAGCTGCTTGGTTCTCACATACTGATACATCAAACAGAAGACTGGCGTAATATTTTCCAGTTGGTTCTTTGCTGATCGTCACTGACTTCAATCTATAGTTCTCCGGAATATTTCGATGGAGAATTATTTTTACATCCTTTAGCTTTGGCAAACGAAGGTTTCTTTCCATAATTCGAATGTTTCCATTCACACAGTTAGTTGTGTAGCTTCGTCTGCTTGTATGTTTGGACTTGAATTTTGGAAATCCAATCTTAGGATTCTGGAAAAATGCCTTGTATGCTTTTTCTAAGTGAAGCTGCACATTTGCCAGTGCCAGGGAATCTACTTCTTTTAGAAATGGAAATTCCTTTTTATACATGGCCGGCGTTGTTCGCTTCATTTTTCCATGTTCCTGATATTCATGAATCTTGTCTTCCAGCATTTTGTTATAAATGAATCTGCAACATCCAAAGGTTTTTTCTAACAGTTCCTGTTGAGCAGCATTTGGATAGATGCGAAACTTATATGCTCTATTCACGTTTCGGCTCACCCTGACTTTCTATATAGGTACAAATCACTTCAATCGGTGCGCCGCCAGCCGACATCAGGCAAAAACTCTGACTCCAGAAGGCTTCCTTCCACAGTTTTTCACGAATGAAAGGATATTCCTTTTTAATAAGACGACTGCTGGCGCTTTTATACGCATTGATAAATTTAGAAAGTTCGCTCTTGGGTTGTGCACGAAGTATCATCGTCGATTACATTTCTTCTATACTTTACTACCATAATCAAGTGGTAATAAAGCAAAAATACTGAATAGGCATTATTATCTAGATTGTACATATAATCAACCTCCAGCTTCCTTTCGACTGATTATATTATACCACGCTTCCCGTTATCGAACAAGTGTTCTTTTTTTATTTTTCAGGGTAATTCATCCCGCCACCTATAGAGGCTGGGGGAATTCTTGCTTGGCTATGTTAAAATTTTCGCAACTCCACACTGCCGTCATCATCGGTATTTGTGATGCTTTTTATCTCTACATAATACCCTGCGTTGGCATTGATTTCCACATAGACTCTATCCCCTGCTTTATGTCCCATCAGTGCTTTTCCGATTGGGGAATCGATGCTGATTAAGCCTTTCAGGGAATTGCCTCGAACGGTTGTTACGATAGTATAGGTTTCGGTTTCGTCATCGTCTTCAAAATAAACTTCTACCGTATTGTTCAAGCCTACTTCGTCGTCTTTGGATTCGTCAGAAACGATTTTGGCTGTCTTGATCATTTTTTCCAGATAACGAATGCGGCTTTCGTTCTGGTTCTTGAATTTCTTTGCCGCATGGTATTCGAAGTTTTCGCTTAAGTCCCCGTGAGCTCTGGCTTCTTTCACATCTTCCAATGCCTGCTTGCGGACTACCAGCTTGCGGTACTCGATTTCCTCTTCCATGCGCTGTATATCTTTTTCAGTTACTTCATCAAACATTAAAACTGCACTCCCATTTCAGCAAGTTCTGCCTTCACTTCTTCGTACATTGCCAGCCATTCTGGAACTGGTTCGATGGTTTCCATGTCATAGGATTCGTCGAAACGTTTGCCCATGTTTTTGTCTTCCATTTTGAAAACATGTTCATACTTTTCTAACAGTTTCAGAACAATTTCATTGGCCTGTGCACGTGTCATTTTCTGACGTGCCACAGCTTTTCCTACTTCGCCCATGAGACGAACTTCTAAACCTGTGCCGTTAGGATAGTTGCCGTTTGCTGCACCAAGTCCCTCTAAGTGGCCACCGCATACAGTTACTACAATAGCGTTAGCAGCTGTTTCGTATAACAGTTCTTTTGTTAAGCTGCCGCTGGATGGCCAAATGTCACATACAATGATGGCTGGCGCGTGTTTTGCAAAGGTCTGGCAAAGCACGGACTGCAGCCACAGACATCCTCTTGCTGTTGTTGCCACATCCTGAATGTGGATTGGATGACACAGATGATAGTCCGCCATACAGATCAGGTTTGCAGCCAGGATAGACGCGATCATTACTACGGTACTTCCCGGAGCATCGCCGCCCAAACCGCCTACCATCGTACAAGCCAGAGAAGCGTTCTTCATGCCGTAATCCAGCTTGCTTGCTGCACGAACCAGGTTCCCATTGTCGATGATCAGTTCGTTGAACATGGCTACCAGATGGGAGTCACTTGGACGAAGTCTCTTTTCGCCAACAGCTGCCAAGTCACCGATTTCTGTTACCGCACTTTCTGCGGCCAGAAGCCCCAGACCCGGACGGCCTACTTCTTCCAATGCCTGACGCAGATATTCCATCTCACGACGAACAGCTACAACTTCAGATGGAGAACCACTTGTTACCTTGAATCCGTCCACATCGATTAAAGAACCACATGTCATCAGGTCGATCACAGGTTCTTTTGCAACGGAGCGAACGATTGGTAAGAACAGTTCTTCTGGTGTTGGACAGCCTGGATTACCAGCCCAAACCGCTGGTTCTCTTTCGTCTTCCACGCCTCTGGCAACCAGTGTATAGGCATCTTTGCCCTCACCCATTACCAGTTCGGTTTTCATATTTTTGATACCTTCTTCAATTTCCTCTTCGGTAAAGGAAATGATACGGCCGGTAGACATGTTGTAAACACCTGTCTTTAAGATCAGCTCTTTGGCTGCCTTGAACATATCTGCAAACAGCTGCTCATCTTCAGGAATCACAACCTGTTTGTCCCATTCAAATTCATAATCTTCCACCAGTTCCATCACATTTTCTACAATGTAGTCCATATCCCAGTCATCTTTGGAAACTTTGGTACCGGTGTTGCTTCTCTCACATAATTCGAGATATTTTTTAACATTCATTATAAAAACCTCCTGCGGTTATATTCCTAATAGTACTTATATTTTCTCTGGCATTTTATATTTTCATGAAATTACTTACACGCAACGGCAAAAAAGGCCGGAGAGGATCAAACCTCTTACGAGATTTCAATCGGTTCTCCGGCCGTTTTTTTAATTCCAGTTTATTCACGCATCAACATGAACATGCTTCATTTATATCGGTACGAATGCCAATTACCAAGCGCAATCTACACCATTTACGTAGAATTCCTGTAACAGGATTGCATTGTCATCCATTACAGCACCTTCTGCTACTAATTCATTACCATCGCGGTCTGCTAATGGGCCACCGTATACGTTGATTGTGCCATCAGCAATACCTGCCTGGATTTCAGCAGCTTTTGTCTGAACGTCAGCTGGTACCTTGTCGCTGAAGTCTGTTAATGCTGCACATTCGCCGCCCATGTAGTACATGGACTGCACATTGCCAGCTACGATGTCAGCAAAGATTGTTTCGAAGATTGGAGCGAAGTTCCATGTGAAGGAGAATAATACTGCTTCTGGAGCATATTCGCTCATGTCGATGTGGTAACCTACACAGTAAGCGCCATTTTTCTCACATGTCTGTGGAATTGCTGGAGAGCTTGCTTCCATACCCATATATTTGATACCAGCGTCAATCAAGGACTGTGCACACTGTGTTTCTTTATCTACATCATACCAGGAGTCAGCACAAGCTACTTTCACAGTTGCTTCTGGATTGATGTACTGTGCTCCAAGTGCATATGCGTTGATTGCTGTGTTTACAGAAAATTCATCCATGGATGCGGAGAAACCAAGCTGCGCATTTCCGCCATCTGCCATAGACATCATTTCACATACAGCACCAGCTACGAACATTGCTTCATAGCTTCTTAAAGCAAAGGATGCCAGTCCTTCTACTTCTGTACCATACTGGATAAATGTTACGTCTGGATATTCTGCTTTTAATTCAGCAAGGTATCCTGAATAGCCTGTAGATGTACCAACGATTACGTTAGCGCCTTCTTCAATGAGCTGTTCCGTTGCTGCATATACAGCTGCCTGCTCTTCGTATACTTCTTCCAGTGTCATAAGGTTTCCAGCAGGAATGCCTGCGTTTTCCATCGCTGCTACAAGGCCTTCATGTGTAGCCTGACACCAACCGCCATCATTGATAACGTAAGACTGAATTTCACCAACTACGATATCTTCCATAGATGCGATAGCAGAGCCTGTACCTTCACCAGCTGCAGAGCCTGCGCCACCTTCATTGCCGCCTTCGCTGCCACAACCAGCGAGACAAGCGATTGCCATTGCACCAACAAGAATGATGCTTAATAATCTTTTTTTCATGATTATTCCTCCTAGAGTAAATATAAAAAAAGTATGTTTAAGAACCCCCGACGAGTTCATAAAACCATAACGGTACGTAGAAGTCTCTCTGTTAGTCAGACAGAAACAACTTCTATCTCTCTTCTCTGTTAAATGGAATACACAGAGAAGCTGGCATCGCAGGCCGTTTCTTTCGGAAGTTTCCTGTCGTAAAGATCAGGGCTACGATGGTTGCCACGTATGGCAGTGCTGAGTAGAACTGGGATGGCAATACGGAGTAGAACATCTGAATGTCGATTCCGATAATACTGATCGCACCAAACAAAAGTGCGCCAAGTACTGCCACCAGTGGATTCCATGATGAGAATACGACCAGAGCAACTGCGATCCAGCCCTTGCCGCTGGTCATACCATCGCTCCAGAAGTTGGTGTATGCCAAGGATACGCAGGCGCCGCTGATGGCGGTCATTGCACTGCCGAAAATAACATAGGCATAGCGAAGTCCGAAGACATTATATCCTGCCGCATCCAGTGTAGCAGGGTTCTCACCAAGCGCTCTCAGGATCATACCAGGTCTTGTCTTATAGATGTAGATCATGGACACCGGGATGATGATATACATTGCATAGACCAAAATGTTCTGGTTGAACACGCTTGGTCCGATGATTGGAATCTCGGAAAGTACAGGGATGGCAATGTTTTCAAATGCAAGGTTGGCATTGACACCGGATACTTCTTTTCCGATGAAACCGGAAAGCCCTGTACCAAAGGTCAGCATCGCCATACCGGCTACAGTCTGATCTGCCTGCAGGGTAACGGTTACAAAGGCAAATACCACACCTAAAGACGCGCCTACTAATATAACGGTAATCAAGGCAAGTCCCAGGTTCTGTTTATGTACTGCTACCAGGTAACCGGATACTGCACCCATCAGCATGATACCTTCCAGCCCAAGGTTCATTACGCCTGCTTTCTGTGAGAAAATCTCACCCACAGCGGCGTAAAGAACGGAAACTGCGTACAAAATAGCGGTTGAAATAATGGAAACCATTAACACACTTACGGTCATGCGCCAACACCTCCTTTTTTCTGCACCACAATTTTATAGCGGTTGAAAAACTCTCCTGCGATTACGAACAACATGATACTGCCCTGGATCATGGTTGCAATCTGAGACGGCACACCTGTCAGCTGTACTGCCACGGCACTGATTTCCAGCGCACCAAAAAGAAACGCTACGATCAGAACGGTGATCGGGTTCAGGCCTGCCAGATATGCGATAACGATACCGGTGTAACCTGCGCCGTTTGGCAGATCTGCCTGACATCTGTGGATAATACCGCCAACCTGAGCAAAACCTGCAAGACCGGCAATGGCACCGGATACCAAGAGCACGAAAATGATGTTCCTTTTCACGCTCATACCTGCATAGTTTGCAGCAGATGGACTTCTACGGATAACTTCCATCTGATAACCCTTGGAGGTTTTCTTATGGAAGAAATAAATCAATACTGCCATGATGATCGCAATGATCAGGATGGAGTTGATACCGGTATTTCCAATATCCGGAAGGAAATACCGCTCATCGATCTTGGCTGTCTGTGGAACAGACTGACCTTCTGCTTTCCAAGGTCCATACATAAGGAAATTTAAGAAAAGCAGGATAATATAGTTGAGCATCATCGTCAGAATGGTCTCGCTGACGCCCCACAAGGCTCTTGGAATCGCTGCAATCAACGCTACAAATGCACCGCCTGCTATTGCAAGGATAAACATGATGATCAACTTTGGAACTGCCGGCATGTCTGGTCCGTAGAGTGCGAACCAGACGCACAGGATAGCACCCATTGCGTACTGACCGTCAGCACCGATATTGTTCAGGTTCATTCGATAACCAAAGGCCACCGCCATACCTGTAAACATCAGTGGCAAACCTGCCACAATACTATTTTTAATCCCTTTTACAGAAATGATCTTATCAATCATTTTTCCATAAACTTCAAATGGATTGAAACCAACGATTGCAAGGAAAATCCCGCAAAATACCAATGCCAGAATAACGAACAGGATTGGATTCAGCACTCTTCTTGCCATGGATACGCTGGTTCTTTTCTGAAAACGAATCTTAGGCATCAGCTTCTTCCTCTCCTTTCTCGCCGGACATCATCTTGCCGATTTCATTGAAGTCAGTTTCGGAGATCTTGCGGATACCCATCATCTCTCCGTCACAAAGTACCCCTGTTCTGTCACACATCTTGAAGATTTCATCCAATTCCTCGGAAATCAACAAAACAGCGGTTCCCTTTTTACTTTCTTCAATCAAAATCTCACGGATGGCCTCTGCTGCACCAATATCCAGCCCTCGCACCGGATACGCTGCAACGATCAACACCGGATTGCCGTCCACTTCTCTGGCAATCAAAAGCTTCTGCTGATTACCACCGGACATAAGCCCGACCGGAAGCTCCGTACCACCTGTTTTGATGTCGTGTTTTGCAACAAATTCCTGAGCCACTCTTTCTGCTTCGCCATAACGGAGCAAGCCCTTTTGGTTGTATTTTGGATTCTTATATTGTTTTAGGATAACATTGTCCTTAAAGTCCAGACCTGGAACCAGTCCCATATGCAGACGATCCTCTGGAATAAAGGAAATACCCTGTTCAATACGTTTTCGAATGGATGTTTTGGTCACATCGTCTCCCAAAAGGCTGATCTTGCCGCCAACTGCAGGTCGAAGTCCTGCAATCGCTTCTGCAAGCTCTCTCTGTCCATTACCGGCAACACCGGCAATACCAAAGATCTCGCCCTTTCGGATATCCATGGTCACGTTCTTGATGGCAGGTAAGTTCTTGTCATTAAGAACGTTTAAGTTTTCAAGTGAAAGCACCACTTCCTGGGAAAGTTCCCCCTCTCTTGGCGTAATCTCGCCCAGCTCGTGGTCACCTACAACCGCTTTTGTCAGACGCTCTACCGTTGCGTCCCTGGCAAGCAGTGTATCCTCCACCTTGCCGCCTTTTAATACCGTGATACGGTCTGCGTGATGCATGACCTCACTCATCTTATGAGAAATAACGATAACTGCTTTCCCTGACTCTGCCATTTTTCGCAGTGTGACGAACATGTCATCTGCTTCCTGTGGTGTTAATACTGCGGAAGGCTCGTCCAAAATCAGAATCTCCGCGCCACGATAAAGCAGCTTAATAATCTCTACTCGCTGCTGTTCCCCTACAGACAACTGCCAAACCTTTGCCGTTGGGTCAACAGCCAGATTAAACTTTTCTGAGCATTCGCCGATTACAGCCTCCATCTTCTTCTGATCCAGGAAAAACTTCCGATCATCCGAATAGAGGTATACGTTCTCTGCCACAGAAAGTGTTGGAATCAGACGAAAATGCTGATGTACCATACCGATACCCATAGCGACTGCGTGCTTTGGATTGCGGATGGTCGCCCGTTTCCCTTTATAATAAATCTCACCACCATCTGGTTTGTAAATACCGGTCAGTACATTCATCAATGTACTTTTCCCTGCTCCATTTTCTCCAAGCAGGGCATGAATCTCGCCGGCGTAAAGGGAAAGATTCACATCTTTGTTGGCAACTACAGAACCAAAGGTCTTGGTGATATTCTTCATTTCCAGAATCAATTCTCCCATGAAGTACTCCTCTTATTTCCCTTCGTATGTAACAACCGCATCCACATCATAGTTTGCAAGACGCTTTCTGCCTTCCAATCCGGCAAGTTCCATCAAAAACAGAACTTTTACCACTTCGCCGCCAAGCTGCTCGATCAGCTTGATGGATGCTTCTACCGTTCCACCTGTAGCAATCAGGTCATCTACCACAACTACCTTCTGTCCTGGTCTGATAGAATCCGCATGCATTTCAATCTCTGCACTGCCGTATTCAAGATCATAGGACATGGATACGGTTTCGCATGGAAGTTTTCCCTTTTTACGGACTAACACAAAGCCTTTTCCCAAGGCATACGCCAGCGGTGCACCGAAGATAAATCCTCTGGATTCTGCACCGGCAATCACGTCAAAATCAATATTTTCCAGACGCTTCTTCATCTCGTCAATGGCAAGACGAAAGCCATCCGGACTTTCAATTACCGTTGTAATGTCTCGAAACAGAATTCCTTTTTCCGGGAAATCTGGAATCGTTCTTACGTAGTCTTCTACACGTTTCATAACGCCCTTCTCCTAACAAAAAACAATACTCTATCTATTTGAAAGCTGCTATAAACAGCTTTTTCGGGTCCATTTAGAACCCGAAAAAAAGTAACTATTCATTTGGGTGGAACAGTTACTTTTTTACGAGCAATATTATAGCATAAGTTATGTACTGCTAGCGGTTTTTTCCAAGTACATACTTATCATTTTTTCTTATTATATTTATTAGCTGTACCAACATTATGGTAACTACTAAAATGCACCTATGCCTGACTGGACTTTATTCAAAATCCGGCAGCCATTTCTTTGGATCCACTTCCAGGAACTGGGAACGTTCGAAGTGTTTCTTTAACGGGAATGGCATGGTACAGTCAAAAATAGTCTTGCACGCGATACCATTGTCACGAATCATTGGGTTATATTGTGTTTCATTGGAGTGATCCAATGGATGACATCTTACCCCTGGAATTGTGATGGTATCAATGTCGCCCTGGAAACGGGTATTCAGTGCCCAGAGAACGTCGTTGGAATCGAACGGATCCACATCTTCGTCTACCAGGATTACATGCTTCAGTTCGCTGAATGCAGAGAATGCAAGCAGCGCTGCCTGACGCTGCCGTCCTTCATCGGATGGTACAGACTTTTTAAACTGGAGGATTGCCATGTATTTGCCGCCGCCAGCCGGATGTGCGTATACGTTCTGAAGCTTGCCTGGCATTGCTGTTTCCACCATATTGATGATAGATGCTTCCGTTGGAAGACCTGCCATATGTACATGTTCTTCAGATGGTCCGATGGTTGTCTGCATAATTGGATTGATTCTTGTTGTAACCGCTGTCACTTTTACCGTTGGAACCATTGGTGCAGGACCTGTCTGTCCCGGGAACTCCGGCATTGTCTTACCGGAACCAGTTGGAACATCCTCACGTACTCTCTTTTCCGGTACAACATAGCCTTCAATGACATATTCTGCATGGGCAATTGCTTTACAATCCACAGTCAAACATCTGCTCAGTTCAATTGGTTTCTGGCGCAGTGCACCTGCACAAGCCAGTTCGTTGTATCCGTATGGAGTGGTTGGTGGCTCAAAACCTGCAGAAATATAGATTGCAGGATCAATACCTACACTGACAGAGATCGGCAGTGGAAGTCCCATTTTTTCTGCTTTTTCATACATCGCACCGATGTGTCTTGCACCTGGTGTGAAGAAAATAGACATCTCATCCGGTCCATGGAGGCATAGTCTGTGGATCGTAATATCAGACTCATCTCCTACCGGATCTTTTGCATAGATCATACCCATGGTGATGTATGGGCCGGCATCCTGTGGTGTGTTGGTTGGTGCCGGAATCAGCTTGCGGATATCGAAGCCTTCCTCTGTTGCCAGATGGATCACTTCCTGACATGGTGGGGCATCCCCAGTAAAGTCAATCGGTTCCACTGGATTTTTTACGGCATCTTTTAAGTACCAGCCAAGTTGTTCCGGTGTTGTTCCCAGCAAAGCAGCGACACGCTTACGACTTGCAAGCATTCCAATCACAACGCTTTTGTCTGGATGTCCTTTTACATTGTGAAACATCATTGCCGGACCTATTTTTGTTGGACGCATAACCGTACCGCCTGCGCCCACATAACGATACACTCCTGATAATTCTGCGTTTGGATCCACTTCCACATTGGTTTCCACATATTCGCCAGGCATGGACTTGATCAGTTCCAGTGCTGAACGAAGATCGCATACATTACTCATAAATACTCCTCCCTGCTTCCTCTTGTTGTAAATACGCTATACTACTATTAAACCAAAAAATGGCAACGCTGTCACCTGTTTTTGATTTCACGCAATTAAATAGCGGCCTCTCCTTTTTTCGGAAAGGCCGCTGAAACTACAATACCTGTCTTTACCCAAAAAGTATCTAAAAACATTTTCTGTTAGAACATATCTGGTAACCAATGCTTTGGATCAACATCTAAGAACTGAGAACGTTCGAAGTGTTTCTTTAAGCTGAATGGCATTGTGCAGTCAAAGATTGTCTTACAGGAAATACCTTTGTCTCTGATCATAGGGTTATAGGATGGTTCCTGTGTATGATCAAGCGGATGACATCTTACACCTGGAATAAATACAGTATCGATATCGCCCTGGTAACGGGTATTCAATGCCCATAATACGTCATTTGTATCGAATGGATCTACGTCTTCATCTACTAAGATAACGTTTTTCAGTTCGTTGAAAGCGGAGAATGCAAGTAATGCAGCCTGACGCTGACGTCCTTCATCAGATGGAACGGATTTTTTGAACTGAAGGATTGCAAGGTATTTACCACCGCCGGAAGAATGTGCGTATACGTTCAATAACTTGCCTGGCATCGCTGTTTCTACCATGTTAAGGATAGAAGCTTCGGTTGGAAGACCTGCCATATGTACGTGTTCTTCAGATGGTCCGATGGTTGTCTGCATGATTGGGTTAATTCTTGTTGTAACCGCTTTTACTTTGATAATTGGAACCATTGGAGCCGGACCAGTCTGTCCTGGGAATTCTGGCATCGCTTTGCCTGTTCCTGTAGAACGATCTTCTGGCACTCTGTCGTGTGGCATTAATAAACCTTCGATAACAAATTCTGCGTTAGCGATTGCTTTTTCTTCAATTGTCAAACATTTTACTAATTCAACTGGTTTCTGACGGATAGCACCTGCACAGGCTAATTCATTGTAGCCAAGTGGTGTTGTAGGTGGTTCAAAACCGCCGGAAATATATACAGCCGGATCAAGACCGATGCTGATAGAGATTGGCAGTGGCTGGTTGAGCGCTTCTGCTTTTTCATAGAAAGCACCGATGTGTCTTGCGCCTGGTGTGATCCACATAGATAATTCATCTGGACCCTGTAAGCACAGTCTGTGGATCGTAGCATCAGAGATGCCTGTTTCCGGATCAGAAGCATAGCACATACCCATTGTGATGTATGGACCGGCATCTTCTGGTGTATTGGTTGGTGCTGGAACAATCTTACGGATATCGAATCCTTCGTCTGTGGCTAAATGAACAACTTCCTGACATGGTGCTTTTTCGCCAGCGAAGTCAACTGGTTCGATTGGGTTTTTAACAGCGTCTTTTAAGAACCAGCCTAATTTTTCAGGTTCTGTTCCTAATAATGCTGCTACTCTCTTACGGCTTGCAAGCATACCGATAATTACTCTTCCGTCCGGATGATCCTTGATGTTATTGAACATCATAGCTGGCCCAACCTTTGTTGGACGCATAACCGTACCAGCTGCACCCACGTGGCGGTAAACACCTGATAACTCAGCCTTTGGATCAACTTCCACGTTTGTTTCCACGTATTCGCCCGGAATTGATTTGATCAACTCAATAGCGGAACGCAGATCATGAACATTACTCATAATATAGTCCTCCTTGACAACATAAAAATAGTAAAAACGCCTATTTCCTCTTTTTAGTACATTGTCGAAATACCCATTCCCCTATAAATGGTATTCCAAAAAAGTGCCAAAAAAACTCATAGTTTTACACTTTGCAGTTATTATAAATCAGTATACCTAATATACAGCCAATAAAATTTTATGGGATATTTTCACAATTTATTCTCAACAAATTTGTTGAAAAATACTTACAATTAACCTTTGACTGTATAGTTGCTTTATACGCTAGAATAGCTGTATACTGGAACATGTATAGTGGTACACATTTGGTTGTACGCAGCAGTTTATGAAAAGGGGTTATGTTATGAATGTGGAAAACAATTGGCTGTCTATCAGCGAAATGGCAAACACTTGTGGTATCAGCCGACAGACACTGATTTACTACGACAAACATGATATTTTTAAGCCGGGTTACGTAGATGAGAACGGATATCGTTTCTACTCTCTCTATCAGATTCCATTCCTGCGCGAGATTTGTGCATTGAAGTGCGAAAACGTTTCTTTAAAAGAGATTGTTGACAACCTTCATGACAGAAATGTGGACAATGTATCTGAGCTGCTTCTCTCCAACCGTGAAAACATCAAAAAGGAACTGGAGGCTCTGCAGCGCAAGATGGATGTTATTGACGTACGTCTTAATTACTACAAGATCATTAAGGAAGCACAGTCCCACGGCTACGCTCCATATATCAGTAAGGCACCTGGACGCATTATCCTGTTTTCCAAATGGAAGACACAGGAAATGAGTCGTAAGGAAATGCACTTTACCCATATGCGTCTGCGTCGTTTCTGTACCGACCACGACATTCCGATCGCCTGGGGCTTCGGCGCCTACTTTTCCAAAGAATCCGTGGAAACAGAGGACTATTTCAAACAGGCTGGCGGATACATAAACATTCCAAAGGAATACGAAGAAAAGCTTCGCAGCTTCGAACTGGGAGATATGGAAGTAATCTCACTTCCACCATGCAATACCGTATGTATGTGTAAGTATGGAATGCCTTACGAAGTGGAAGATTTGGCAAAATTAAGACAGTGGATCAAGGATAATAATTACACCGTAGCCGGCCATGCACTTGACGAGTGTCTCCTTGATACTACATTCTACACAGAGGAACATCAAAAGGACTTCTGTCAGATCAAGATTCCAATCACAGGAGGTAATGTATGAAACGATTAGTTATTGGCATCAGCGGTGCCAGCGGAATGCCGATTGCAATTGGCGTGTTAAAAGCCATCCGTGAACTGGATGACTGGCAGAGCTGTCTGGTCATCTCCGACGGCGGCGAAAAAACAATTGAAATGGAAACAGACTATTCTGTGGCGGAAGTAAAAGCGCTGGCAGATGAGGTATACGACATTGAAAACATTGGTGCTTCTATCGCAAGCGGCACCTTCAAAACAGAGGGTATGGTGGTGGTCCCATGCAGCATGAAAACACTGGCAGGCATTGCCTGCGGTTACTCTGACAATCTCCTGCTTCGGGCAGCAGATGTTGTATTAAAGGAACGCCGGAAGCTGGTTTTAGTTGCAAGAGAAACACCGTTCAACACCATCCATTTAAAAAATATGCTGTCTCTTTCCCAGATGGGTGCTGTCATCATGCCTCCAATGCAGACTTACTACAATAAGCCGGAAACGGTGGAAGACATGGTAAATCACATTGTAGGAAAAATTTTAGACGCATACGGCATTGAATTCCAGCCATTCAAACGTTGGAATCCAACCGAAAAATAAGAACGACAGTGATAACCAGACATATATATGTATAACCTTTTTCTAATATTCATGCAGAAAACAAATCAATGAATCCTTTTCCTGCATAACTACTTTAAAATCAGAACTGTATTCTAGGTATATGGCATAAAGCGAGTACCAGAATACAGTTTTTTTGTTTGACAAGGGGAGACCATATGTGTACAAATAACTTTTCATCTATCAACCGTAAACTTTCCATTTCTGAAATGGCACAGATTCACGATATCAGTCGCCAGACTCTGATCTATTACGATAAGATTGATCTGTTCAAGCCGGAAATCATCGATGAAAACAATGGATACCGTTATTACAGTACCCTTCAGATTCCGCTTCTGCGGGAAATCTGCTTCCTTCGTTCCATCGGAATGCCGCTGGAGGATATTCGAAAAAGCAACGCCTACAACAATTCTGCATCTACCATCGAACTTTTAGAGTCTCAGCACAAAAAGATTCAGAAAGAGATAGAAGCGCTTGAGCTTCAGAAAAAGCAGATTGAAAAGCGTGTTAATATTTATCGTAACGCTACTACATATACAGATACGGAATACAAGCCTACCATCGAGTATTTCCCGGAACGTCGCCTGCTCTATCATGAATGGAACCCTGAGAACCATACCCGATATGAACTTCACCGTGCATTGATGTCCATTTGGAACGAAGCAGAACGCCACGGTATCTTACCTAGCCGTCGCTGGGGCGCACTTATCTTCAAGGATGAGGTTTTAAATGGCACACCATTGAAACGTGCCGGTGGATGTTGTATAATTAACCACGACCTGCCTAATGTGGAAGGAGTTCATATTTTAAAAGAAGGGGAATATGTGTGCATGCCAAAGTTCGGCATGCCATATGAGACACAGCACATTCATAAGCTGATGCAGTGGATTGAAGAAAACGAGTATGAAATCGTCGGCGATATCTACGATGAATGTCTCATTGACGCCATCTTCTACGATGATGACAATGAACTGGATTTCTGTGAAATCCAGATTCCTATCCAGAAAAAAAATTCAGACAAATAGAAAGGTTGCAAAAGTATGGCTTACTATGTAAAGAAAGATCCTAACAAACAGAAAGAAAAGGAAGAAGAAGCTAAGAAAAAACAGCCGCCAAGAGAAAAAGTATTTTTCTATCAGATTGTTGGCTGCGTTATCGTAATGGTTGTTGTTGCAGTCATTGGTGTCGTAAGATCTTTCAATGGTTAAACCATCCTGTTATATGATAACAATTCCTTTAGAAATATGCATTAAAAATAAAACCATCGAAGCATTTTCGCCTCGATGGTTTTTGTATTGTTTCCTATGCACCGATTTTGGTTGGCTTCATGGTTCTTTCTGTTTTCAAACCTAACAGTCTTTCTGCTTTTGCCACTTCCTCTTCGGATGGAGTGCGAACACCCTCTAATGGATATTCGAATCCAAGTTTTTCCCACTTCGCACAGCCAAGTGTGTGATATGGTAAGACTTCTACACGTTCTACGCTTGGAAGATCTTCGATAAATTCTTTTAATTCTAACAATTCAATCTTCTGATCTGTAAATCCTGGTACTAAGACGTGACGGATCCACATTGGCTTACCCATGGAGGACAGATAACGAGCCATCTGGAGAATGTGTCCATTCTTGATCCCGGTCAGCTCTTTGTGCAGCTCGCTGTCCATTGCCTTGATATCAAGGATCACAAGATCGGTCACTGCCATCAGCTTGTTGAACTTTTCCAGGTACTCTGGTCGTAAGGAAAAGTTCCCACCGGATGTATCAAGTGCTGTATGAACATTATGCTGTTTTGCCAGTGTAAACAATTCTGTTACGAACTCCATCTGTAACAGTGCTTCTCCACCGCTGACTGTGATGCCACCGTCTTTGCCCCAGTACGTTCTGTAGCGATACGCTTTGTCAAACAACTGCTTTGCATTCATACGAATTCCACACTGTCTGTTCCATGTTTCAGGATTGTGACAGTATTTGCAGCGAAGACCGCAGCCCTGTAAAAAAGCTACAAATCGAACCCCTGGTCCGTCCACCAGTCCAAATGTTTCAAATGAGTGTACTCTTCCTTCTACCATAATACTTACCTTCTTCTAATCGTTTTCCCCAATCATTGTTTTATCAGAACTGATTGGAAAAATCTTTATACCTTTGACCGATTTCCTTATAAATCTGTATGACAGGTTCTGGAAATTACGTCTAACTGCTGCTCTCTGGAAAGATCGATGAATTTTACTGCGTAACCGGAAACACGGATCGTGAAGTTTGCGTATTCTTCTTTTTCTGGATGTTCCATTGCATCGATCAGTTTTTCTTTTCCGAACACGTTCACATTCAGGTGATGTGCACCCTGTGAGAAGTAACCATCCATAACCATTACCATGTTATTGATTCTTTCTTCTGGACTGTGGCCAAGTGCGTCTGGGTTGATGGTCTGTGTATTGGAGATACCATCCAGTGCCCATTCGTATGGAAGTTTTGCTACAGAGTTCAGAGAAGCTAAAAGACCGTTCTGTTCTGCACCGTAGCTTGGGTTTGCTCCTGGTGAAAGTGGAGCGCCTGCTTTTCTTCCGTCTGGCATTGCACCTGTTGCTTTTCCGTAAACCACGTTGGATGTGATTGTCAGGATAGAGGTTGTTGGTTCGGAATCTCTATAGGTGTGCTGTTTTTTCAGCTTATCCATGAATGTTTTCAGCAGCCATACCGCAATGTCGTCTGCACGATAATAATCTTTGCCGTATCGTGGGAAATCACCTTCTGTTTCAAAATCGATTACCATGCCGTCTTCATCACGGATTGTTTTTACTTTTGCATATTTGATTGCGCTGATGGAGTCTACCACGTGGGAGAATCCTGCGATACCGGTTGCAAATGTTCTGCGAACGTCTGTATCAATCAGTGCCATCTGTGCTGTTTCGTAGCAGTATTTGTCATGCATATAGTGGATGACATTCAGTGTATTTACATACAGACCTGCTAACCATTCCAGCATCAGATCGTATTTTTCCATTACTTCTTCATACTCAAGATATTCAGAAGTAATTCCTTTGTAGGCTGGTCCAACCTGTGCTTTTGTTTTTTCATCCACACCGCCGTTGATTGCATAAAGAAGTGCTTTTGCAAGATTTGCTCTTGCGCCAAAGAACTGCATTTCCTTACCTGTCTGTGTTGCAGATACACAACAGCAGATTGCGTAATCATCGCCCCAAACCGGTTTCATTACATCGTCATTCTCATACTGCACAGAGCTTGTGAGAATGGAAATGTGGGAAACGAACTTTTTGAAGTTCATTGGCAAGTCCTTGGAATAAAGCACGGTCATGTTTGGTTCTGGAGATGGTCCCATGTTAACCAGCGTCTGCAAGAAACGGTAATCGTTCTTTGTTACCATGCTTCTGCCATCTACGCCGATACCACCAACTACTACCGTTGCCCAAACCGGATCGCCGGAGAACAGTTCTTTGTAGGAAGAAATTCTTGCGAATTTAACCATTCTGAACTTCATTACCATGTGGTCGATCAGTTCCTGTGCTTCTTTTTCTGTAATCAGCCCTGCTTCCAGATCTCTTTCGATATAGATGTCAAGGAATGTGGAGATACGGCCAACACTCATGGCTGCACCGTTCTGTGTTTTGATGGCTGCCAGGTATCCAAAATATACCCACTGTACTGCTTCTTTTGCGTTGGCTGCCGGTTTGGAAATATCATATCCATACTCCGCTGCCATTTTTTTCATATCTTCCAGTGCTCTGATCTGTTTTGTGATTTCTTCACGCTGACGAATCACATTATCTGTCATAACACCATGTCCGCAGTCCGCGAAATCTTTTGCTTTTTCTTCAATCAGCGTATCGATACCATAAAGCGCAACTCGTCTGTAGTCACCTACGATACGTCCACGTCCGTATGCGTCTGGAAGACCTGTGATGATCTTGTTGTGACGAGCCAGCTTCATCTCATCTGTGTAAGCATCAAATACACCCTGGTTATGCGTGCGGCAGTACTTTGTGAAAATTTCACGAAGTTCCTGACTTGGTTCATACCCGTTGGTCTCACATGCTTTTAATGCTGTGTTGATACCGCCGTATGGCATAAATGCTCGTTTTAATGGTTTGTCAGTCTGCAGACCAACAATCTGTTCTAAGTCTTTTAATTCTTCGCTGATATAGCCAGCTTTATGGGATGTAAGAGAAGCAACTACATCTGTATCCATATCCAAAACGCCGTTGTTCTTACGTTCTTCCTTTTGGAGTTTCTGTAAGTGTCCCCAAAGCTTATCGGTTGCTTCTGTTGCACCTTCCAGGAAACTTTCATCGCCGTCATATGGTTTATAATTCTGCTGGATGAAATCTCTTACATTGATTTCTTCTTTCCAGATACGTCCTTCAAATCCATCCCACTGTTTGTGATTATACATACTAAAAACCTCCTGTACATAACTTCTTTCCTTGTGGTTCGACTGCATCATATCATGGTTTGTATACAAAGCCCAGACTTTGCATGTTTTTTAACAAATACAATCGTTAAAAAAATATCTATGTTCTTGATTCTGTACATATTTCACAAAGAAATGCGTTTTTTTGTATAAATCTGAAAACATTTTTGTTTTAATTTCTATACATTTTAACAAAAACGAGGCCGAAAAAAATTGGCTCTTACAAACCTGAAAACGGTTTGCGCGAAGCAATTTTTTCCGACCTCTTTCTTATTTTGCACTATTGTTCTCTTACACTAATTGAAACTCTTCTTCCTGGTACTGGGCGATGATGTGCTCGTACAGAGTCTTTACTGCTGGTGCCATGAAGTTTGGATTTCTCACGGAAATACCGATGATACGGCAGGCAGATGGATCTGTTGGATACATATCTACCAGGTATGGAATATCGTTCATGACCATCTTTGGCATAATACAGATACCCAGGCCTTTGGCTACAATGGCAATCTGAGACAAGTCGTCTACCACGTGGTAGGAGGAACGCACATTCAATCCGTTGTCCTGTAAAAACTTCTGGATGTCTGCATCTGTGGACTCCATTTGGGATACGAATACTTTGTCGTGCATCTCGCCGATGGTCATTGCCTCTGTTGCAGGATTTTTAGGAAAGCCCTTTGGCACCACGCAGAGCAATGGGTCACGATACAGGGGAACGATTGGCAGATCCTTGGCACTGGATACAGACAAAAATCCCATGTCTACCGTGCCGTTTTTGATCCATTCAGATACATCTGCATACGTTCCTTGATAAATCTCCAGATTGATGCCTGGAAATTCCTGTTTGAAAGAATTGATGATGTCCGGCATCCAGTTGGTGCATACACTGGAGAAACAGCCAATTTTAACAAGCCCCTGCTGCAATCCGTTCAGATTGAACACGGCCTGATTTAAGCTTTCCTCACTGCTTAAAACTGCGTTGATATATGGCTGTAATGTTTCCCCATAGTTGGTTAGACTGATTCCGTTTTTGCTGCGGGTAAACAGGGTAAAGCCCAACTCCTGCTCCATGGCAGAGATGGCATGACTGACAGCAGATGGTGTCAAATTCATAACTTCTGCTGCCTTACGAAAGCTTCCCTGTTCTACGACTGCCTGAAAAACCTGGTATGATAAAATCGTCATTTTCTTCTTAACTCCCGTTCTCTATCCTGTCCTTTTGGAACAACTCACAAAGAAGAATGCTTTGTGACATGAATCCTTATCTGTCACACTTATAAAGTAAATCTTCCCAGCGTCTGTCAACTTCCTGCTGGAATTCTACTAATAACTGTTCATTTTCTGGTTTGAATAAATGTTTGAAACGACCCTGTTCACGAAGGAAATCCTCGATTGGTTTTTTCTTCTTTGGCATGTAGCTGAGCATCCATTTGCCATGGTCTACTTCAAACAGTGGCCAGTAACAGGTGTCGACTGCCAGCTTACAGATCTTCATGATCTCTGCTGTCTCATAGCGCCAGCCTCGTGGACATGGAGCCAACACGTTTAAGAAAGCTGCTCCCGGTGTGTAGATTGCCTTTTCAGACTTCTGGTGAATATCGGAAAAGTTTCCAATCATTGTTGTCTGCGCCACATATGGTACGTCGTGGTCAGCAATGATGCTTGCAAGGTCTTTTCGATTCTGCATCTTACCTGCAGACTGGGATCCAACCGGTGTTGTTGTTGTATCTGCGTATAATGGGGTTGCGGAGGAACGCTGAATACCAGTATTCATGTATGCACCATTATCGTAGCATACATATACCATGTCATGATTACGTTCCATGGCACCGGATAAGGACTGAAAACCGATATCGTAGGTACCGCCGTCACCACCAAATGTGATGAACTTGTAGTTCACGTCTGCCGGAATCTTGCCACGTTTTTTCAATGCATTGTAAGCAGTTTCCACACCACTCATGGTAGCGCCTGCATTTTCAAAAGCATTATGGATGTAGCTGTCTTCCCATGCTGTATATGGATACATGAAAGTGGAAACCTCTAAGCATCCGGTGGCATTACCGATAACTGCCTGATCTCCTTCATGCAGTGCACGCAATACGGCTCTGACTGCGATGGTTGCGCCACAGCCTGCGCACATTCTATGTCCCGGAGCCAGACGTTCCGGTTTATTCATTACTTCTTTTAAATTATATCCGCTCATATCTGTCTCCCTGTATTATCGTAATCCGATGTATTTGAACTGTTCGATTGGTGCACCGTTCTCCACGATGTCTGCCAGTTCTGCAAATACGCCTTTTGCATCTTCTACGGTAAAGTCACGTCCGCCAAGACCGTAGATATAGTTTACTGCATCGATCATTACCTTGTTCTGGAACAGTGCCGCTGTTACTTCACTGCCAAGAACACCGCCGTTTGTATTGTAGCTTTCACAACGGTCAAGAATTGCCACCGCTTTACAGTGTTTCAATGCCTGGGCAATCTCTTTTGCCGGAAATGGACGGAATACACGAAGCTTTAACAAGCCTGCCTTTACGCCCTGGGCGCGAAGCGCATCCACCGCATCCTTGGCAGTTCCTGCTGCAGAACCAATCAGCAGCATGATATAGTCTGCATCTTCTGTATGGTATTCTTCGAAAAATCCGTACTTTCTGCCGGAAATTTTTTCAAAGGCTTCTGCCACTTCCAAAATAACCTTTTTGGAATTTTCCAATGCGATCAGCTGATTTTTCTTTCCTTCCATAACGTAGTTAGATACAGCGTAAGGTCCAACAGACATTGGTTTTCCCGGATTTAACAGAAATTCTTCCGGTTCATATTCGCCAACGAAATCTTTTACCACATCGTCTTCTAACAATTCAATATTTTCCACCGCATGGCTGGTAATGAAACCGTCCTGACAGATCATGATCGGCAGCTTCACATCTGCATGTTCTGCAATACGATAGGCCTGCACGAAGTTGTCATAGGCTTCCTGATTGTTCTCTGCATAGAGCTGAATCCAGCCGGTATCTCTGGCACCCATACCATCGGAATGGTCACAGTTGATGTTGATTGGACCGGACAGGGTACGAAGTACCAGTGCCAGTGCGATTGGCAGACGGTTGGATGCTGCAAGCAGCAACTCTTCCCACATAAGAGCCAGACCGGCTGAGGATGTGGCTGTCAGTGTGCGGGCGCCTGCCGCACTGGAACCGATTGCCGCGCTCATTGCGGAATGTTCACTTTCTACAGGGACGAACTCTGTGTCAATTTCTCCATTTGCTATGTAAGAAGATACCATCTGTGGAATCTCTGTGGATGGTGTGATAGGGAATGCAGGCATGACATCCGGATTGATCTGTCGAACCGCATATGCAACTGCCTCGTTACCTGACATACGTTCTTTGATAGCCATTATTCAATCCCCTCCTTCATTGTGATCGCATCGAATGGACAAACCTCTGCACAGATACCGCAGCCTTTGCAGTGATCCAAATCGATGCCAAGCAGCTTACCATCTTTTACCATGATACTGCTGTCCGGGCAAACAGGTGCGCATAAGAAACAATGCTTGCACTTGTCTTCCTGATATACTGGTGTATTATTTCTCCATTCACCGGTGTTGAACATTCTGGACGTACCTGCATTATAGACATGCATGCCCTCTGTCAGACCGGTATGGGATGTTTTTTCTGTAATCTTTGTTATATCTGTTCTCATATCTGCTATTTCATCTGCAATCAGATGAATCCTTTCTACCCTAGATTGACCAACTATTTCTTCCCAGATTAGATAACCGCATCAAAGGCTACTGTCAGTGCCTGCATGTTACCTTCGATTACCTCTGGCTTTTTCTCGAATTTATGCTGGTAGGAAGCACGCATTTCTCCTAAGAATGTCTCTCTGTCCATAACCTTGCTGGTGGCAACTACAGCTGCCAGCATTGGAGAATTTGGGAAATACTTGCCCAGTGCATCCTCGGAAATCTTTCTTGCGTTGATGGTTACCACTCGACCTGCATAGCCACGAAGCAATGGTCTTACTTCTTCTGCAGATTTGTCTGTGTTAATAATAATCGCTCCGTTTTCCTTCAGGCCTGCAGTTACATCTACCGCATGCAGCAGCGTCTCATCTACAACCACAACAAAGTCCGGATCATAAATATTGGAATGCACACGAATCTGATTATCGCTGATACGATTGTAAGCTGTAATAGGAGCTCCCATACGCTCTGGACCATATTCTGGGAAACCCTGCACATGTTTTCCGATTTTAAAAGCCACATCTGCTAAAAGAAGGGCTGCTGTTTTGGCACCCTGGCCACCACGACCATGCCAGCGGATTTCGATTCCGTTTACCATATTGTTTACCTCGTCTCTATCTAAGATTAATCATTTTTCCAGGTCACGCAAAAGACATGGAATACGTTTTTCAATAATAAAGGTAGATACTCTTTTATAAAAGTATCTACCTTAACGATTATAGCACTCTTTTTTTGAATGTAAATAGAAATCGTGAAAAAATTTCAATTCATAAATGAATTTTATTCACGTAACCATGTGGTAATTGCCCAAAAATCAAAGCACTGATTCAACATATTTACCAAAAAATGGACGTTTCTCCGTCAATTAGCCAAAATGACAGGCTACAGCGCTTCATTGTAAAATTCACGCAGCAAATCTACACACTTTTCAATACCAAGCTTTTCACTGTTTAGTACTAAATGATAATTGGTGTAATCGTCCCAGTTTTGCTTGGTTATATAATAATAAAAATCACCGCGCTGTTTATCCACTTTTCTCACATAACGCTTTGCCTGTGCCAATGTCATCTTACTGTTCTGCATAGCTCTTGTCACACGGGATTCAAAAGAACCAACAATATACACATTCAACAGACGGACATCTTCATCGTCCTTTAGGATCCAACCACTGCCACGGCCAACGATTACGGCATCTTCCTGATGAGAAATGTCAGTAATCAGCTTTTTCTGCAATTCAAATACCGTATCTTCTGCGGGAAGAGCCGGTGTTACATTCTCATTTCCCTCGTCATAAAGTCGATAAAATGCCAGATTCGGTCTTCTTTCATCGCCCCGTCTGAACTGGTCCGCATGCAGCGCATGTTCCAGACCGCCAAGTTCCAACGCCATATCGATCAACTGCTCATTATAGCAGACAATGCCAAGTTCCTCTGCGACACGGGCGCCTATAAATGCTCCACCGCTGCCGCTCTGTCTATCTATCGCAATGATTCTGTGTGCCATATCTTTTTCCTCCGTTTCCTGAAACACTTTATCTCACACCACTATTATACTAAATATATGCCGGCATTTCCATTTTTGTTCCTTACCTTTACCAAATATTTGCCTTTTCCTAATTATAAAAAGTAACGGTAATCCTGGTTCCAATGCCTTCCTTACTTTCCAACTGGATATCGCCACCCAGGGTATGAACACCATGTTTCACAATGGATAATCCTAAGCCCGTACCGCCAATTTCTTTGGAGTGGCTCTTGTCTACACGATAAAAGCGCTCAAATACACGCTGCTGTTCCTGGTACGGAATACCAATACCCGTATCTTCCACAATCAGAACAGCACCTTGCTTCTGACCACGAACAGTCACTTTAACTTTACCGCCATCCACATTATACTTGATGGCATTTTCACACAGGTTGTAAACAATT
Organism: Eubacterium sp.; assembly: GCA_017472565.1. Lineage (GTDB taxonomy): Bacteria > Bacillota > Clostridia > Lachnospirales > Lachnospiraceae > Brotonthovivens. Next base: position 38,563 of record JAFUPY010000048.1, read on the forward strand.
TCATCCACAATGGATAAAATTCCCATTACCTGACAATCTGGTTCGATCTGGGTTTCAACCAAAACAGACTTTTTCTCTGCTTCCGTCTGCAGCGATTCCACAACCATATTGACCATGTGTGACAGATCCACCGGCATTTTCTGTGAGGAAATATCAGACTCTTCCAGTTTTGACAATTTGATAATATCTCCTACCAGATGGATCAGACGCTGTGCCTCCTTGTAGATCATACCGGAAAAATATGGGATGTCCTCTGGTCTGACCATTCCGTTTTTCATAATTTCTGCTGTTCCGGATATGGATGTAAGCGGTGTCTTTAGCTCATGGGAAACATTGGCGGAAAATTCCCGTCGAAGGGACTCTCTTTGTTCCTTTTCGGTCACATCCATAATAACCACAATCGCACCGGACACTTCTCCATCCTGAAAGACCGGATTGGCGAAAATGCTGTATACTCCACCCTCCTGTTTCATGATCTGCTCATTGTGATTGCCCTCAAAGGCCACCGCAATGACCTTTTGAAACTCTTCGCTGCGGTTCAGTTCCAGAACCGTTTTGTATTCTATGTCTGGTAATGCCCCTAAAAGTTTTAATGCACTGCCGTTATAGGAAAGAATCTTTTGCTGCCTGTCTACGACCACAAATCCCTCGTTCATATTTTCCGTAATGGCAGAAAACTCCGTCTGCTGGCGCTTTAACTCCTGCATCTGTGCACGAATCTGGCGATTCTGCTGCTCAATCCTGCGAAGGAATGGGGTCAGTTCCTCATAGGTCTTGACCGCCTCCGGATGCTCCAGATCCAGATCTTCCAATGGTTTTACAATCTTTCTGGAGGTTCCATAGGCAAAGAGCGCTGCCACGATAAGCGTACCAAAAAATACAAACAGCAACGGCTTCATCATCTCAGCAAACATATGTAACAGCGTATCTGAGGAGGAAGAAACGCGAATCACCGTTCCGTCTGATAAAAGCATGGCCCGGTTATTGGTCTTTTGCGCCATGGTATCTGAGTAACGGACACTTTCTCCCTCTCCGGTTTCAAAAGCTTCTGCGATTTCCTCTCGCTGCCCATGATTTTCCATGGTACTTGCATCTACAGCATTATCAAAAACAACTGAACCATCCGCTGCGATCCAGGTAATACGGCAGGCATCTGCTGACAAACCGTCCAGATACTGGATTCCATTGTATTCTACCCCACGGCTGATGTAGGTCAACTCATTCTCCAGCTTGGTATCATAGAGTCTGTCAAAGTAATGGAACAGGATCGCTGTTACCGTACCAAAGCAGACCAGGATCACACAAAGGACCAGAACCACCATGGAACTAAAAGTACGTTTTATCATAATGTTTCCCCTTTTCTATAAGCAAAGATAACCATCTGAAACATTTCCTGTCTACAGATGGTTATTTCATTCTATTATTCTGGCAAAGTGACACAGTATCCCACGCCGCGGACTGTACGGATCAAATGACCGGCATCCCCCAGCTTCTGTCTGAGTGTTCTGATGTGTACGTCTACGGTACGGCTTTCACCGTCAAAGGCATAGCCCCAGATGGTGTCCTGAATCTGATCTCTGGAAAAAACGATGCCCGGATTGTTCATCATCAAATGGAGCAGTTCGAATTCTTTCAAGGTAAGTTCTACTGTCTGTCCGGATACCTTTACGCGATGGCGCTCCGGATAAACAGCCAATTCTCCCAGCGTAAGGCACTTTTCAGTTGGTTCTTCTCCGGTTCTGCGAAGAAGTGCTTTGACACGGGAAATCAACTCCATCATACCAAATGGCTTGGAAATATAATCGTCCGCACCTGCATCCAGTCCCTTCACCTTATCATACTCTGTACCTTTGGCAGTGAGCATGATAATCGGCATTTTCCTTGTCTCAGAACGCATACGAAGCTTCTTTAATACCGTCAGCCCATCCTCTTCCGGAAGCATGATGTCCAGCAGTAATAGAGAAGGCGTCTTCACCTTCAGCTGGTTCCAAAAATCGGATGGACGTTCAAATCCCATCGCTTCCAGACCGGAACTGTTCAAACTGTAAACAATCAATTCACGAATACTGTTGTCATCTTCTAAGATATAAATCATTCTTTATGTTCTCCTACATGCACACCGGTGATAGAATATTCAACCCATTCAGCAATATTTACTGCATGGTCACCGATTCGCTCATAATACTTTGCAATCATCAGATAGTCAAGGTATGTTTCCCCATTGGAAGCATCTGCCGTGATCATGGCAATCAGCTTTTCCTTAATAGCGGAAAACATATTGTCTACCGCTTCATCTGCATCCATAACTTTTCTCGCAAGTTCTACATCCGATTTTACAAAGGAATCTACCGCATCTGACAGCATATGGATGGTGGCCTGTGCCATATCGCGGATTGGAAGCTGATCCAATACGCTTCGGTCTTCCACTATTTTGGAAATATCTGCAATATCGCAGGCCTGATCACCAATACGTTCCATATCGGAGATCATCTTCAAAGCAGATGAAATCAAACGAAGATCCCCGGCAACCGGCTGCTGACGAAGCAGCATTTTAAGACAAAGTGCTTCAATATCACGTTCCTTCTGATCAATCTCTGCCTCTGCCTTATGTACGTCTGCAATTAACGCTTCACTTGGCATTTTTAATGTTTTTTCCGCAGCTGCAATGGCACGTTCGCACTGTGCACCCATCTGAATCAACTCAACATGCAGCTGATCTAACTGTTCCTGGTATCTATTTCTCATTTTAGTTCTCCTGTTTTACTCGATTTTATGTTTGCTCCTGAATCTAATATCAAAAATCCATTAACCAAAACGTCCTGTGATATAGTCCTCTGTTCGCTTATCTTTTGGCATGGAAAAGATGTCATCGGTGTTGCCGAATTCAATCATCTCACCCATCAGGAAGAACGCCGTTTTATCAGAGATTCTGGCAGCCTGCTGCATATTGTGGGTAACCATGACAATAGTATAATCTTTTTTCAGTTCTATCGCAAGGTCTTCAATCTTTGCAGTAGAAATTGGATCCAGTGCAGAGGTTGGTTCGTCCATCAGAAGAACTTCTGGCTGTACTGCCAGCGCTCTTGCGATACAAAGACGCTGCTGCTGTCCACCGGACATGCCAAGAGCACTCTTTTTCAGACGATCCTTTACTTCTTCCCAGATAGAAGCATCCCGAAGAGATTTTTCAACGATATCATCCAGCTGTGCTTTTGATCGGATTCCATGTGTTCTTGGTCCATAAGCAATATTATCATAAATACTCATTGGGAATGGGTTTGGTCTCTGGAATACCATACCTACTCTTTTACGAAGAGAGTTTACCTCGATATCACGGTATACGTTGGCACCATCCAATAACACTTCGCCTTCGATACGGCAGCCTTCTACCAAGTCATTCATTCTGTTTAATGTTTTCAAAAATGTAGATTTCCCGCATCCGGATGGACCAATGAAAGCACTGATTTCCTTTTCCGGAAGGGCAATATTTATTTTCTTTAACGCCTGGAATTCCCCATAATACAGATCCAGGTCTTTGACTGTAATTTTATCCATTCTTTATTTTTCTCCTGTTTTCTTAGACAAACGTTTTGCAATGCCACCACTTGCTGCATTGATGATCACAACCAGTACTAACAGTACCACTGCCGTCGCGTAGGCCTCTTCCATGTACAGCCCTTCGTTCAACAGACAATACAGATGAATTGCCAGTGTACGACCGGAACTTAACACCCCATGTGGAATGCCTGCGATGGTTCCTGCGGTAAAGATCAGCGCTGCTGTTTCCCCTACGATTCGACCGATACTTAAAATAACACCGGACAAAATGCCTGGAATCGCAGAAGGAAGAACCACCTGAAATACGGTTCGGAGTCTGCCGGCACCAAGGCCAAAGCTGCCTTCCCGATAGGAGTCAGGTACTGCTTTTAAGGCTTCCTCTGTGGTACGCATGATAGTTGGCAATACCATGATTGCCAGAGTAAGCGCGCCACCCAAAAATGTGTAGCCAAGTTTCATGGAAATTGCGAACAACAGATACCCGAACAGACCATATACAATGGATGGTATACCGGATAAGGTTTCTGTTGTCATACGAATAATCGATACGAATTTATTGCCTCTTTTTGCATATTCCACCAGATAGATTGCAGAGAAAATACCTACCGGAGCTGCAATGACCAGCGTTAAAAGAACCATAAGGAGCGTGTTGATGATCGCCGGCATCATAGACACATTTTCTGTTGTATATTCCCAGGCAAAAAGCTCTGGTCTTAAGTTAGGAATGCCTTTTACCAAAATATATACGATGATAGCACCTAAAATAAATGCGGTAATCGCTGCTGCTGCGATAACTAAAATACGAAGCAGTAAGGAAAGAGGACTTTTTTTGTAAGCCTGCATAGCAAACTTCAAGTTCTGTTTTGCCATTTTACTTATCCTCCTTCTTTAATAATGAAAAGAGAATGTTGATGATCAGGATGAATACGAACAGTACTACACCTGTTCCGATCAATGCTTCTCTGTGAAGTCCGGAAGCATACCCCATTTCCAGAACGATATTGGCTGTCATGGTTCGTACACCGGAGAAAATGCCATTCGGTACTACCGGCTGGTTGCCAGCTACCATGATAACAGCCATTGTTTCACCGATGGCTCTACCGATACCCAAGATAACACCTGCTACAATACCAGACTTCGCTGCTGGAACAACGGTACGGAAAATACTTTTTTCCTTCGTATCACCAAGTGCAAGGGCACCTTCATAATAGCTGGTTGGTACGGCACGGATTGCAGACTCCGATACGTTAACAATGGTTGGGAGAATCATGATCCCAAGCAAAATGGAAGCGGTAAACACCCCCTTACCACTGCCGTTGCGCAATTCCTGGATAATAGGAACCAGCACTACCAGACCAAAGAAACCATATACAATGGATGGAATCCCTGCCATCAGGTTGATTGCCGGCTTCATGATTTTATACAAAGGATCCGGACAGAACTTCGCCATAAAGATGGCACAGATAATGCCAAGTGGAACTCCTACGATGATAGCACCTGCAGTGACATAGATACTGCCGATGATCATCGGAAAGATTCCAAAGATTTCATTCAGTGGTCTCCATTCTGTTCCGCTTAGGAACTGCCATGGACCAATCTGACCAATGGCTGTAAGACCATTTTTAAATAGGAAGATGCAGATCAGTGCAACGCAGGCCACACTTACGCAGGCTGCGATAAAAAACACGATATGCATGATCGATTCACTAACTTTTTTCATGTTTGCTCAATACTCCTTATTCTTAGTAGGTATCTTCCCAGTCTGTCACAACTCCCATATATATATCCCGAATCTGTTCGGAGGTAAGATTATCCAGGGCATTTTCATTGTGGATAACAACGACGATACCGTCCATGGCGATGGTCATTGGTGTCAGACCGAGAGCAACTTCTTCCTCTTTGATTGCTCTGGAAGCCATTCCAATATCACTGACGCCTTCTGCTACAGACTGTACACCCGTGGTAGAATCAGATTGCTGTACCTCAATGGTGACATTCGGATTCAATTCCTTGTAGTTTTCTGCGATTTTTTCCATAACCGGTGTTACCGAAGAAGAACCACTGATGGTCAGTTCGCCGGACAGATTCGATGGTGTGTATATACCAGTATTTCCCTGACTGACATAACCTTTTTCTTCCACCACTGCCTGCCCCTGTTCACTCATCACGTAATTTAAAAAGTCAACGCCAACCTCACTCAAAGAAGCTTCCTCATATACAATATTAAATGGACGGGCAACCGGATACGTCCCCTCTTTTACGGTGTCAATGCTTGGTGCCACACCGTCCACAGAAACTGCTTTTACCATATCTGTCATAGATCCCAGGGAAATATAACCAATAGCATTGTCATTCCCATAAATGGATTGAATCATTACCGCGGTAGAGTTGGTAACTTCTGCCAGCAGTGTAGTATAGTCGATTTTAATGCCTTCTTCATTTTTCTGCTCAATGCCAAGCAGCTCTACGAATGCACCTCTGGTACCAGAACCATCCTCACGGGAAATCACTATGATTTCTCCCGTCGGATCTTCCACGATGCCATCATTTGTGCTGCCACAGCCAGTCAACATGACCGCTGCTGCCATCACACAAATCAGACCTAAAGATAACACCTTATTAAATTTCATATTTCCTCCAAATATCTTTCGCGTGAATATTTGAAAAATTCAAACTTCACCTAATATGCTTTAAAACTCCTCTGTCATTTTATGAAAGAAAGGTAAAATGCAAAATCTTCCCTTTGTTAAATATGCGTAAATATTTTTTTACTATGTAAAATTTTGTAAAAGAGCTGGCAAAGAGCCTGTAATCCCTTATAAATCAATGGTTTTACGTCTTTTTCACAGAAAAAAGATGTGAAATCACGGAAAATGACTTCACATCTTTTGCTGTTTTGTTAAATCCTGTATAAGATTTGGTGAAGAGATTTGGGAAGAAGCACGAAATATTTGGAGTTTTAAATATTTGGAGTTCGGTTTATTTTGCTGCTTCTTCCCAAGTATAAATGTTACCCATGAAGATATCTTTGATCTGCTCTGAAGTTAAATCTGTGATTGCATTGTTGTTGTTTACAATGACTGCAATACCGTCCATTGCAATTACCATATCTGTCAGACCAAGTTCTTTTTCTTCGTCTTTGATTGCTCTGGAAGCCATACCAATGTCACATACCCCTTCTGCTGCTGAAGTTACACCTGTTGTTGAGTCTGTCATCTGTACTTCAATATGTACATCTGTATTGATTGCCTGATAGCTTTCTGCAAGTTTTTCCATCACTGGTGTGACAGAAGAAGAACCACCGATTGTTAAGTCACCCGCAACAGCAGCTGCTGTATAGGCACCATTGTTGCCCTGGCTTACATAGCCTTCTTCTTCTACAATTGTCTGACCTTCTGCACTCATGATGTATGCGATGAAATCCTTTGCCACATCGTCAAGTGCTGCTTCGTTATATACAATATTAAATGGACGTGCCACCGGATAAGAACCATCTTTTACAGTGTCTACACTTGGAGCTACACCGTCAACAGCGATTGCTTTTACATTGTCGCCTAAGGAGCCTAATGAGATATAGCCGATCGCATTGGTATTGCCTTCTACAGTTGTCATCATAACAGCTGTGCTGTTTGTGATTTCTGCAGATAATGTTGTGTAGTCGATTTTTTCTCCTGCATCATTCTTCTGTTCGATACCAAGCAGTTCTACGAATGCACCTCTGGTACCAGAACCATCTTCACGAGAAATAACTGAGATGTCACCAGATGGTCCCTTTGCTTCCCCTTTTGCAGAAGTGGTTCCTGCATTACTTCCAGCATCGTTGCTTCCACAACCTGCTAATACAGTAACTGCACTCATGGCAGCTACAAGTCCTACTGTTAAAATTCTTTTTGCTTTCATGTAATTTTTCCTCCTATTTTTGAAAAACATCAGGAGACTTTCTTTCTCCTGTCACTTTCTATTCACTTCATTTTTTGTGCACAATTGGAGTATAGGAAAGAAAGGTTAAATACAAAATCCCACCATTGTTAAAGATAGGTTATTCTTTTTTGCTTTTGTAAAAAAATCTGAGAAAAATCGTTTGGAATCTGTTATCTAATCTTGCTTTGTTAAAGATTTGTGATAGAATTGGAAAGTCGGCGTTATTATGGTAAAGAAAAAAAGCAAATAATAAATTGTTACACTAGAAAACACTCTCTTAAATGGAGATGGGAGATACATACTTATGGAATTTTTAATTGTCTGCCCACTTGTATTTTTAGCCGGGTTCGTGGATGCCATTGCCGGGGGCGGTGGTCTGATCTCGCTTCCTGCTTATTTAATTGCGGGACTTCCGGCTCATTATGCAATTGGGACAAATAAAATGAGTTCCAGTATGGGAACTGCGGTTGCTACCTGGAAATACTGGAAAAATGGATACATACAATGGAAATTAGCACTTTTATGTGCAGGCTTTGCACTGGTTGGTTCCAACATCGGTGCGCGCCTGGGGCTTCTTTTGAATGAGCAGGTATTTCGTATCGTACTTCTGGTTATTCTGCCTGCTACTGCAATCTATCTGTTGTTTCGCAAAAACTTAGGCAGCAGCGAGGACAGTCACTTAAGCAAGAGGACCATTGCCATCTGCATGATCATTGCAGGTGTCATCGGTGTTTATGATGGTTTCTATGGACCAGGTACTGGTACCTTTTTAATCATCCTGCTGACCGGAGTTGCTCACATGCGTTTGGATCATGCCAACGGCGTGACCAAGGTCATCAACCTGACCAGCAACATCTCCGCACTTGTGGTAATGCTTGCCAATGACCGTGTCATGCTGCTTCTTGGCATCACTGCCGGTTGCTGCAATATTGTCGGCAATTATATCGGAGCAAGATTTTTTGACAAAGGCGGTATCAAAATCGTTAAACCGATGATTTTTGTGGTCATTGGGATTTTCTTTGTGAAGACAATCTTTGAAGTAGTTGGAAAATAAAACGTTTTATATTATAGTATAGGTGAAACAATTTGTTTTATGAGAGGGAGGAAAAGTTATGCCAGCACCAATTAGCATCTTTCGCTGTGCCAACTGCGGCAGCAGCAAAGTAACACCATATGCAAATGGGAAAAAACAGAAAAGTATTTTATTAGGAGCTATCAGACAGACAGAATTTGATAGTTACGAATGCGCTGCTTGTGGTCAGTTATTAGACCACTGCATGAATGAAGCAGAGAAAAACGCCATTGATGCCATGATTATTCAGGCAATTGATGATGAACGTACAAAGGAATATCTGAAAAAATATCCAAACATTGAAGTAGATCTTGCGATTCATACGCTGCGTAAATAAAATATGGTTCAAAAATGCCTCAGACCGTCGATTGACAGTCTGAGGCATTTTCATTTTAGAACCTATATTATTTAAGAAAAATGTATATTAGAAATATCTTCTTTTTACAACACGTGTTCCAACAAGGACTGCACCGCAAATCATAATCAGAATATATGCCCACATATAGGATGTCAGATCAATATCACCTGTCTGAGGTGCAGATGCATCTGTATATGCCAATGCATAGGTAGAGAATTTGTTTGCTTTGAAGGAAACAGTTCCATTACCGTTATCTTTTGCGTTGATTCTCTCTGCATCTCCGTTGTCATGAACAAAAATAATGTAGAAGTTTCTGCCATCTTTACGAAGTTCTGCTGGAATAGAAAGTGTAAATGTCATCTCTCTTGTTGGCTCATCGATGGTACCCAATGTCTCAACATTGCCATCTTTATCTTCTGCCTGAATCAGTACGTAAAGATCAAGATACTGTGCAACTGTGGAGTGATCACCTGCAAACGCTTCAATTTTCTTAACATCTTCTTTTGCAGTTTCTTTGATCACATCTTCTTCAACAGGCATAATTACTACCTTTGTTGAAATTTCTTTTTCTTCTGCAACAGCTACGATTACTTTTTCCAGTGTCTCGTCAGAAACAGCATTCACCACTTCTTTGACTTTTTTGTTGTTGCTTTCAACAAGAGCTTCTTTTACGGTTGCTACCAGTTTTTCTGTAGAAACAGTTTCACCAGATGCTGCTGCTTCTGCTCTTATCTCTTTTACAGTATCAGCAACGGTAGTTGTAATGTCTTCTGCAGCTTTGTTTGCAACTTCCTGTACTTCTTTGCTTGCTACAGATTCAACTTCTGTTACTGGTTTGTAGCTTGCATCTACAGTCTGGCATACCGTACAGGAACCTGCCTGATAAATATGACCATTTGGATTCAGTACTTCTGAATAGCTATCACCACATGCGCATGTGTATACTTTTTCACCAGCTGCCGTACATGTTGCCGGTTTGATTGTAGATGTATGAGAATGCCCTGTTGCTGTTCCTTCGATTGGAAGGATAGAGTCAACATTACATCCAAAGTTGCATTTTGCCGTCTTTGTTGCATCTGTTGTACAAGTTGCATTGTTGTTATCTACATACTGTGTGTATTTATGTGCCACAGTTGTATTGGCAAGTTCTTTGGTATCTGTTGTACCACAGTCATTATCACACTTAGCTGTTCCTGTTGCATTTTTCTGACAGGTTGCATCATTGTTGTTAACGTATGTGGTGTATGCATGACCGGTAGCTTTGATTGCTTCACCAGCTTTTATCGTTTCCTTGCATGTTGTACATACAATGTCTCCTGTATAACCATCAACCGTACATGTTGCAGCTTTTACTCCCTGTACTTCTGTTGTATGGCCTAATTTTGCAATCACTTTACCTGTTTCTAAGGTTTCTTTACAGGTTGTACATACGGTATCACCTGTATAGCCATCTTCGGTACATGTTGCAGCTTTTACTCCCTGCACTTCTGTCGTATGGCCTAATTTTACAATCACTTTACCTGTTTCTAAGGTTTCTTTGCAGGTTGTACATACGGTATCACCTGTATAGCCATCTTCGGTACATGTTGCAGCTTTTACATCCCGTAATTCTGTCGTATGGCCTGGAGCTGTAATAACTTCACCAGCTTTAATCGTTTCTTCACATACGGTACATACTTCATTGCCTGTGAAACCATTTACAGTACAAGTCACATCTTTTGCATCTTGTAACTCTGTCTTATGACCAAGCGCTGGAATGGTTTCACCCTGTTTGAGCATTTCGTTACAGATGGTACAGATACTATCACCTGTGTAGCCTGCTTCTGTACAGGTTGCATCTTCTTGCTCTGCAATAATGGTTGCATCACTTGGATGTGGACAGGAGGTTGCATTCATTGACCAATCACAGCGGCCAAAGTATTCCCATCCATACTGATTCACAATAATTCCTTCAACCCAGATAGTTACATCGAACGCATCAAAGCACGCGCCACGTTTTGCTGTATAAACATCATTTGCATCATACAGAATGCTCATTCCATATGGAATCTGTTCCCCATTACGATACAAAGTAATATCAGAATCGCCAATACATGTGTACCATTCAAGATAAACATCTTCCTGAATAGCCGCTGTTCCTTGCTGGCCAGTTGCATAATCATAGGTCAACATCTGTACCGTTGGTGTTACCACTGCTGTATCCTCAAATCCAAAATCTGTTGGGAATGGATTTGCGGTTATGGTTGGATAGGCATCTGTTGTGTGCAGATAATTGCTAAATCCCGTATACAACGTATTACCATCTACAACATAAGTAATATCACATCCGTAAGAAATTTCTTCCCATATTGCTGCTGTTTTTGCAACGGTAATCGTTCCAACGTTTCCATTGGAAGTACATGCAAAATTAGCTGAATCTGTAGCAAAATACCAGTTAAATGTTGCTGTATCTGAAATGTCTGTTGTTACGATCTCACCTGTTGTTTCATCATAGTGATCCCAATTAACAATCAGTTCTCTTTGTACCACATCGCCTGGAAATGCATTATTGGCATTACCAGACAACATCTTATGTCCATGACCAATCATATCCGGAACAACATTCATAGGGAACGTATGGCTAATTGTCGCAGATGCATCATTTGGATTTGTATGCGTAATGGTCACTTCTGCAGTACCAAGTTCTTTTGCATAAACAGCCCAGAAGGTGCCTTCATCGTTGGTAGTCTTTACAATGTCAACTGCACTTGTATTACCGCCTGTTACCTGAACGTCTGTAACTTCTGCCCAAGCATCCATACCATATTCATCAAGGTAATGAATATCTGGATTGATACGATCTGTAAATGTTGGCATCATGGTCCAATTTTCAAACATATCATAAACTGGATCTACTTTTTTGCCATTGTACAATTTGATACCATAGTGCTGGTTATCCATTGTATTATTGTACTTATCATTCTTAGAACTACATTCAAACTCATACCAACGGTCATTTTGTGGGATACCTGTCACTTCGATTATTGCATAAGTTCCATCTGTTGAGATTGTACTATTTGCAATATTAGCAAAATCATTTAATAACGTAATATCCGTAATCTTCCAATCGTCTCTGCCTACCACATAGAAAGTATCATTATCATCTGTTACTTTAAGCTCTTTGATATAAGTAGACTCGCTGGCACTTGTACTAGAATACATACCGACCAAAGGAAGCTCTAAAACAAAATCAATGGAATATGTTTTTCCAGCAGCATCTGTATAATTAATCGTTGTTTCACCAAAGGACAGCATTTCTAATGCAACTGCATCTGCATTATTACTGTTTGCAGAAAGCTTCACAACGTTTTCATCCCCTGATTTCAAAGCATCTGCTGTTATCAGTGTTTCGTTTCCATTTTCTACATAATAAACAAAAATACTATCACTATTTCCCGGAACATTACTATAGTAAGAACTCAACTGATTGTTTTTATTTTCTGTTGGTACATTATTGTTCCAATCAGACCAACGGAACATTAAGGATGGTTTGCCATTGATTAAGTTCAGGCCTACTCCGTTATTATCTATTGTACTGTTATACATATCACTTTTAGCACTGTACCGAACTCCGTACCCTCTGCCACTTTCTGGTGTTCCTGTAACTGTGATAGCTGCATAAGACTGGTCATCTGCTACCTTGATTGATGCGATATTTCCAAAATCTCCATCAAGTGTTGCAGAAGTAATCTTCCAATCATCTTTTCCTACCAAATAGAACGTATCTGCACTATCTGTTACCGTAAACTCACTGATATATGTCGCCTGACTGGCTGTTGTACTGGAGTACAGACCAACACTTGGCAAATCTGAAACCACATCTACACTATAAGTCACACCATTGTTATCATAAGAAATCGTAGCATTGCCAAATCCAACCATTTCAAGCATAACTGCATCTGGATTCTGTGTGTCAGCAGAAATCTTTACTACGTTTTCATTGGAAGATATCAATTCAGATGCTAACACTCTTGTCTCTGCACCATTTTCCACATAATAGAAAAAGAGACTGTCGTTGTACCCTGGTGCATTACTGTAAGCAGACTGAAGTGGATTGTTTGTATTTTCAACAGGTCCATTATTCCATCCATCTGGGTAACGCAGCATCAGAGATGGTTTGCCATTTTTAATCTGAAGTCCATACCACATATCAGAATTGGTGCCATATGTGTCATGCTGGGTATCACAAACTATATTGTACCCTCTTCCGTCGGATGGAGTACCTGTCACCTTAATAGCAGCATAGGATTGATCCGCAGCCACTGTGATATTAGCAATATTAGCTAAATCTCCTTCTAATCTGGCAGAAGTAATCTTCCAGTTATCCGTTCCCACTAAATAAAAGGTATCTACTGTATCCGTCACAGTGAAATCATGGAAAATATAGCTAGACTGACTGGCTGTTGGTGTAGTATACAGACCAACTTGAGGTAACCCAACCGTAATTTTTACCTGATAGGTTGTACCAGCAGTTGTATAATTGACAGTTGCTTCACCAAATCCAACAAAACTCAGATGCATCAGCCCTGGGATATTCTCATCTGCATTGATCTGTAAAATATCCATATCGGATGATGCAAGCTGTGTTACATCATCAATTCTTGTTTCATTGCCATTTTCGTCAACATAGTAGAAAAACATTGGTGAACCACCTGGCGTTGTTCCCCACTCTGTTTCCAAAATACCTGTTGTATCTTCGTAATGAGTCTGTGATGTATCATTCCATCCAGCCCAACGAAAACCAAATGTAGCTGTGCTTGTGGTTGTTGTTCCATCTGCATATGCAGGAACTGTACCTAATACCGTCGTCATCACAACCGCTAACGCTACGATAAAGGTCAAAAGTTTTTTACCTTTCTTTCTCATTATTGTCCTCCTCGTTTTTTGTTACTTTCCATGCCGTACCATACCCTTATATCAACCGGAAAAAGGGCATACTCCTAGATATGGTTATAGTTACCTGCATTTTACCCCCCCCCCGGAACTATTTCAATAGTTTTGAATAAATTTTTCTATACTTTTTATTAAAAGATAGAAAATATGCACTGAACGGAGCAAAATACCGGAAAAAACGAAAAAATGACACAAAAAATGGCGGGGAAAATCCCCGCCTGCCGGTGGACCAAGACCTTTCGGTCGTCCCTCTATATAATGCATTATTTATTTTATAATCGTTCCAATCCCCATCACAACTCTCACTACCTGTTCAGAATAGGAAGCAAGTTCTGTGCAGATACGTCCTGTCTGTTCTCTATACTGTCGTTCAAAGGCATCGATTGGCACAAGACCGCATCCAATTTCATCACTGACAACGATAATGTCAGGATTTTTTTCAATTAATCGTTCTGCAAGAATCTGTAATTTAGATTCGGATACAATATCTGGTTCTTCCTGCAAGATGCGTTTCATATAGGCATGAAAATTCAGAATCCCCTGACAAGTAAATACTTCTGAAAATTCACAAGTCTCACCATTTATCCAATTAATGTCTTTATATTGTTCCTGTGCCCATTCGATCTGTCCCTGATAGGCACCACCAATAATCATCTTCATAGCTATTCCTTCACTTTAACAGGTATTCCGTACACCACTTCTGTCACTTTATCTGCCACTGCTGCCATCTTACGATTGATCTCTGCCAAAATCTGCTTGTAGCAGTCCATTTCAACAGTATCTCTAGCCCCATCGGAAAAAACTTCATTAGTCACGATGACCAGATGTTCGCAACATTCTTGCAACAACTGCACGCCCTGCCAGATTTTTTCTATTACCTGCTCCATACTTTCCTTTGTAAAGCATTCTTCGCTTTCATTTTTCTGCACAAAATCAAACCACTCGTTTGCCACCAGATTGGACATGCACTCTAACAGAACATCTGGCGCTTTATCAAAAAATTTTTCTGTGGTTAAATGTAAATCATTGAAACACTCCACCGTTTCAAACCCTTTTCCCGCACGCATCCTGCGGTGTCGGTCAATCTTTGCTTCCATCTCCTTGCCAAACGGCATCATGGTTGCAATATAATAAAGAGAATGTTTCTTATGAAGTTGTACAATACACGCTTCGGCGTAGGCTGACTTGCCGCTGCCACTGCCGCCTGTAATTACATGAAACATCGTACATCTCCTTTGTAGCCTTGCTTTTGTGTAACAACTTTTTGCAGAGAAAACGTTTCTGCCATGTACAAAAATCCTATTCGTTGAGAGGTTCTATTTTTTGAATTTCAACAAACTGTTTTGTTCCCGCTTTCCATTTTTCTTCCTCTACAACAACAGAAAAACCACAGCCATTTTTTACCTGCCAATGATAAAAATCCTGTTTTTCTTCTGCATATTCAGACATAAGAGCCATGACAACACCACCATGGGTTACAATTGCAGCAGAGGATTCCCGATTGCGAATCAACTCTTGCATAATGGTTTCAAATCCATTTACACAACGTTTCCGAAACGCATCCTTGGATTCCCCCTCTGGAATCAACCCTTCCCCGTTACTGTCAAGCCATTCCTGGTACTCTGGTGTATCTTTTAATTCCTCATAGGTTTTTCCTTCAAAAATTCCAAAATCAGTTTCTCGAAGTTCTTCGCAAAGTTTCATATCCTGCCCCGGAAACAGTACCTTTGCGGTCTGCTGACATCGAACCATTGGGCTGGAAATCAGACAATGTTTTGGCTGATACAACCCCCTATATTTCAAGATATAATCCATCAGATAGTCCGTATCCAACGCTTCATCTGTGCGCCCAATGTACTGGCGCAACAGATTTCCCGGAGTTGGAAAATGTCTGATCAATACTAACTCCATAATACGCCTCCTGCTATCATGATGCCTGTAATCATCAAAAGTTCTGCCAGCATAAGGAAAAATCCTGCCAAGTCACCGGTGACACCTCCGAACTGTTTGCTGGATATCTTCTTATATCCCACAAACACCAAAAAAACTGCCACTGTTGCTCCAATCGTCAGCAACCAATTCTGCCAGAATAAAAACACACAAATGGCAATCAAAAAAATCACCATTGTGACTGCAACTTTTTTCTTGTGAGCTCCATCCTGGAAAGTTCTTGCCAAACCATCTTCTCGCGCTGGCAAAAATGTAACAATACTAAGTCCGCTCAAGGAACGAGACACTACGAACACGCCAGCAATCACGCCCAGCATTTCTGGTGTCACCTGACTCCAGACAGCCACACTCCACAGGCAATAGCATCCGAAACCGATGATTGCAAATGCACCTGCATGGGAATCTTTCAGGATACGAAGTTTTTTCTCCCTATCACCATAGGAAGCCAATGCATCCATGGTGTCCATAAAACCATCCATATGGATACCGCCACTGATCAACAATGGAATCAGTGTCATGACCACGGCACGAAACAGTTCGTTACAGGATGATAAAAATAATAGCTGACCTATAATATATGTAATAATTCCGATTACAATTCCCACAACCGGGAAAAAGCACATTGCATACTTCATGTTTTTTTCATTCCAATCCACCCTCGGCATTGGAATCTTGGAATACATGGAAAATGCAATCACCAAAGACTGAAGTAAATTTTTCATTATTTCAACACCTTATATTCCTCAATCTGATTTTCCTGGAAAGTGCCCATCTGCTTATACACGTTCAGACCCATTTCCAGTATTGGAAGCACTGCGATGGCGCCGCTTCCTTCGCCAAGACACATGTCGCATGTTAAAAGCGGAGAAACACCCAGCGCATCCAACATCATCATGCCTGCTGGTTCCTTGGACACGTGAGATGGCAGCATATAATCTTTTGCATTTGGTGCGATACGCGTTGCACACAAAGCTGCCACAGAGGAAATGAATCCATCGATCACAATTGGCACACCATAGATAGCGCCGCCTAAGTAAAGACCGGTCATACCTGCGATATCAAGACCTCCAACGGCTGCCATGACTTCGATAATATCTGACGAAGAATGCAATCCATACTTTGATATGGCCTCCTTGATGACCTGGATTTTTTTCTCCAGACCGCTGCCAGAAAGCCCTGCCCCACGGCCGGTTACAGATTCCACCGTTGTATCTAACAAAACTGCTGCGACAGCGCTGCTGGTGGTCGTATTACCAATGCCCATTTCCCCAGTTGCCAGGATATCGTAGCCTGCTTCTTTTTTCTCTTTTACCAGTTCAATGCCAATATTTATTGCCTGCAAAACCTGCTCTTTTGTCATGGCCGGCTCTTTGGCAAAATTCTTGGTTCCGTGCATAACCTTATGTTCTGGTCTTGTCACAGAAGGTACATCGGTAACCATACCGATATCGATTGGAAAAGCATTCACACCTGCAGTCTTACTCATGATCACAACAGAAGCTGCATCCTTGGTAAAGTTATCTGCCACAATAGCTGTTACTTCCTGCCCGGTCTGTGTTACCCCTTCCTCCACCACGCCATTGTCAGCGCACATGATGATAAGACCTTTTTTATCCAAAGAAAAATCAGAAGTTCCCTTGATGCCTGCAATCTTGATGACAGCACTTTCTAATTTTCCAAGGCTAAATAATGGTTTTGCCACAGACATCCATCTTGCTTTTGCCGCTTCCATGCTTGCCTCATTGGCTGGTCTGATTTGTTCTATTATTTGTTCCAGAGTCATAACTTCTCCTCCAAAATCCAATCTTTTATCTTATGTCCTCTCACAAGGGACATTTTGTCCTTTTATACAAAATTATTTTATGCCCAAATCTAACAGCACCTGATGTGATGTCAGCACATCCGCTAGCGTATTGCATTCGATGGTATAGCTTGCCTCTGGTGCCACATTTTTGATGGCAGTCAACACCTCTGTCACAGGAATATTGCCTGCACCAAGTGCTAAGTGGGCATCCTTTGTTCCATCGTTGTCATGGACGTGCACATGTCCGATATGTGAGCCGAAACAGTTTACCCAATCCATCACAGGCACATTGGAATAGTGGTTGGCATGCCCTATATCCAGACACAATTTAAAATGAGGGGATTCCACCAGTTCTGCTGTTTTCGCAACCAATGCAGGATCTGGGTCATATACATTTTCAAACAATACCTGCATCTGATCCTTGCCTTCTAAAAAACGGTTCCAAAACTCCGCCATTCGCTCCGGCCATCCATAAGGAAACCAGAAAATCGGAATATAACTGGTATGAAACACAATTTTCTCTGCCCCAAGCCGCACTCCAGCTTCGTAGGCCTGCTCGAATCGATACTCCGTCACCCGACGAATCTGAGAATCAAAAGACACCGGACTCATATCCAAAAATGGTCCGTGTAAAAAAAGGCGCAAGGCCCCCATGTATTCCATGCGAGCCCTATAATCTATGATCGTCTGTTCCAGGTTATCCAGGTTGTCTGTAATGGAAAAGTCAATACTTTCCACACCCATCCCGGTCTGTTCCACAGCTAATTTCATTTCTTCTGCAGTTAATAAATCACTAAAAGAAATCATGGTTACCTCAATTTTATCTATTTCTTCAGATTCGATGTGTCATCATCATTTGTATTATTATATAAAATTCTACTTCTTCTCCAGTCCCCATTTCACCTGGACTCTCTCTACCTTTTCAATCAGCGGCTTGGCACCAACTGCCAGGAAAAATACCGTGGCTATCGCCTGTACCAGATCCACCGGCAGACCAGTCAGATAAGCAGCCACAATTCCCTGCCATGTAATGTCTGCACTGTACATAATAATAGAAGCCGGATTCATAATGCCGCCATAAATAAAGATAACGGATAAAAATCCATACACGCACAGAGAGATTCTGGAACGCTTGATCAGCCCTTTCTGGAACAATAGACCAGCCAGAAGACCAATCACACCAAACACCACCATCTGCCATGGCGTCCATGGGCCCTGTCCATAGATAAAGTTGGATACAAGTAAGCTGATACAGCCAACTAAGAATCCGCACTCCGGTCCCATGGTCACACCGCCGATGATGACCATAGCTGCCACCGGTTTAAAGTTTGGCACCATATAAAAGACAGCTCTGGCTGCTGCAGTAAGAGCAGACCAGACAGCAATCAGCATAATCTCACGGGCACTTGGCTTCCGGCCTTCAAAAGTAATAAAGAACGGACACATACTGTAGACCAGAATCAAAATACTGATAAACATATATTTTCGATCGCCAAGAACATTGATTCCCATCCATATAGTCAATGGTACCAACACAACCAAAAGGATCAGGAACATAATCGTTCGCTTGCTAAGCGTTCCGCTTTTTGAAGTCTTATCTCCCCATTTATCCAGTTCCACAGGGATCTCATTGCTATCCCAAAAACTTTTCAAGATTTGCTTTGCACTGACCTTCTTTTTCTGCGAAGAATCCGTGTCTTTATTCTGTTTGTGATAAACATCCTCGGCATTTAAAAACTCAGCCAAAAATGAATTTTCCTTCTTTTGACTCTCCACAAAAGTTCTCCTTTATGATACAAAATGAAAGTTCATCTATCCCAATGAAAAAACTATTGTTCACAAGCATGTATCAGGTTCACTACTTCCTGTTTCAAAATCGCTTCTTTATCAAACGCACGCACCATACGGTTTGCCGCTGTTGTATAGAAGCTGTTACATGCAAAAAAGTTCTTTGGTATATCTTCGGACACAACACCACCATCAAAGAACATTCCACATCGATCTGCGTACTCTGCGCAGAACTCAATATCGTGAGACACCATGAAAATGGTAACGCCGTGTTCTTTCAAGGTCATAAGAATTTCCGCAAATTCCTGCTTTAACAGAGCATCCATACCCTTGGTAGGCTCGTCCATCAAAAGCACCTTCGGACGAAGAAGCAGAATTTTTGCCAAGGCAAGACGCTGCTGTTCGCCACCAGAAAGGTCAAATGGATGGGAATCCATGCGATGGTCTAAGTGAACCAGTTTGGCAATCTCATCCACCACGCGAGCCTTTTCCATATCAATCGGGAAATCCTCGCTCATGCGTTCCTTTGGTCCGCCAATCATTTCAAACAATTCCAGACGGACATTTTTCTTTACAAACAGGCTCTGTGGGTTCTGCGGAACCACACCAAGGTAAGCCTGATACAATTCTCTATCACTATATTTCTGAAGATTTTTCCCACCCAGGGTAATCTTGCCCCGATATGGCTTGCGCATCCTGCACATGGTGGAAAGCAAGGTGCTCTTACCAGTACCATTACCACCAAGGAGACAATAGACCTCACCCTTCATGATCTTAAGAGATGCCCCTTTTACAATATCAGGGGTATCCTTCTCATAGCGGAACCACACCTCATCAATGTCAATCATAACTTCCTGTGGCTGCGTCTTTTCAGAACCAGATGCAGCTGTAACCGCGTTGGACTTACGATTTGCTCCACAGGTTTCTTCCCATTCTTTTCGTTTCCTTCCATAGCCTGCATTCTGACCAAAGATGACATCTGTGTGCACAGAGTCATCGTCCATAGAAGAAAGCTTTCTCTCCAGATAGGTTCTGCCGTCACGAATGGTCAGCGGAATCCAGCCTTCTACCTTTTCCGGCGCACCACTTTCCAGATTTGTCACACGAGGAATCGCCTTTTCCTGCTCTACCTCAAGGAAAATCTGTGTTGGGACGGGGATGGCCTGGAACATGGCATGATTCATTTCATAGAGCTGTCTAGCCACCACCTGTGGCCAGCCATCAAGAAGTACCTTGCCACCATCCATAACGATGACACGGTCTGCAAGATGAAATACCTCCTGCATACGATGCTCTGTCATCAAAATAGTTGTACCAAGCTCACGATTGATCTTGTAAACGGTCTCCAAAAACTCGTTGGCCGCAATCGGATCCAACTGAGAAGTAGGTTCATCCAGAATCAGAATCTGTGGATGCATCACCATGATAGAAGCCAGATTCAGGATCTGCTTCTGTCCACCGGACAGTTCTTCTACACCCTTGTGAAACCACTCCTGAATCCCAAAATAAGAAGCCATTTCAGCTACACGGATACGGATGGTCTTGGTATCAAATCCCAGACTTTCCAGACCAAAGGCAAGCTCATGCCACACCTTATCTGTTACAAGCTGGGCATCCGGATCCTGCATAACGTATCCGATACGGGCACTCTGCTCTCTGGCATCCATTTCGTCCAGAATCTTACCACCAAATCGAATCTCCCCATGGATATCGCCATGTGGTCGAAGGATCGTCTTTAACTGACGAAGCAAGGTGGACTTTCCACAACCAGATGCTCCACACAGCAGGACAAACTCGCCCTTTTCTATGTTAATATTGATTTTTTCTAATGTAACTTCCTCTCTCTGCGGATAGGCAAAGGAGTACTCTTTTATCTCTAAAAATCCCATAATCGATAAGCACCTTTTCCACTTTTCACAACTGTGGAGCGTAATTTTTTCCAACGAAGAGCATCAAGTCCGTCAACCAAAACTGGCAACAGGCAGAAAATACCGTAAGCCAGGTATGAGAAAAAGCTTCCCACAGTCAGCGGAATCCCTTCGATGACAATCTTCGGATTATAGTTTGCGTATGTGTAACCCTGCGCACTGCCAAATAGGAACACTGTCAACAATCCGCCCATAAGAATCAGCAGCAAGCCATCTCTTTTTTCAAACTTGTACAGAGAATACGCACTTCGAAAACCGGTCCCATAGCCACGAGACTTCATGGAATCTGCCGTAATCAAGGCAGTTTCCAATGACCAGGTAATGAGAATAGACAGCATGGTAACACCATTTTTAATCTTTTTAAAAAAGTTACCATTGCTGATATCTCGTCCAATACACTTCTGTCCCTGACTGATTTTTACCGCATGTTTACTGAGCTTTGGCACAAAACGCAGACACATAGACAAAATCAGTGACAATGCCGGCAACAGCTTGCCAAACAGATACACGAACTTGTCCGATGTCATTACCTGATGGAAACAGCGGAACCAGATCAGCATCTGGCACAGCATCACACCAAGGGCAAAGCCGTAAACGATAGATTCCAATGTAATGGCATTGCCATTTTCCAGATAAAACAGGATGGTCACACCATAATGGGAAAACATCGGGTTGATGACCAACACCAGAATCAACATCGGTACTGATATGAGCATAAAGCTTTTTATCGTCTTTTTAAATCCATGCAATATCCACTCGTAGATGAAAGCGCACACCAAACTGATCCCCAAAAACACAGGATGCACATAAAAGGCTGATGCCACGATCACGCAGGCAAAAAACACAAAGGTTACCAGTGGATGATAGCTGGAGAAACAATCTTCTCTCACTTCAAACTGCTCCTATTCTTCAACGCCTTCTACATAAGCGCCAACATCACGGCCAAGGTCGCGGGTGTATTTCCACTCGATTACTTCGCCACCAGACAGTGTAATCTTATCTGAGCCATAGCTTGCGCCTTCTCCATCAACGAAAAAGTTCCAGCCAGACAATTCGCCACAATCGAATTCATAAAGCTGGCCGATACCCTCTACATACTTTGTATTATAAATTGGAGAGGTACTATGTTCCAAGCCAATCTTATTTTCCTGACATACTGCCAACAACACATCAAATACCGTGTCACCTTCTTCAATCACAACCTCAGTTGGTGCTAAGATTACACCATCTTCCGGAACAAACTCTGCCTTTTCAGACTTTAAGTTGTCCATGTTATCAAGAATTGTTTTACAGTCAATGGAAATGGTTACGGTAAGGGCATCTTCCGGAATCTCTCCTGCTCCGCTGCCAGAACCAGAATCTCCACAACCAGCTAACACGCCAAGTGCAAGCACACCAGTTAAAACCAATGCTAATAATTTCTTTTTCATACTTCCTCCTAATCCATACTTTGGTGGATATTATTTTAAATTATAAAAACGTTCGTTTACTTCATGTCGGACAAGTCGAACAAAGGTGTCTGTCCATCTAAAAATCGTTCATATCCAATCAGACAATATCCCGTCTGCTCTGTGGCAATCATATCCATGCCATCACCCTTGATATGACAAAAGCTGCCATCTTTCAAGGCGAAGCTTAAAAGTGCATCATACACAGAGATTCCGTTTTTGATGAAACGCTCGTCAGTATCACCGTCAATACCTATCGTTGCCAATGCTAAAACCACCTGCGCACAGGATTCCGCCGTAGCAACACCGCCGCTCTCATACATACCATTTTCACTCTGAAGTTCACTTAAGGCCTGCACTGCGGTATCAATGGCAGCCTGTACCTCAGGATTTTCCTTGGCATATGGCGCCAGAGCAACAATGGCCATAGCGGTAAAATCCGGGTCTGGTTCGTTCGGGTCGTAGCCCCAACCACCCAGT
Source organism: Eubacterium sp. (assembly GCA_017472565.1). GTDB lineage: Bacteria > Bacillota > Clostridia > Lachnospirales > Lachnospiraceae > Brotonthovivens. Next base: position 61,802 of record JAFUPY010000048.1, read on the forward strand.
TCATGTTGCTTCTTTAGAATGTAATCTACGAATGCTTCTCTTGTGGAAACGACTTCCGCTTCAATATCCTGTGAAAACTCATATCCCACAGAATCCATGGCAAGCAGTGCCCAGATAGGACCAGACAAACCCTGCTGACACACACTTTCATAGTCAGATATCTTGTCAATCAGGTTATAGCCGGCAAAATCTGCTGGGTTCTGTCCCAACGCAGACAGTGCAATCACCACGCGGGAATATTCTGTATAGCGGCGTTCATTTAACACTCCATTGGTGTCATTCAATGCCTTAGTAAGACCAGACAGGTAAAGATTCACATAGGCCTCATCTACCTCAGCGCCAGCACGGACCAAATCAAACATGGTCCATTCTCCGCCCACTGTTCCATAGGTCGGCTGAGTTACCTCTGACTGCAAAAATGCACAGATGCCATCAATCACCGCCTGATTATTTGCCGGATCAGCATCTAAAACTGGTGCATTGGCAGCAACATTATCACTACCTGCATCTGTATTTTCGTTATCTATATTATTGTCTTTGTCATTCTTTTCTGCATTTGTTGAAATCTGTGTATCTCCCTGTGGTTCGGTACTACCACAACCGCCAAGTGCCAGACAACCAGCCATCAACACTGCCAACAGGCCACAGAGCATTCTTTTTTTCATTTTGTATTCTCCCTATATATATCACATTGTTGCTGAAAAAAAATCATTTTGCCTTTTCGCAACAACGTCTTCCTAACAACAAAAAACATACCGTTCTTCCACCCAAGAACCGTACTGCTATTTCTATGGGAAGTATCCTGACTCGACTTCATCCGCCAACTGCGCCTTCCGGAATGCTTCCGTGGCTTTACCGCAATTCGGTGCAGTTATTGTCCATCATACAGTAGGGGTAAACCTGTGCTGGATTCCAACCAGCTTCCTGTCTCCATATACCAAGATGTAAGATTGCCCTCACTTCTAACGCGAGGATTGATTGTTTAGAGTATAACACCAAATGGTAACTATGGCATAGAGGTTTTTTGTATAATTGGTGTTTTTTTTAGAAAAACAAAAAAACTACCATAAGATAAAAAGTCTCATGGTAGTCACAATAAATTATTTTTACTAAGTCATGTCAAAAAATTCTATTTCCCATTATTATCTGGCTTCAAAAACATCACATAGTAAATCGGCATATACAACACTTTATTTTTTTCAGTAGTAATTCTCTCATTCGAAAATACATATCCATATTTTGCGCCGTAATCATCATTTTTCAAAAAGCCATTCAATGCACTGTGAACCATATAGTCCTTGCCGGATTTTACCTCAACAGGAATTACAGAAAGGGAATCATAATCATCAATCAAAAAGTCTACTTCACCTTTTTGCTTGTTGTCATAATAAAACAAATCGAAACCATGTGCCTTTAACTCCTGCGCTACTACAGACTCATACACCGTTCCGAGGTTAATACTTTTCACGTCATCCAAAATAGCTCTGATATTGTTTCTATAAAGAATTCCCGTCAGTATACCCACATCATTAAGATAAAACTTCAGCAAATTCTTTCCGCTACTTTCAATCAGTGGAAATACAGGTGTCGATATGGCATTTACATTCAAAGCAATGCCTGCACTAATCAGATAGTCAAACTCATCCTGATAATCCCTTGACTGTTTCCAGTCCTTTCCCTCTATGTTCTTGATAACAATTCTCTTCTTTTTATTCTCTAAAGAAGATGGAATCATATCGAAAATTCGTTTTACCTTCAACTTCTTATTCGAATCCATCTCATATTTAGATGCATCTGCACCATAATAATCATGGATTTCGCCCTGAATAGCTCTTACTTTCATGATATTGCTATCCGTTAAAAAAGAGTTAATCGCATCCGGTAGTCCACCCACCAGCAAATATTTTTTAAAAAGATCCATAACCTTGTTATGCATTCCTTCATCAAGACTTTCTCTTTTCAGAAACTTTGCATGCATAGC
>JAFUPY010000049.1 GCA_017472565.1 Eubacterium sp.
GCATCAATCGCAAACTGATTAAAACCATTGGCAATCAAAAACTCCTCAAAATCCAACGGAAACATACGCTTTGTTTCAATACTTCCCATCGGAATAGAAACTGTCATCTTTGACAGCGTTACCCCCAAAAGAGAACCACTTGCTATATACGTAAACTTATCGTCCTGTTTCAAAAACTTCAGCAATGTCAAAAGATGTGGATATGCCTGAATCTCATCAAGAAAAATCAAAGTATTTTCCTTTTCATGCATCTTATTGCCAGCAATCATGCTGACCTGCAAGTAAAAATCATCTACACTTTTTACATTTTGAAACAACTTATCACCCACAGAGTCTTCAATCATGTTAAGTTCAATATAATTAGGAAACATCTTCTGACCGACATGACGGATAATGTATGTTTTACCAATCTGTCTCGCCCCATCAATAATCAACACTTTATTAGAATTGCTTGAAAAATATTCCTCTATATCTTTTTGGATTTTTCTATAAAGCATATGCAACCTCCTTTTCCATAATATTCTATCTTATATTTTACTGGTTTTCAATGAAATATTCGTTTTATTTTCACTGGTTTTCTAATTTTGCATATTTTCCTGTACCGCATGTGCGGCAATCAACCACCTGTGAAAAAATACATATCTCACAGAAAAAAAACTACCACAAGATTTTGTAGTAGTTTTTACCAATAATATTTTGCCTACTTAATAACAGTAAATCCTTCTTCACAATAGATACTGCCACTGATTCCTTCGGACACATAAATATTTCTGTCCTCTGTCACTAGAATCACATCAAAGGAATCTTTATACTGCCTCCAGTATTCAATCGCTTGATCAAGTCCCATAATGTACAGAGAGGTTGATAATCCATCTGCCAACATCCCTTTTTCACTGACAATGGTAACAGAAATCAAGCCACTATCCGCAGAATAACCTGTTGCTGGATCTATGATGTGATGCCAAGTTTTGCCCGTACTACTGTCTGTAAAAAATCGCTCATATCCACCAGAAGTAATAACAGCTCTGTCCTTTACAGAAAGAATACACATTACAGCATTCTCATCATCTGGATCTTGAATGCCACAATTCCATAAGCTTCCATCTATTTTCTCAGAATAACAATGCACGTTTCCGCCCAGATCAATGAGTCCAGCCTCTAATCCATATTCTTCAAAAATTTCAACAACACGATCTGATGTATATCCTTTTGCAATACCACCCAGATCAATTCCCTGACCTGGCTGAATCGAAACTGTTTTCGCATTTGCATCATATTGTATCTTAGAAGCATCCACGTATTCTAAGGTTGATGATAATTCCTCCACCGTCGGTTCTTTGCAATTATCTGTTGTAAATCCCCAAAGTTCCATTACCGGATAGATTGAAATATCAAAAACCCCACCTGTAGTATCAAACAATTCTAATGCTTGAGAGATAACAACCGCAGTATCTTCAGATACAGACACCGTACCATCCATATTTAGTTTTGCGATTTCACTGGCGGCACTTCCCATGGAAAACAATGCATCCAGCCTTTGTATTTCTTCTACTGCTGCTGCAACCGCAGCTTCACAATTATCGCCATATCCTGTCAGTGTCATATATGTGTCCATAGCAAATACTTCTTGTGTTGCTACGGGCACATCCAAAGATTCTGTATTCTTTTTATCGTTGTTCACGGACTGATTCACTTTACCACAGCCAGGCAGTAAAGCCATTGCTACTACTAGCGGAAAAGCAAGTAAAAGCATTCCTATTTTTTTTCTTTTCATTTCATTATCCTATATTTATTACATCTGATACAATATCGCGTTACAAATTGCCGCAGCCACGTTGCTGCCACCCTTTCTTCCACGGGCAATGATATATGGGACATCTGTTTCCATAATCAGTTCCTTAGACGGTACCACATTTACAAACCCAACAGGAACTCCTATGATCAGTTCTGGACGAAGCTTGCCATCCTGAATTAATTCATAAAGTCGAACCAGGGCTGTTGGCGCATTTCCAATGGCAAAGATTAATGGTCTGTCGATGGTCATGGCCTTGTCCATACAAGCTGTGGCACGTGTAGTGCCGTTTGCCTTGGCAATCTCTGCAACATCTTCGTCGGACATGAAGTTAAACACTTCACCGCCGAACTCAGCCAGTTTTTTCTTGTTAATGCCAGACTTTGCCATCTGGGTATCTGTTACGATGCAGGCACCGCGACGAATGGCATCCATGGCTTTTTCCAACACATTTTCTGTAAAGCACAGGTTGTTTGCATAATCAAAATCTGCCGTTGTATGAATCACACGTTTTACAATTTTGTCATAGCCTTCTGGGAAAGTTCTATCTCCCAGTTCTTCGGTGATAATCTCCATACTTCTCTTTTCAATCTCGGTTGGAAGTACGTTTTCTAATTCTATTTTCATGGTAATTCTCCCTCACATCGTTTCAAGAAATTAATCGCCATCTGTGGATTGGAATAGTAATAAAAATGTGGAAATCCTGCCACATGGTTCTCGTCCGCATGAATGCAGTCCCAACCTCTGCTCATCAATGGCTTCTGCGCATGAAAATCCTCTCCACAGGATGTGCTGTCAAAATAGTGGAACTCGTGTCCTCGATATTCCATATCTGACGTCCCAAAGATCTGATTTTTCTTTGACAGCAACGAGATATAGCCAAATCTGCCCCCCAGCTTGGATGTCTTGAATGCTTCTCCCTTGATGGCGCCCACCATTGGATGGGAAATCCCTTCCATGTCCTGCATCTGTTCATGCAGATACATAAAGCCACCGCACTCTGCCAGATAAGGCATGCCTTCATCAATGGCCTGTCGAATCTCTGTAAGCATGGTCTGATTTTCACTGAGTTTTTTTGCATACAATTCTGGATAACCACCGTAGAAAATTAGACCCTGTAGATTTTCAGGCAGATGTTCATCCCAGATCGGAGAAAAATATACCAATTCCGCACCAAGCTGCTCTAACAGGTCAAGATTGTCCTGATAGAAGAAACAAAAGGCTTCATCTTTTGCAATACCGATACGGACTTTTTTATGTATGGATGCGTGATTATTAGATGCACCACCAACATTTTCAAAAGAAATACTCTGAAATGTTTGCAAAATCTCTGGTTCCTTCCACTCCAGTGCAGGAGCTGACTGCCCCAATTCCAGTAACGCATCAAAGTCAATGGTTTCTTCCATCACTGCTGCCAGCTTCTGCAATCTCTCTTGCAGGTTTTCTACGTCATTTGGTGTGACCAATCCTAAATGTCTGCTCTCAATCACACAGTCCTTTACTGTTGGCACATATCCAAGCACTTTCACCGGATAGGCACTTTCGATCTGCGCTTTTACCTTTTCATATCGTGTAGATGTCATGTGATTGAAAATCACTCCACGGATTCTGCTGTCTGGCTGAAACTGTAAGAACCCCTGAACGATGGCTCCGATGGACAGGCTCATTCCTTTGGTGTTGATAATCAACACTGCCGGTGTATCCGTAATTGTCGCCACATCAAATCCAGATGCCTCTGTGGTGCTTCCTGCGATTCCGTCATAATAACCCATGGCTCCTTCCATCACAGAAAACTCTACTTGCGAAGCCTGCCTTGCAAACAAATATTTTGTTGTCTCTTTATCGATAAAAAATCGGTCCAAATTTTTAGATGGAATGCCAATGATTCTTCCGTGAAACATTGGGTCGATATAGTCTGGCCCTGTTTTAAAGGCCGCAAGTTTTACACCACGATTTTTCAACGCCTGCAAAATGCCGCAGGTAATCAATGTTTTCCCGCTTCCGCTGGCAGGTGCTGTCAACATGATTCTTGGCAGATTCATGAAACTACCTCCTGTAACGTGATGACATAGACAGGGTTCTGTCCCATCATCATATGATAACTTCCCAACGTCTTGGACTTGGCTACAGAAACTGCAGCAATATCCTGATGGGAAAATGATTTTTCTTTTAAAATGTCCATAACTTCCGCCACAGTTTCCAGTGCAATGCAATTGATAACAATGCGAACCTGTGGATTTTTCTGAAGCAGGCAATCGATGATTTCTCGCATATTTCCACTGCTGCCGCCGACAAATGCATGGGTTGGTGCTGGCAATGTGTCAAGTGCTTCTGGTGCTAATCCGGCAACAATTTCTAAATTCGCCACTCCCAGATTTTTCTTATTTTTCGCCAAAAGTTCCAAGGCGTCTGCCTTTTTTTCAATGGCATATACCACACCATCCACTGCCTGCAGTGCACATTCCAACGAGATAGAACCTGTTCCTGCACCGATATCGTAGACCACCGCGCCCTGCGTTAAAGCCAGTTTGGAAATCGAGATGCTACGCACTTCTTCCTTTGTCATTGGCGCATTACCACGTTCAAATGCCTCATCTGGCAATCCATGGGTCACCACATAATCTGCCGCCTGTGGGTTTTCAATCACAACCACACACAGACCTTCACAGGCAAAAGCAAGCAGTTCTTTCGGATTTCCGATTACAATCTGCTCCTCTGGGTAGCTCAACTGACAACCGACAAACACCTTTACATGGGCCATATGATTTTCTACCAATTCCTGGCAGATTGTGCGAACACTCTCTGCGTAACCTGCCAATGAAAACACTTTTTTATGAGACTTTACAGCAGCCAACAGATTCTGCACTCTTCCATGGTTGCTGATCAACTTCATATCTTCCCATGAAGTCTGTAATTTGGAAGCAAAATATACAACAGAAGAAATGCCACAGAGAAGTCGAACTTCCACAGTCATTTTCTGTAATGCTTCCAATAGTTTTTTTGTTCCGCTGTAAAAACCAATATCTCCAGAAAAAGCCACCACAATCTGGCTCTGTTCTGGATGATTGCTGATATATTCTGCAATTTCCTCTGCCTTGTAGGAATACATGGATGGCTTGCCAAATTCTCGCAATGCCTCCACCATACGAGGTGCGCCGATGATCACATCCGCCTGAGCACAAGCAAGTCTTGCCTCTATGGTCATATCCTGCAGAGTTCCCATGCCGATGCCAAGGAGGGTTACGACTTGATGACAATTCTTCACTTTTGAACCTTCTGCACCAGATAAAACATCATTTCCTTCTACATGCTCTTCCAATGCTTCATTCGACAGCAACTTATTAAGCAGATCTTCCATAGCATATCCAGTCTCTTTCTTTTGTCGACGGATAATCACGGTTTTCACACCACATTCCTTAGCTGCCTGAAGTTTTTCAGGAAGACCACCAGATACGCCTGTGTCTTTGGACACCAAATATTTGATGTTAAGCTGCTTAATCATCGCCCTATTCAGTTCTACAGAAAATGGTCCCTGCATACAGATAATCTGTTTTCCTAACAATCCCATTTTTCTACAAGCATCCACCATAACACCATCCGGCAGAATGCGAGCATAGATTCTAGTTATATCAGAAATCTGATCCACATATTTGGCCAATTCCTTGCTTCCAGTGGTAAGGAGAATGTTCCCCTCTGTCTGATTCAGCACATCGGTTGCCTTAGTCAGGGAATCTACATAGATAACAGCTTCATCCTCTGCATCGTCTCCTTCCTCTCGAAGTAAACGAACATATTTCTTATCTGCCATTTGACAGGCTTTGAAAATGTTATCAGAAGCTTCTACAGCATATGGATGTGTGGCGTCAATGACATATTTTGTGTTCACTTGTCCCATCAGTTCAGCCATCTGAGTTGCATCCAAACGTCCACGATGAACCGTAAGACATGGGTTTGTCATCAACACTTCTTCCCCATATTCTGTTGCCACGCAAATATGTACTTTTTCACCTACCACTACCAGGGTTTCTGCCAGCGTGCGGCCCTCGATAGTTCCTGCAAATATTAAAAACTCTCTCATAGATGATAGCCTCTTGGTGTTACCATATGTCCATCCACAACCTTTGTCTGGGAATTTCCAATAAAAACAGTTGTGAACATATCTACTTTTGTATCGCGAAGTTCTTTTAACGTGTAAATCTTTGCCGTCTGTCCCTCACGACCAATATTTTCCACTGTACCGCACACCAAATCCTCAGGCTGATGCTGTAAAATCAGGTCACAGGCTTTCTGGAGATAATTGTGCCGTTTGATGCTGGATGGATTGTACAAACAGATCACAAAATCTGCCTCCGCAGCTGCCAACAGACGCTTCTCAATTTTCTCCCATGGTGTCAGCAGATCACTAAGACTGATCAGACAAAAATCATGAATCAGTGGTGCGCCAAGCACGGCACCGCCACCGATAGCTGCAGTTACACCAGCCACACATTCTACTTCGATTTCTGGATAACGCTCCCCGATTTCGTACATCAGACCTGACATCCCATACACACCGGCATCACCACTGCAGATCATGGCAACGGTCTTTCCCTTAGCCGCTTCTTCAAAAGCAAGTTCGCAGCGTGCCACCTCTTTTTTCATCGGTGTTGTTAAAAATTCTTTTCCAGGAAAATGGTCTTTCACCAGATCAATATATACGGTATAGCCTACAATCACATCACAGCTTTCCAACACGTTTGCTGCCTGAATGGTCATTTTTTCGTAAGCACCAGGACCAATTCCTACTACATATATCTTAGTCAAATCGAACACTCCAATCTAATTTCATTATCGCCACCGTCACGCCGTCCTTGCCTGACTTTGGTAAAACCAGACAATCCGATAACGCTGTGGCACCATTTTCTTTGGCCAACATAAAACCAGCCCGTTCACAGACATTTTCCACACCAGTAACAGTGGAAACAAAACTGGACGGCGTAAAATCGCCTTCCAGCTTGGACAATTCTTCTGCCGAATAAAAGGCTATTGGAATCCGACGTTTTTTCGCAAAGTCCAAAAGTCCCGCTTCCTCCTGTTTGATGTCAATGGAAGCCATCCCTTTGATACTTCGAATGTCAATGCCAAGCTTATCCAGTTCTTCCTTTATACGAGCTTCTAACTGAGCTTTCGATGTGCCTTTTTTACATCCAACGCCTAAAACATATGCCTGTGGAATCAAATGAAGCAAACCGTCTGAAGGCTGCTGCGTCTTAGGCGAAACCACTATCCGAGAAGTTTTTTTCCTCTCTTTAGGATCTTTTTGGTATATTTCATCCTCCACATCTGTATACGTATCCACATCTGCCTCTTGCAAATTTAATTCCAGACTTTTACCCCCAAGCTCCCTTGGCACCGTTCCAATCACCGTCCCATCACAGAAAAAGCTAACAGGATACCCAGATACAATATCAGAAGCACACAGCTTTGCCTGCTTCATAGATGTGATAAACAGATGATTCTTTTGGGCAAATACATCAATGGCAATCTTGCCATTCACATCCGAAGACGTGGTCACAACAGGAGTTGCGCCTACACGTTTCGCCAACTCTAATGTCAGAGCATTACCGCCGCCGATATGCCCGGACAATACTGAAATTACAAACTGTCCCTTTTCATCCAGCACAACTACGGCTGGATCCGTCAGCTTACTTTTTAAGCAAGGGGCCATGTCTCGCACCACAATACCCATGGCACCGATGAACACCAACGCATCTAATTCCTGAAAATGCTCCAGCATCCAGTCACGAAATGGCACAGGTTTATAAACAAATTCTATGGACCAATCTGCTTCCAGCACAGGGGAACTCCACACTGCCTGAACCTTTTCGGCCAGCACTTGTCCCTGTGGGGTAAAACAGACGATAGCCATTTTTTTCTTATTCATTACCATATCCCTTTCACCAAAAAGAGGAATTATTATCCATGCTCACTAAACAGAAGCTTCTCTAAACTCTGTTGTAAAGGCTGGATTGTACAGTTCAGAACGCTCATATTCGCTGTGTGTTACCACATCGCCAATAATCATCAGCGCTGTTTTTGTAATATTGTTTTCCTTGGCAGTCTGAGCCAATGTTCCTACTGTACAGATAAACTTCTGTTCATCCTTCCAAGTTGCCTTGTACACGATGGCAGCCGGTGTATCTGCATTGTATCCACCTGCAATCAGTTCTTTGCTCAATTCTTCTAAAAGCCCTGTACTTAAAAATACAACCATGGTTGCCTGATGCGCCGCAAAGGAACGAATGGATTCCTTGTCTGGCACAGGTGTTCTTCCCGCCATACGAGTGATGATCACACTCTGGGAAACATCTGGCAATGTGTATTCCAGATTCAGCGCAGAGGCAGCTCCGCAAAATGCACTGACACCTGGACATGTATCGTATGCAATATGTAATTCATCCAGGATGTCCATCTGTTCACGAATCGCTCCGTAGATGCATGGATCACCTGTGTGAAGTCTGACAGTCATTTTGCCATCTGCCTCTGCTGTCTTCATCACATCGATGACTTCTTCCAATGTCATATAAGCGCTGTTATATACCTGACAGCCCTCTTTTTTCTGTTCCAACAGTTCTGGATTTACCAGAGAACCTGCGTAAATAATCACATCTGCTTCCTGCAAATACTTCTGCCCTCTTACAGTAATCAGATCCGGGGCACCAGAGCCCGCTCCTACAAAATGAATCATAATCTACTCCTCCATCCAAGCTTTTGTTTTTCGAAATAGTCCGTCAATATCACCGATTCTTCCCAGTTCTCCGTGCTCGTTGGAAAAAACCAACACGCCAAGTTCCAGATTGTGGTAAGCTCGGTTACTCATGTAAAAATGTATTTTCTCCATGATCTGTGTCATGGTTGCTTCCAAAATATGATCCTGCTTTAGTATCTTGATACCCTCATCGGTGGTCAAAGATTCTAAAACAGCCTGAACCGTACCCCGGTCTGCCCCTGCCAGCAATGCATTGGATGCCAGTATCTCCATTCTTGCATCCGCGCTTCTTGAATGGGTATTCATAATCCCACCGGCAATCTTAATCAGTTTTCCAATGTGACCAACAAACAAAATGCCCTTATAGCCCATTTCCACGGCCATGTCGATGGTCTCTCCTACAAAGTTGCTGCATTTGACCGCTTTGTTCAGATTGATTGGGAAATTTGCTGCCAGATAAGCCGCACCATAATTGCCCGGTGAAATGACCAGATACTCTGCCCCATTTCTTCGGTGCATCTTCATCTCTACTTTGATGCTGGATATCAGTGCAGCTTCACTCATTGGCTCCACAATCCCTGAAGTACCAAGGACAGAGATGCCGCCCTCAATCCCCAATCTTGGGTTGAAGGTTCGTTTTGCCAGTTCCACACCCTCTGGAATGGAAATCTCCACAAAAATATCCCCTTTATAGTCGCACTCTTCGCAGATGTCCAATACCTCTTTTGTAATCATTTGCCTTGGAACCCGATTAATTGCAGCCTCTCCTATAGACTGTTCCAGTCCAGGCTTAGTCACTCTGCCTACACCGATGCCGCCATCAATAACAACTTTTGTAAAAGGACTTTTTGTTCCTATCGTTACCTTAGCATACACCAACACCCCGTTGGTCACGTCAGGGTCATCACCTGCATCCTTTTTGATGGCACAGATCGCATATGTTTCCTCAATAACAGAATCTACTACTTTTAAGTGCAATAAGATGCCCTTGGGTGTTATAAGATCTATTGCCTCCACAGACTGTCTTGAAAACAGCATAAGGGCGGCTGCCTTTGCCGCTGCAGCCGCACAGGAACCTGTGGTATACCCCAAGGCCATCTTCTTATTATTTTTTATGACATATTTTCCTTCTAATCCATTTTTCATATATCATACGAAGTAAGTACTCGTGTCTAGTACTCTACTATTTTTCCTTTCGCAGCATCCAACAAATCAAGAAGTCGCTTGTTGCATTCCCCCACTGGGAAATCACACACAATGACACGACTACACGCATTCATCAGTTCCATTGCTCTATTGTATACACCATCGCTGATATTCACAAAAGGTCGTTCTGCCGCAATATCTGTAGCCAGCGATTTTGCCACCTGATAATCGACATCGTTGGTGTATAAGATTCCCGCATAAAACGGGATTCTGTCCTTTTGCAGACGGCGGTACACATCAATACCGCTGCCACAGGCAGAAATTACGAATACATCTGGTTTTCCAGAAATTTTCGGAAGTTCAATACTTCCAAAGTCAATGTTAAAAATCGATTCCTCAATACTGTATAACTCATGGATATGTGTTTCTTTAAAAATCGCTTCCGGTGTGCCATAACGGGAAATGATATCCCCCTTTACACACAGAATTTTGTCAGAAACCTTCTCTGCCAAATCAATTTCATGAAGAGACATTATAACGGTGGTGCCACTCTCTTTCGCCATTTTACGAAGCATACCCAGAAGCTCTACCTTATGGCGGATATCCAAAAAGGAGGTCGGTTCATCCAAAATGATGATTTCCGGCTGCTGGCAAATTGCACGTGCCAACAGAATACGCTGTCTCTGTCCATCACTGATTGCTTCATAGCTTCGCTGTGACAACTCAAGCACATTTACCTGTTCCATAGAACGATTCACAATCTCTTCATCCTCTGGGGACAGCACCCCCAGACGGTTGGTGTATGGATAACGTCCGGAGGCTACTACATCTCGACAGGTCATCAATTCCGGTTTGATTCGTTCCGTCAGAACCACTGCCATTTTCTTGGACAAATCCTTGTATGACATCTGTCCAATCTCATCCTTGCCTACATACACCGTTCCGTGAATCGTTGCCAGATGCTTGGTAATGGACTTTAAAATCGTGGATTTACCAGAACCATTTGGCCCAATCAGTGTAACGATTTCACCCTTTTCAATGCTGACCGAAATATCATGAATGAGAGGTTTTCCATGGTAACCTACAGCCAGGTCTTTTGTTTCAAAATAAATTCCCATTACTTTCCTCCCTTATGTCTTCTAAGCAGCATGGTAATTACCACAGGCGCACCAAAAATAGAAGTAACGGTGCTGATATTTAACTCTGTTGGTGCAAATGCTGTTCTTGCAACCAGGTCACAGAACATACAAAATACGGAACCGCCAATAAAGGTTGCCGGGATGACAATCAATGGTTTTGCCGTATTTAATCCTCGCTTAATCAGATGCGGTACTGCAATTCCTACGAAAGAAATCGGTCCCGCAAAAGCGGTAACTGTGGCAGCAAGCACACTGGACAACAGAATCAGTGCCACTCGAAAAACCTTAATATTCACACCCATACTCTGGGCATATGCCTCGCCCATCTGGAATGCACCAATCGGTTTTGCAATAAAAAAAGTAATAAAAAATGTAATTAAAATGATAATCGTTGCCAATCTTAAATTGTCCCAACTGGAGCCGGAAAAACTGCCCATGGACCAACTGTGAAGGTTGATAATATCGGAGTCATTGGCAAATGTAATCACAAAGTCTGTAATGGCAGAACAAATGTAACTGATCATAATACCGCCAACCAGCAAAACTGCCATATTTTTAATTTTTCTTGCCAACAACAATACAAATCCAATGGACATCATAGAACCAATAAAAGCCGCTGCCACCATCATCAGAGAAGAAACACTTCCCAGCCGTTCCAAAAATACAATCATGACAAGTGCAACAACCATCTTGGCACCGGATGAAATACCCAAAATATAAGGCCCGGCAATTGGATTGTTAAAAAACGTCTGTAAGAGGAACCCTGCCAAAGACAGAGCTCCTCCTAAAATTGCTGCCATGAAAATACGAGGAAGTCGGATGGACCAGATGATGTTATAATTCACATCTCCTTCTCCTGTTTTTAAAAACAGGATTCCAATAATCTCTTTTACAGAAATATGTACAGAACCAATGTTAATATTCAACACAATGATAAAGCAAAACAGTAGTGCCATAATGGCAAATACCAGCACATAGCGGGCTCTTTTTTTTGCGGTATCACTGGCAATCTTTGCCCTTAGTTCTGTATTTTGTGATACGTTGTTATTTGTTTCCTGCATTTTCTTTCCTCTTATCCTTAGTGCAGACGTTTCATATAAGTCAATTCTTCTGCACTGTCATTAGTAAGCATCGTATTGATATCCAGAATCATTGCACCAAGGGCATCCGTTGCCTGATGCAGTGACTTTCCGGTTGTCCATACATTGCCTTCTTTTACAGCTTTATAATCAGCAAACAGTGAATTAATTGCAATCAGATCGTCAATGCTTTCCAATGGATCTGCGATGGAAGCATTGTAGATCAGATAATCCACATCCTTGGTATTTGCATAGAACTCTTCCATGGTCATGTTGACACCAGAAGTTGCTTTTTCCGGATCACCCAGATTTTCAAAACAGTAACGACCGCCGGCCAGTTCAATCATTGCCGGCAGATAGTCCGAAGATTTTCTTGTAACGACTACACCGTTATCATTTACATAGAAAAACGCAACTGTTTTTTCTGTATTTTCAAAGTCATCCAAACTCTGTACATAACCTTTCTGCACATCATAAATTTCCTGTGCAGCTTCCGGTTCGTCTACCATCTCTCCGATAACCTTGATCCATTCAATCTTAGCCAATGGATTTTTCTCATAGGTAGAACGTTCGATAAAAACAGGAATCCCCATTTCTTCCAACTTTTCCAATACCTCTGGATTGTGTAACAACATGGTAGATTCCAGTGCCAGATCACAGGATTCAGACACCAACAGCTCATAGTCAGGTTCAGAGTATTTTCCTGCAAAGATCAGTTCACCGTTCTCCATCGCTTCCACTGCCTCATCTACATACCAGCCATCAATCTGTGTTCCTGATAAACGGAGATGATCCATGGCATCCAAAGAAGCAAAGAAACACATGGAAGAAGTTGCCTGGATGTAAATATCATCCAATGGCTTCTGCATTACAGTTACATTGCCTGGAAGATCAGAAGGTACTTCTCCTCCTTCTGGAATCAAAATGTAATCTCTTCCATCATAGACACGGATAACAGAATATCCGCCTTCATAACGATATATCTTAAAACGCTCTGCATATTCCAGTTCTACGGTAGACTCATATGTCAGCCCCTCAATATCAGGCGCATTGAGATCTGCCTTTGTACTGGTTTCTGTCTGTGTGGAAGTGTCTCCAGCACCCCCACTGGAGGTGGTTGTTTCCCCACAGCCGATACAGAGGCTTGCCAGCAGTGCTGCAAGCAGCACTGCAACCAACCCTTTTTTCATGTCATTATTCTCCCTTCATCTTGCGCATTTTTGCTATTGCGAAAATGGTACCTGCTGCCGCATAAATGCATACAAGAATCAATGCTACCGTCAGCACTTTTACAAGAGTATCATTGCTCTGTACCACAGCTGTATCTGCTGCCGCATCTTCTGACTCTTTATCATCGTAGAAAGAACCCCATGCACTGTCTTCTGCAGCAGCGTCATCCTTCTCTGGTGCTGTTGTACCTTCTAACTCGATAACATCGTCAGATTTGTTCGCATTCGATGTTGTAACTTTAGTGCCGTCAATGAAGCAGTATAATGTGTATTCCACTTCATAAGGCTGTGACATTGCTGTTGTTTCCGCAACAATATTTGTCTTGCCATTTAAGTTAACAGGAATTGTAAATGTGGAGTTGCCACCTTTGTTTTCATTTGTAACAGTCTTTCCAAGGGATTTTACCCATGTAAAGTTTGGACTGTTGAACGTAATGGTTGCTGTTGCCTTGCCATCCTTAACAACTACTTTGCTGCAGGAGATAGTTGCACGTCCAGAACCACCAGTGAAACCAAATTCAGGTTTGTATGTACCGTCTTTAACTTCTTTTTCATCATCAACGTTTTCCAGTTTGTCCTGGATTTCGTCTTCTGTTAAGGTGTCATCCTTGTCAGTGGTTCCTGTATTGGAATCACCTGTGGAACTAGAGTTACCTGTGTTGCCGGAGCCTGTGTTAGAATCTGCTTCTACTTTGTCAGATACAACATTGTTGATGGCATCTTCTACACTTGTGCCAACAGAGTATACTTTCATAGATTCCAGATCAAAGTTCATATTTCTGTCAAACCACTTACCATTGCTTTCTGAATGAGAAGCGATTGCTAATCCTTTTGTCAGATCCTCTTTTGTCATGGAAAGTGTGTATACTCTCTGTGTCTTATCACCAGAAGGAATTTCTTTTACCCATTTGCTCCAGCTTTCAGTTCCTGCTGCCTCAGCTTCCGCTGCCGTTCCCGCATATAAGTAGTCGTATCCGTTAGAAGAAAGAGTTACAACTGCAGTGACTTCTTCACCTTCTACAACTAATTTGCAGTCAACAACTTTAAACATCTTTGCTCCTGTATCAACATTTACAGAATATGTTCCATCAGGAAGGATGATGTTTTCTGTATCATTATCTGGTGTATCTGGCTGAAGGTCGTCAACCAAGATTAAATCAGCTGAATTAATCTTAATTGTTCTATGGAACCAGTTATCGGAAGATTTTGCATGAGCAAGAACAAGGATCTCTTTATCCAGAGAAGTCAATGGAATCAGGAACTGACTTCCTGTCTTTTCTTTTCCACTAGAGTTAATGAATGTAAGCTCTCCTACAGGACTACATAATCCAGCTTTGCCAGCCTGATATGCTTCCTCTTCTGTACCAACATACAGATAATCATAAGAACCTTTGCTTGACCATGTTACTAAAGCCATCATCTTGCCATCCTGAGATGTAATATCTACAGCAACTGTATCTGCAAGGCCAAGTGTTGTTTCTACACTGGATGGTGCTACTTTGTACAAACCAGTATCTGCAATTACATTTTCTGTTTCAGGAACAACAGAAGGTGTTGGTGTTTCTGTATCTACAGCACCTGTTTCTGCTCTCTCTAATGCAGCATATAAACCAACATTAAGTGCTTTTACTGCCTTAGTTGCTCCAGATACAGTATCAATCATTGGAGAATTACCAGTTACTGCCTGTTCAGCAACACCTTTACAGTACGTCCATGCGTCTGTAGTTTCATTGTACTGATAATGGCCTTCCATAGCCCATTCTTTGTAGCTGACATTGGAATCATTCTCTAATGACTGTGCATATCTGACATCTGCAATCTTGCCGTCCTTAACTTCTACTGTCATAAGGAGTTCATATCCATCTGCAGGATATTTGTCTCCGGAAATCTTAGAACCATCCAGAACAGTTGCAGTTGTTGTATATAAACCATCCTGCCATGTTACTTTCTGTAAGGTAGAGGAATCAAATCTGATGGTTCTTTCAAACCAGTTATTTCCACTCTTGGCATGAACGATAAGATCGATATCTTTATCCAAAGATTCAACAGGAACAAGGAACTGATATCCGTTCTTTGTTGCTCCACTGGCATTCTGATACTGTTTGATACCAATGTATCGAATCATACTGCCAGAACCAGCAGCATATGCTTCTGCTTCTGTTCCAAAATACATATAATCGTATCCTGTTCCAGTTAAAGTAATCAGCGCTGTCATCTTTCCATCTTTAGATGTAAGTGTTGCATCTATAACAGTATGATTTTCTAAATCTGCTGTCACATCATACACACCCTCAGGTGCAATCACTGGATTTGTTTCAGGAGTAGCTTCTGGTGTATAAGGCGCTGCATCTGATATACCAGTTTCTGCTTTTACTAACGCTTCTGTTACTGCAACCTTAATCGCATTGCTAAGCTTTGTTGCACTTGAAACAGCATCTACTTCAGGACTATTTTTAGCTATCATCTGTTCTGCCAATCCAGGTACATATGTCCAAGCTTCTGACCAAGTTTTCGCATTTCCATTGGTCGCATCATCTTCCTCCCAGCTATAATGGCCGTCCATTGCCCACACTTTATATGGATAATTACCATCCATTTCCAGCTTGTCTGAATATTTCAGATCAACAATATATCCATCTTTGATCTGAACAGTAACATCAATGTCATATCCCTGTTTTGGATATTTGTCACCGGATACATCTGTGCCATCTGGAACCGTTGCTGTAGCTTTGTAATAGCCATCTTTCCAATTAGCATTTGGTAATACAGCTGGTGTCTCAGGTTCTTCTGTTGGTACATCTGCAGTGATATGCATGGTGTAAGAAACATC
Organism: Eubacterium sp.; assembly: GCA_017472565.1. Classification (GTDB taxonomy): domain Bacteria; phylum Bacillota; class Clostridia; order Lachnospirales; family Lachnospiraceae; genus Brotonthovivens. The sequence goes on from JAFUPY010000049.1 coordinate 15,964, forward strand.
AGTTGGAGAAGACATCGCCACCGTTGTAATAACAACGATTGTATCTTCGTTTAACTTTGTTGGAATCGTGAACTTTCCATTGTTGATTTCATAGGTTACGCCATCTACAACTGCTTTCGTCATAGAAGTACTTGATGTAGTAATGCTTGCATAAGCAATTCCATCAGTAACTACCACTTGATTGTTATCAAGGGTAACAGTTGCTTTCCCAGGCTGACCTGTTGATGTTTTAACAAATGTAAATGATGTTGCTGTGTAAGTGCCATCTTTCAATTTACTATTTGTTGCTTCAGATGTGCTCTGCACCGAAGCAGCCCCATCCGCTGCCGCCAACGCCCCTAATGACGTTGACAATACCATGATGATTGACATCATCACTACTAACCATCGTGTGAATTTTTTCTTCATAAATAACCTCCTAAATTTGTGTAATTTGAGCAACAATTCCTCACACCTATGAACTGCTGCCATATTGTTACGCATTGAACCACTCAAATTCCACTTTCTTCGAAGGTACGGTCTGTTATATAAAAAGAGACCTGCAGTCACCTGCAAGTCTCCAACAAACAATTATATAACGGATAAGATATGACTGTCCCAGTTTAGTCTGGTTCTAATCCTTGTATCTCCTGTCCTTACATTCATTGCTCTGGTTGTCCGCAGAGGTGAATCTGTCACATTTCTGTGATAAAATGATCCCAAGTATCCTGACTTATCGCTTGTGCGAAACGCACATCTTTGACGCCTTCCCAATTGCTCAGTGGCATCTGCCAAAGATATCACGAAATACAGTAACGGCCTTGCGCGGGACTCTCACCCGACTTCCATGAAACCATTTCAAGTGTATTCAATTGTCATGGAAAATCTGCATCCAAACAGACTTCTCCAGAGAATATCCTATTATTACAAGTCATTCTCTACAATGTAATATTTATTCTTTCTTCCAAAATTTTTTTGGAAGAATCCTTTCTATCTAAAAAACCAAAAAATTTACCTTTCTTTCAAAAGAATTGTCACATAATATCCAAGATTTTCCGGAATCTCTTTGGAGTTACAAACAATGCTTTCATTTTCCATGCCACAATTCTCAATCATAGCAAAGGTTCCATCCAAATTGGACAATTCTTCTTTTACATTACCAATCTGTTTTCCTGATTTCATTAGAACCTTGGTACCTGTCAATTGAAGATCTTCTTCCAAATGCTCCAGTGTAGGAATCACATGTAACCGTTGGTCACGTTCCACCAATCCACTGTTTAACCTGGCTGCCACTGCACAAAAAGATGGAATACCATTGATCAACTCTGTGTCGTATCCCTTCCTGCTAATCAGTTCATGAATATACAGATAAGTAGAGTAAATACAAGGATCACCCAGGGTAAGAAAAACTACCATTTTGCCTGCGTCCAACATATTTGCAATGGTATCGCTTGCAGCCTCATACACCTGCTGCAGCTTATCCATATCTTTTGTCATTGGCCAGGCAATTTCCAACACATGCTTTTGTGCCAACTCAGGCACCGCACCTAAGGCGATTTTATATGCCACAGTTTCTTCTTTTTTCGCGCCCGGAACCACAACAACATCTGCTTCTTTGATTATTCTAACAGCTTTCAAGGTTAATAATTCTGGGTCACCAGGGCCAACCCCTACGCCATACAGTTTTCCTTTCATGGTTTCCTCTTTTCTGCTACTCATTCTATATCATGATTCAAGTGAGACATTCTATCGCTCTAGCCCAAGAATCTGGTATATTTTTTCCATATCCAGATGTTTGCGCATCTCTTCTGCCAGAATATCATACTGAGTTTCTTTGAATGTATCAATGTCAAAGGCTGTGGCCGATGTCATATCGATACCTTTTTTATTTCCAAGGGCAATGACGATTTCTTTTACCACCTGTTCTTTATCAAAAATACCGTGGACATAGCTTCCAAAGATCTGATCTGTCCATGTACCGTCGGCTGTTCCTGTTGGTTCCAACTGGGTCAAAGCCTTGCCACCTTCTCGTCTGGTGGATACCCCCATATGAATCTCATAGCCCTCGAACGCAACACCTGACAGGTTGGCAAATACGCCATTTACCTGATTAAAAGTGCCTGTTACACGGGTTCTGGTTTTGTCCCCTGCAAACACCGTATCCATCGGCAGTAGACCCATTCCGCGAATCTCGCCACCGCTTTCCACTCCATTCGGATCGCTTAAGGTTTCACCCAGCATCTGATAGCCACCGCAGATACCAAATACAGGAGTTCCTGCTTTCACCAGCTTCAAAATCGCTGCTTCCAGACCATTCTGGCGCATCCATAACAGATCTTCCATGGTGTTTTTGGTTCCAGGTAAAATAATCATGTCTGGATTGCCGAGCTCTCCTACATGCTTCACATAGCGCAAAGACACGCCGTCCACCATCTCAAATGGATTGAAGTCTGTAAAGTTAGAGATTCTTGGAACGCGGATAACCGCAATGTCAATCAACTCCACTTCCTGTTTTCCGTCCAGACGGCTGCTGAGACTGTCCTCATCATCCACTTGAATGTGCACATACGGAGTTACCCCAACCACTGGAATATCGGTCTTGTCTTCAATGATTTTAATACCTGGATCAAGAATTGTCTTGTCTCCTCGAAACTTATTGATGATCAGACCTTTTACCAACGCTTTCTCGTCTTCATCCAGCAGATCTACTGTACCAATCAACTGAGCAAACACGCCACCTCGGTCAATATCTCCCACCAGCAATACAGGTGCATTGGCCATTTTTGCCATACCCATATTTACAATATCATCTTTTTTCAGATTGACCTCTGCTGGGCTTCCTGCACCTTCAATTACAACAATGTCATTTTCGGCAGCTAATGTGTTATACGCCTTCATAATATCTGGAATCAGTTCGCTCTTATATGCAAAATAATCTCTTGCAGACATGGTTCCAAGCACCTCGCCGTTTACGATGACCTGACTTCCCACATCATTGGTTGGTTTTAACAGAATCGGATTCATCAACACAGATGGTTTGATTCCTGCTGCCTCCGCCTGCATGACCTGGGCTCTTCCCATCTCCAATCCCTCATCTGTGATAAAGGAATTCAGTGCCATATTCTGTGATTTAAATGGGGCAACCTTGTATCCATCCTGTTTAAAAATGCGGCACAGACCTGCTGTTAACAGGCTTTTGCCTACATTGGACATAGTCCCCTGAATCATAATTGCTTTTGCCATCTTTTTCTATCTCCTTTGTGCTGTATGATGTGCACGAAGCACTTCCAGCAGTTCCTCATTTTCTTCTGGACGCTTCACCGCAACTCGATAGCATCCTTTTGTAAGATTGCGATAATTGCTGCAGTCTCGAATTAAGATACCACGGTTCTCACACACATCAAACAGATTCTCCGGCCCTTCAAAAAATATATAATTCGCCTGAGAATCATACACAGTAAAACCAATTTTTTTCAATTCTGCTATCATATACGCCCGCTCCTTCTGTACGTAGTCACGGGTCATATTCACAAATTCTGTTTCTCTTAATGCCTCTATTCCCGCATACTGGGCTGGCATAGACACGTTCCAAGGCTGAAGCACTTCCTTCATTCTGTTCAGAAGAACTTCATCCGAACACATACCATAACCCAGACGCAGTCCCGGCATACCATACATCTTGGTAAACGCTTTCAGGATAAAGAGCTGTGGTACATCCGCCAAACGTCCTTTTTGAGGATTTTGCTTTTCCTTCGCCACAAACTCTAAGAAGCATTCATCCAGCACTAGCAGGATATTGTTCTTTTTACAAGTATCAATAATCTGATCCAGTAATTCTTCCTCAATTAAAACACCTGTAGGATTGTTTGGATTACACAGAAATGCAATCTCTGGTTTTTGCTCCAAATAGTCCAGATAATCTACGTCCACCAGATAGCCATTCTCTCTCTGGCACTGATAAAACGTTACCTCACAATCCACAGTCTTTAACGCCTGTTCATACTCTGCAAAACCAGGTGCAATCAACAAACCTGTCTTTGGTCTTTTTGCTAACACCAAACCGAAGATTACTTCTGCTGCACCATTCCCGCAGACAATCCACTCAGGTGCAATGGCCTCCACAGCCGCAATGGCGCTTCGAAGTTCTCGATATTCCACATCCGGATAATGAATTGCCAAAGTAATCCCCTTTTGTGCTCCCAGCATCACACTATCGGGCATTCCAAAGGGGTTTATATTGGTGGAAAAATCCAGTTTATAAGATTTGGAGTATATATCTCCGCCGTGTACCTGTTTCTGCATAGCTGTCTATACGATGTGTCTGCAGCACATTACAAACACAACTCCTCCTAAAACTCAAATCATTATGTATAACAAATTCACCAACACTCCTGCCATCACACGAATCGCGCCAAAAATTACGATTGCCACAATCGATGTCATGTACAGCAAATGATTGGCTCTTTAATATCTTTGTATGCAATCGGCCTGTTGGCATCGCCAATGGTTGGTTTCTCATATAACTTGCCAAAATAATAAGCATTTCCTGCCAACTGTACATTCAACGCTCCCGCCATGACCGCCTCTGTCTGTGCAGAGTTTGGACTGGCGTGATTGAATCTGTCACGTTTGAATATACGATACGCATTTTTTGCATCTAATCCCATGAAACCAGAGGCAATGATCATAAATATCGCACACAGTCTTGCCGGAATAAAGTTTAACACATCATCAAACTTCGCTCCACAACGACCAAGGTTTATGTATTTATCATTTTTATACCCCACCATGGAATCCATAGTATTGACTGACTTATAGAACCAACCCAACACAGGCCCACCTATCATCATATAAAACAACGGTGCCAAGGTTCCATCTGAAGTATTCTCTGCAATGGTCTCTACCGTTGCCTTCGTTACCCCTTCTTCATCAAGACTATCGGTATCTCGTCCAACAATCATAGAAACAGCGAAACGAGCCGCTGGTAAATCCCCTCGTTCCAGTTCTCGATACACTTTCATAGATTCGTCTCGCAAAGAACGAACCGCAAACAACTGGTAGCACATGAGGATTTCAACCACGAAGCCTGCCCAGAAGTTCACACGATATAACACAAACAAAATCAAAAAAGCAACTGCAGTGGTGATTCCACAAACCAGCACTACCAATAATCTTCCTGCTGCTCTTTCTCCTTTTTCTGTTTTTGCAAAGGTATTTCGCAAAGGCTTTTCCAAGACCTCAATTAATTTTCCAATCAATCGAACCGGATGATAGAGCCACCGCGGATCTCCAATCAGCAGATCCAAGAGAAAACCAATGATAATTGCCAGTAAATGCATTCCTAACTTTTCCTATCTTCAATCTTTTCCCTACACATATTTCACAAATTATAAAAAATATGTTTTTGCCAAATAAAAAAGCCGTCACCAACAGCAACGACTCCTATCCCTTGTCTCCCGGTTGCCGCAGGATGACAAAAGTAGAGGTATCTGACTTTGAAGCGTTCACTTCGTACACAGTAACGGACTTGTTCAGGATTCACACCTGATTCCCTCTTAAATTGTGATTGTTAACAAAACACCTACCATAAGCTATGTGATCTGTTTAATGGGTAGTATAACACCAAATGGTAACTAAGGCATAGAGGTTTTTTGTATAATTGGTGTTTTTTTTAGAAACAAAAGGAATTTTTCTAAGAATAGTTAGAAGATACAAAATAATTACTGAAATAACGTTATATTTGTATAATAGTATAAATATATGAATACAAAAACGACATCTCTTAAGATAATTTCTTCTTCCTTTTCGAGATGTCGTTTTTTAATTCGTTTAAATGTCTATTTCCCATTATTATCTGGCTTCAAAAACATCACATAGTAAATCGGCATATACAACGCTTTATTTTTTTCAGTAGTGATTCTCTCATTCGAAAATACATATCCATATTTTGCGCCGTAATCATCATTTTTCAAAAAGCCATTCAATGCACTGTGAACCATATAGTCCTTGCCGGATTTTACCTCAACAGGAATTACAGAAAGGGAATCAAACTCATCCTGATAATCCCTTGACTGTTTCCAGTCCTTTCCTTCTATATTCTTGATGACAATTCGCTTCTTTTTATTCTCTAGAGAAGATGGAATCATATCAAAAATTCGTTTTACCTTCAACTTCTTATTCGAATCCATCTCATATTTAGATGCATCTGCACCATAGTAATCATGGATTTCGCCCTGAATAGCTCTTACTTTCATGATATTGCTATCAGTCAAAAAAGAGTTAATCGCATCCGGTAGTCCACCCACCAGCAAATATTTTTTAAAAAGATCCATAACCTTGTTATGCATTCCTTCATCAAGACTTTCTCTTTTCAGAAACTTTGCATGCATA
>JAFUPY010000050.1 GCA_017472565.1 Eubacterium sp.
AAGCAGCTCTTAAATTAAAAGATGAAACAGGCTGCGAAGTTATCGTAGTAACAATGGGTCCTCCACCAGCAGAAGGAATGCTTCGTGAGATCATGGCACGTGGAGCAGATAAAGCAGTTCTCGTATCCGGACGTGAATTCGGTGGATCCGATACATATGCAACATCCCAGATCCTTGCAGCAGCAATCGATAACATCGGACTTGAAAAAGACGATATCGTAATGTGCGGACGTCAGGCTATCGACGGCGATACAGCTCAGGTAGGCCCACAGATCGCAGAAAAACTGAACCTTCCACAGGTAACATACGCTCAGAACATCAAAAAAGATGGCGACACACTGATCGTAGACCGTGCACTGGAAGACGGATATATGACAATCAAAGTTCAGACACCATGTGTGATCACATGTATCAAAGAACTGAACGAGCCAAGATATATGAGCATCGGTGGTATTTATGAAACATACTCCAAACCAATGGAAGTATTCGATTACAATACACTGAAAGACAACCCACTGATCGACGTAACAAACATCGGTCTTGCAGGATCTCCAACAAACATCCTCACATCCTTCACACCACCACAGAAAGGTGCTGGACAGATGCTTGAAGGTGCAGATCAGGCAACATGCGACAAACTGGCAGGAATCCTGGCAGAAAAACACATCATCTAAGAGAGGAGAAAGAGAACATGAAAAATTTCGATAGTAGTAATGTATCTGCTTTTAAGGATGTATGGGTATTCTGTGAGCAGAGAGAAGGAAAACTGATGCCAACAGACTTCGAACTTATTTCCGAAGGACGTAAACTGGCAGACCAGCTTGGAGTAAAACTTGTTGGACTTCTTCTTGGTGACAATGTAGAAGGCATCGCAAAAGAACTTGGCGGATACGGAGCAGATAAAGTAATCGTAGCAGACGATCCAAGACTTGGCGTATACACAACAGACGCATATACAAAAGTAATCTGTGATATCATCGCAGACGAAAAACCAGAAATCTTCCTGATCGGTGCAACAAACATCGGACGTGACCTTGGTCCACGTTGTGCAGCAAGACTTCACACAGGACTTTGTGCAGACTGTACACACCTTGATGTAGATGTAGAGCTGTACCAGGATTTCTTAAGAAACAACTCTGTACTTAGCGAAGACAGAATCGCAAAAACAAACTCTGCAAGAGTACTTGGCAAACCACATGATGTAGCAAGAGATCTTAAGATGACACGTCCGGCATTCGGTGGAAACCTGATGGCAACAATCATCTGCCCAAGATTCCGTCCATCTATGGCAACAGTAAGACCAGGTGTACTGAAAAAAGGCGAATTCGATGCAGCGAAAGCAGAAGCAGTAGAAATCGTAAAAGCACAGTTTGAACTTTCAGATGCAGATCTTCAGACAGAAGTAGTAGAAGTAGTAAAAGCTGCTAAGAAACTTGTAGACCTTGTAGGAGCAGAATACGTAGTATCTGTAGGCCGTGGTATTTCTTCAAACGTAGAAGAAGGTATCAAGATCGCAGAAGAACTTGCAGAAGTTCTCGGCGGTGTAGTAGGTGGATCCCGTGCAGCAATCGACAGCGGTTGGATGACAGCAGATCACCAGGTAGGTCAGACAGGTAAAACAGTACATCCAAAGATCTATATCGCACTTGGTATTTCCGGAGCAATCCAGCACAAAGCAGGTATGCAGGAATCTGAATGCATCATCGCAGTTAACAAAAATGCAAATGCACCAATCTTCGAAATCGCAGACTACGGAATCAACGGAGACCTTTTCAAAGTTGGTCCAATGCTGATCGAAGCTATCAAAGCTGCAAAAGCTGCAAAATAATGAACTAAATAGGGCTGTGTAATGCAGCCCCTATATAATATAGTAAAAGGAGATAATGACTGTGAATTTTTCATTGACAAGAGAACAGGAACTCGTTAGAAAAATGGTTGCTGAATTCGCTGAGAATGAAGTAAAACCATTAGCTGCTGAGATTGATCTTACAGAAGAATTCCCAATGGATAACGTGAAAAAAATGTTCCGTTATGGCATTATGGGTATGACTATTCCAAAACAGTACGGTGGAGCAGGTACAGACTACGTTTCTTATGCAATCGCAGTTGAAGAACTTGCTAAAAAATGTGCATCTACAGCTGTTATTGTTTCTGCACACAACTCTCTGTGCTGCTATCCAATCTATGGATTTGGTAACGAAGAACAGAAACAGAAATACTTACCACGTCTTGCAAAAGACACAATCGGTGCTTTCTGTCTGACAGAACCAGAAGCTGGTACAGATGCTAGCGGACAGCAGACAACAGCTGTTCTTGAAGGCGATCACTATGTACTGAACGGATCCAAGATTTTCATCACAAATGGTGGTGTAGCTGATATCTTTATCGTATTCGCTATGACAGATCCATCCAAAGGAACAAAAGGAATCTCTGCATTTATCGTAGAAAAATCCTTCCCAGGTTTCTCAGTTGGTAAAGTTGAAGATAAAATGGGTATCCGTGCTTCTTCTACAACAGAAATCATTTTCCAGGATTTTATCGTTCCAAAGGAAAACCTCCTTGGCGTAGAAGGAAAAGGTTTCAACATTGCTATGGCTACACTTGATGGTGGACGTATCGGTATCGCTTCTCAGGCACTTGGTATTGCACAGGGTGCTCAGGATGAACTCGTTCAGTATGTTCAGCAGAGAGTACAGTTTGGCAGACCGCTTTCCAAATTCCAGAATACACAGTTCCAGATTGCTGATATGGAAGCAAGAATCTGTGCAGCTCGTTGGTTAGTTTATGATGCAGCTTACAAAAAAACTCAGGCTGCACACGGAGCAAAAGTTTCTTATGGTAAAGAATCCGCTATGGCTAAACTCTTTGCGGCAGAGACAGCTATGGCAGTTACAACAAAAGTTGTTCAGCTC
>JAFUPY010000051.1 GCA_017472565.1 Eubacterium sp.
AAAGATGGTTACGGTGTTCAAAATATTTTCCGCCGTATAAAGATTATGTGCGGAGATGCATATGGCATTTCTTATGAAAAAACAGACACACAAACGTTCTGTCATATTCATTTACCAAAAAAAGAAACTCTGTAAAAGAGTTTCTTTTTCCTTTAATTCTGTCTGCGATATGCAGAGAGCGTTGTCCCTGTATGCTTTTTAAAAATCTGAGAAAAATATGCGTAATCACTATACCCCACTGCACAGGATACTTCATACATTTTCATATCGGTATTTGCCAAATAGTCTTTTGCCTTTTCAATACGCAGAGATGTCACATAATTCATAAACGTAATGCCCAACTCTTTTTTGAAAATATCACAGAGATAGTTTTTACTGATATTGATATTCTCTGCCACATCGGCCAGAGAAATATTTTCGCAAAAATGTCCATTGATATAGGTCAATGCTGCCACAATCATTTTAGATGGTTCAGAGATTTCTTTTTCTGCAATCAGCTCAGACAAAGCTGTTGCAAAACCTTCCACCAATTTTTTCTGCGCTTCTGACGTCGAATGAACCTTTTTGAGATGTTTTAAGTCTAACAATTCAGGGCTTACAATGTGCCTGCTGAAATCGTACTTGTTCTGTAACTGACACATACGCAGTAAAATCAGGAACGTAATTGTTACACTATACTCCCTATATAGATTATTACTGGTGTCTCCTGAAATGTCATACAGTTTATCGATAGACCGCCGCATGACATCCCCATCTTTCATGGAAATCCCACGAAAAAGATTTTCAAGCTCCATATATGGCACATTTAGATTGCTCTCTGACTGACGTATCGGATTGGCATCAGAAGCTTCGTCGATATGCATTTCTTTCATGAAAATCTGTCGGATACAATCATTTCGCGCCAGGAAAAATTCTTCTGGCCCTTGATGTTCCAAACTAATACCTGCGGCCAATGCAATCCCTTTCTGACGTAATGCCTCCATTAAATCAATCACAGTGGTTCGAATGTCCGATACATCTTCCGTATCTACAGAATATAACAAGAAAAACAAACTTTCGTCTGTTGCAAATTCTTCCACCTGTCCATATACAACCAATTCATCGTTCATCTGCTGGTATATTTTTCCAATTTCTGACACATAATCCATCTCTACCGGCATCTTATAGACATCAACCTTAATCAACAGATATTTCTTACGAAGAAAATCACAGCCCACCTTATTCATAATCGTATTATACTGTGTTTCATCAAATTCTCCGCCCTCCGCCAAATTCAGGAAGAAATTATTTTTATATTCTGCATAATTATTTTCCACAAATTCCAACAGAGACTGATAATACTGTTTTTCCGCTTTTTTATCAGATATTTTCTGATACATACCCTTCATCATTGTATTGAAATCTAGTTTCTTAATCGGCTTCAACAAATAATCACGAATACCCAGCTTAATTGCCGCCTGTGCATAAGAAAAGTCATCATAACCAGATAAAATAACAATTTCTATCTCTGGAAAAATTTTTTTAGCCATTCGCGAAAAATCCAGTCCATCCATTTGTGGCATCTTGACATCGGTAATAATCATATCCGGCTGCAAGTTTTCCAACTGTTCCAAAGCCTTTTCCGGATTATGAAATATCCCTACAACTTCAAATCCCAAGGCATCTAAGTCAAATACTTTTTGAATCCCATTTGTTACGATTTCTTCATCATCAAGTAATACTAATCGATATTTATTCACAAAAAACCCTCTTTTGAATCCCCATACTTGTCATCGTATCACGCCGCCGCCGATAACCACATCCCCATCGTACAAAACAAGGGACTGACCTGGGGTAATCCCGCGCTGCGGCACATCAAATACGACCTTCACTTCTGTGTCAGAAATCTGTGTTACCGTCGCATCTGCTTCTTTATGCTTATAACGAATCTTTGCCTTACAGCGAATTGGTGCCGGAATGCTGTCTACAGAAATCAGATTCACGTTATACGCCACCAACGTATCTTCCATCAGGTTATCGTTGCTGCCTAAGATAACTCTATTGTTTTCCATGTCTTTATCCACTACGTAGAGACGGTCTGCTGCAGAAATCCCAAGGCCTCGACGCTGTCCAATAGTGTAGCGGATCATTCCCTGATGGGCGCCCAGCACCTTTCCATCTGTGGTAACAAATTCCCCCGTTTCAAAGGTTGTTCCCAGATAATTCTCGATAAACGCTGCATATTCTCCATCCGGCACAAAGCAGATATCCTGACTGTCCCGCTTCTGGGCGTTGACCAATTCCTGCTGACCTGCCATTTGGCGAATCTCATCCTTGGTAAAGTCACCCAGCGGAAATACCAGATGCGATAACTGTTCCTGGGTCAGATTGTAGAGCATATAGCTCTGGTCCTTGGTGGCATCCACTGCTTTTTTTAAAAGATAGCGTCCACTTACCGCATCGTATTCATTTCGCACATAATGGCCGGTGGCAAGATAGTTGTAACCCAACGCAAACATGCGGTCCATCATCACACCGAACTTAATGTAATGATTGCACTCCACGCAAGGATTTGGCGTTTCTCCGTCCATATAAGTCTGCACGAAACGTTTGATCACTTCTTTTTCAAATACCTCTCTGTAATCCCATACTTCGAAGGGAATCCCTACTGCATCAGCAACCTTTTTTGCATCTTCAATATCCTTAGAGGTAAATTCGCCTGCCAGCTCGCACTGACAATTACATTCTTTATCATACAATCGCATGGTCACACCCAGGCATTCAAATCCCTTCTGTTTCATCAGATGGGCTGCCACACTGGAGTCCACACCGCCGCTCATGGCTATGATCGCTTTTTTCTGTTCCATCTTCGGCCTCTTTTCTTACAACTGACAGATTTACAATCATCCGCCATACTATCTATCAGAACCTATGCTTCTTCTTTCTCATCTTCCGCAGCTACATATCGTAATACAACACTGCTTGATTTTGGCAGAGAAATATTTAATACCCCATTTTCAATCGGATATTTGACAGGTGCTGTGGAATGCGCATTTTCTGTTACATACATCATCTGCATCAGCACCGCATCATCCGGAATTCCCAGTGGCCACACATCCAGGTCCACCGTGTGGGCATACTGATCGTTGTTGATGATTACCACAAATTGCTCCTTCCGGTTGAATCTACCATAACACAAAAGATTTTGTTCTCCATGAAGAAACTTGATCGAGCCTGTTTTTAATGCCTGGCTGTTTCTGTGGATGGCAATCATATCTTTGTGGAAATCCAGCAATTCTTCATCTTCATTGCCCCATGGATAGGTGCGTCTATTATCCGGATCTGTAAATCCACACACACCCACTTCATCCCCATAATAGAGCGTCGGTGCACCTGGCCAGGTCATCTGTATTACCACCGCCGCCTTCATCACAGACTTTTTCACATTGTCGCTGGCGCACTTGGCTCCCAACGCACAGGCACGGCCAACCGTGTGATTGGTTCGCGTTAAGAAGCGGGAATGATCATGATTAGACAACTGGTTCATGGCACACAGCAGAGACGGAGTCTGAAAAGACGCTGTGTAGTGATTCATTGAATCACAGAAAGAGTCAATCTTACCCAGTTTGAACTCCTTATAATCTTCACTGTGCTTTTCCATACCTGTTAAGAACCAGGACACCGGTTCCATAAAAGCATCGTAATTCATGACTGTATCCCACTGATCACCCTGCAGCCAATCCTTTGGATCCCCATAATGTTCTGCCAAAATGAGCACATCCGGATTCACCGCCTTCATTTCCTGACGGAATCTGCGCCAGAACTGGTGATTATATTCTTTAGAATGCCCCAAATCCGCCGCCACATCCAGGCGCCAGCCATCGATACAGTATGGTTCGGAAATCCATTTTTTACCTACTTCTATAATATAGTCCTCCAGTTCTCTGGAGCCTTCATAATTCAACTTCGGAAGCGTGTCATGTCCCCACCAGCCATCATAGGACTCGTTTTGTGGGAATGCCTTTTCATCACGGAAGGAAAAATAGTTGTGATATGGACTGTCTGCCTGATGATAGGCACCCACCGCAAATCCTTCCTTATCTTTGTAGATACCTTCCCGATCCAGCCACTTATTAAAGGAACCGCAGTGATTGAATACCCCATCTAAAATAATCTTCATGCCACGGCGATGAAGTTCCTGTACAAACGCTGCAAAGTAAGCGTTGCTTGCCTCTAAATTTTTCAGATTGGTCACACGGTTCTGGAATAAGGTCGCCTTTTTGTTGTCAGACTCACCCTGTGCCAGTACCTCGCCTCCATCTTCTATGATCTTGCTCAAATGTGGATCTATATAATCATAGTCCTGCGTATCATACTTGTGACTGGAAGCAGACACGAACAAGGGATTAAAGTAAAGTACTTCTACCCCCAGCTCCTGCAGATAATCCAGCTTTTCCCACACACCGGCAATATCACCGCCATAAAAGTTGGCAACATCAAAATCAGCCGGACACTTATCCCAGTTTTGCACTTTTTGGGTCAGGCGGTTAATGTAATAATATTCCCCGTCCTTCACATCATTGGAAGGATCTCCGTTGCGAAAACGGTCAATAAAGATCTGATACATAACAGCACCCTTGGCCCAGTCCGGCGTGGAAAATTCCGGTACAACTTCAAAGTCATACTGCGGACGCGGGTTCGTTGCCAGCCCTACCTTGTCATAATAGCCCCGATATCCATCGGATTCGATCATAAAACGATACGCATAGCGCGCTTCCTGTGGCGTCACTGTGATTTCATAATAATCAAAACCCGTGGTGTATTCCACCAACGGCATCTCCATACACTCTTCACCATGACACAAGTACACTTTATCCACATTGGACTCCGCCGTGCGGAATCGGATCCGCACCGGTTCGCCCACCTTTGGCTCCGTTGGAATTCGATAATCCGCCGTTCCGTCCGAAAAAAGTGCCGCCGCTTCCAGTCCCGGATGCTGGGTGAGAGGCTTCCATTCAATAATCTTATCCTTACATTCACAATTCATGACATTCCACCTTATCCAACATTTTTCTTCCTGACCCCATGGCTTATAGGTGGCAGAAAATTCAAACATTTTGACGCCTTAAGCCGTATAACAAATAAAAAAGGCAGCCGTCGATCCGCTGCCTTTTTTAGGAGAAGGTATTTTTTACTATGGGGTGTAGCAAAAAACTATATAATGTATTGGGGGTTTTTACAATAATGAGTATATCACTTTACCTTAATAAAGTGTGCACAAACATTATAAAATAATCAAAATGTTTTTGTCACATTTTTACGTTACCAAATAGTTATCCCCTATTCCTCAAACATCGTTTCTGCTTCAACCTTCTTTACTTCAAAAAGAGCTTCGAACTCTTCACGATTAATCTTTTCTTTTTCTAAGAGCAGATCTGCGCAAGCGTCAAGAATTGCTCTGTGCTCGTTGATAATGTTACGAGCCTTTTCATAACAGTCGTCAATAATGTTCTTGATTTCCTGATCAATGACAGCTGCGACGCCTTCGCTGTAGCCTCTGGTATGAGCCAGATCTCTGCCGATAAACACTTCATCTTCGTCGTTGTCATAGTTGATCAGACCAACATTCTCTGACATACCATACTTGGTAACCATGGCTTTGGCAACTGCAGTTGCCTGCTTGATATCCTGAGAAGCTCCTGTTGTGATGTCCTCAAAAACAAGTTCTTCTGCTACACGTCCACCCAGGGATACGATGATTTCCTGGAGCATACGCCCCTTTGTATTGAACATCTCATCCTTTTCAGGCAATGGCATGGTATAACCCGCTGCACCTGCGCCTGTCGGAATGATGGATACAGAGTATACCGGTCCCACATCCGGAAGCACATGGAATAAAATCGCATGCCCTGCTTCGTGGAAGGCTGTGATACGTTTTTCCTTGTCTGTAATGACACGGCTCTTCTTTTCTGCACCAATGCCAACCTTTACAAAGGCTTTCTTAATATCTTCATGGTTCATATAAACACGATTTTCACGTGCAGCACCAATGGCTGCTTCGTTTAACAGGTTTTCAAGGTCTGCCCCTGTAAAGCCTGCTGTGGTCTGTGCGATCTGCTTCAGATCCACATCCTCAGCCAGCGGTTTGTTCTTTGCATGTACCTTTAAGATCTCTTCACGGCCGCCCACATCTGGTCTGCCAACATAGACCTTACGGTCAAAACGACCCGGACGCATAATTGCCGGATCAAGAATATCCACACGGTTGGTCGCTGCCATAACGATGATACCTGCATTCACACCAAAACCATCCATCTCTACCAGAAGCTGATTCAATGTCTGCTCTCTTTCATCGTGGCCGCCGCCCATACCAGTACCACGGCGTCTTGCCACCGCATCAATTTCGTCGATAAAAACGATACATGGGGAATTCTTTTTCGCCTCTTCAAACAGGTCGCGGACACGGGATGCACCTACGCCGACAAACATCTCTACAAAGTCGGAACCGGAAATGCTGAAAAATGGCACGCCTGCTTCTCCTGCAACTGCCTTTGCCAGCAGGGTCTTACCAGTACCAGGAGGACCTACTAAAATAACCCCCTTTGGAATACGGGCACCCAGCTGGGTATATTTCTGCGGAGCCTTTAAGAAATCAACCAGCTCCTCCAAATCTTCTTTTTCTTCTCTTAAACCTGCAACACTGCCAAAATTCACATCAACTTTATCGCTGGTGGTCATTTGCGCCCGGCTCTTGCCAAAATTCATCATCTTGTTGCCGCCACCGCCGCCGGCATTGGCCTGGGCGTTAAAGATCATCATGAACGCCAGTACCAGAATAATACCTTCCACGACCGCAGGAAGCAGGTAAATCATCCAGTTGGTTCCCGGCATATCAGACACCGTATAATTCGCAAACCCCTCTTCCTCGAGAAAAGCCTGCAGTTCATTCACATCCGATGTACTAAAGCGCTGGGTCGATTCATCCTCAAAGGTAACCGCCACATTACCAGTTGGAACTTCCCGGTTCTGACTGATAATAACCTTTTCTACCTGTTCGTTCTGAATCGCTGTTTTAAATTGGTCAAATGTATATCCTGTATTGTAGTAGCTCTTAGAGTTCACAGATGACATCAACATAAAAACTACTAACAGCACAATAATATAGATACCAATACTTCTAAGTGGTGATCGTTTCAAACAAAAAATCCTCCTTAATCAAACTCCACAACACCGATATATGGGAGATTTCTGTATTTCTGAGCATAGTCTAACCCGTAACCAACAACAAATTCATCCGGAATGACAAAACCGATATATTCTACGTCTACTTCCACTTCATGTCTTGCCGGTTTGCTGAGCAGTGCACAGAGTTTTACGGACTTTGCTCCTCTGTCTTTCAAATCCTGTTTCAGATATTTTAATGTTCTTCCAGAGTCAACAATATCTTCTACAACAATGACATTTTTTCCTTCAATGCTTTCTTCCAGGTCCTTTTTCACCCGAAGATTTCCGCTGGATACGGTGCCATCACCATAGCTGGAAACCATCATAAAGTCCATTACGACCGGCATTGTCAGTCTCTTTGCCAGATCGCATGCAAAAAAGCTTGCGCCCTTTAAAATACAAATAATAGTAACAGGCTCTCCCTTCATATCCTCATTAATCTGTGCCGCCAATTCTGCAATTTTAGATGTTACCTGTTCTTCTGTGTACATCTCTCGAATTGTTTCGCCCATGTCAGTTCTCCTTTTCTACTCGTACCTCTAAAATTTGTTTTGTATCTGTTGTTACCTTATACCCTTCACTGATCCGATGCCCTATGATCCAGATAATATGAGAGTCCTCGGCCAAAAGCCAGGTCTGCTCTCTCTGTTCCCGGGAAATCTTTTCGTGAATAAAATATTCTTTCAGCTTTTTTCGATTTCCCTTCTGGTTGATGATCAGATAATCACCCACCACACGTTTTCTCAGCAAAACAGTACCCTTTATTTTATCATAGTCAAACCATTTCGTATATCTTTTTTCTGGTATTTTTTCCAAATCACCATCAAAATCAAGGATTTTTGCCGTGACAGACAGACCATTTTCCAAAACCACCGATGCTTTTAGAATGTCTTCCAAAGACCTGTGGCAGACAAGCTTCTCCGACATCCGTCCCCCATCCTTGTCTTTCTCTTGCTCTTTTGCAAGCACCACATCCTCATATCCCACCGTTGCTGCCAGGCCATATGGCAGGCTGGACTGCTTTCCGGTCTCCGCAAAAAACAGTTGGCGCAGTGCTACAACGTGAACCGCACCAATATCCTTTTTGCTTCCCGCTGCCAATCCAAGAACCTGATGTAAAAATTCCTTTTGCAGCACCGGTTCCATGGCTGCAACATGACCTTTTGCGATCCGAATCTCCGCCGGTTTCGTCAAACTATCCGTAGGTTCATCTGCTGTCAGCCACACGCCGCCGTACAGAAGCTTCAAGCTGCCTTTTCCTGCCTCCCAGGCACTGCGGCTCACATAGTCATACAACTCCTCCACTTGCTGCGACAAGCTTGTCATATGCTCCACCGCCCGTGGATTGATTTTCAATAACTGCGGCATGACCTGACTGCGGATACGGTTTCTGGAATAGGTCACATCCCCATTGGTGCTGTCCACACAGTAGCTTACCTGCTGACTTGCCAAAAAGGCTTCTATTTCTGCTCTTGTCACACATAAAAGTGGGCGGATAATCTGCCCTCGCTCCGGCCGAATCCCGGTCATACCATGCACTCCCGTTCCCCGGATCATATGAAACAGCATCGTCTCTGCATTGTCATCTCCGTGGTGAGCCACCGCCACCTTAGTTGCATCATATGCTGCCCGAGCCTGTTCAAAGCACTCATATCGCAGCTTTCGGGCTGCTTCTTCCAGGGATATTCCCTCCATCTTTGCTTTTGCCGGTGCATTCACATGATACAGATAAAAAGGAATCCCTCTCTCCTGGCAGAAACTCTCTGCAAATACCGCATCTGCTTCACTTTCCTCTCCACGGATACCATGCTCCACATGAACCCCGCAGAAAGAAAAATCATACTGTTTTTTTAGTTCTTCCAATACCAACAGCAGACATACCGAGTCTGCTCCACCGGAAAATCCAGCAACAATTCTGTCTCCATCTGTAATTAGTCCCAATTGTCGCTGATACTCCAGCACTTTTTTCATCATCTGTCTTTCTCCCATATTCCTGCAACGAGTACCGTCATATCATCCCGCACCGTTCCTCCGGTGTACAACAGGATATATTCTAAAATCTGTCTCGCCATCTGTTTTGCATTCGTAGTCTCTATCAGATTTAATATCTCTTTCATAGTCTCTTCCGGTTGGTCCACATACAGATGTTCCAACACCCCGTCAGAAACCATAACAATAAAATCACCATGTTTCAATGTCACTTGTGCCGTCTGGATTTCCATTTTCGAGAAAAGTCCGATCGGCGGGTTCTCGCAGGTAACCTGCGCCACATGCCCGCCATGCTTTACAAAGGTCGGTGCTGCCCCCACCTTGTACAGCTGACAGGTTCCCGAATCCAGGTCCATATCTGCCACATCCACCGTGGAAAAAAGATTGTTCTCTCCATGGGTAACCATAGCAGAATTCATCATGCGTATGGAAGCATCCGGCAAAAAACCTGCCACCAGAAATTTTTCCAGCAGGTCAATGACCATTTCACTTTCCTTGCTGGCTACTGCACCGCTTCCCATGCCATCGGAAAGGCTCATCACAAAGCGGCCATCCTGGAGATGTAAAAAGGAAAAACTGTCTCCCGATATCTGTTCCCCTTCCTTTACCATCCGGGCAAGCCCCTGATATACAGAATAACGGTTATCCTCCACAAAGGTCAACAGCACCTCTTCGCTTCCAAGGAGCACCGGATTGTCCGGTCGGGTCACGAACCGTTCCTGTCCAATGGCAGAAAACTGTTTCGCCATCTCCCGTACAGGAATACACCGCCCTGTTTTTGTCTTGCAGGAGAGCAACAGAATCTTCTTCCCATTGGCATTTTCCATCATTTTGATCTGTCCGATCTGAACCCCCTGCTCCCGGCAGTAATACTTCACGTTGGCAAGAAACTTCCCTTCCTGCCTGCTTATGTCCACATTCTCTTTGGCGCAGTCCTCCATGATATAGGCCATGGCATTTAACTGCTGGGCAATCACTTCCCGGTTTTCCTGCAGTCGATTATACCAGGACATATTTAGTCTGGCCTTTTCAAAAATCTGCATAATATGGTTGATCAGTTCTGCAGAATAAGGGCAATGTTCCTCCAATTCTCTGGCGCTGTTTTCCGTCAGATACCCGGTCTGAAGCTTTTGCAAAAACCGGTACATCACCTGATACATGGGCGGATTCTCCTGTTCCCAGCAAATGGCGCACTGCCCACAGGAAACACAGATACGCCCGGTGACCTCTGACTGCATCCTGCTAAGTTCCTCTGCGGTAAAATCTTCCTTATAGCGATTCATTTGTCCAAAGGTCTTTGATAACTGTTCAAAAGATTCCGCATAATACTCCAGCCGTTTGGTTCCACCCACTGTAATCTGGGGAGATGCACGTTTCAGCGGTTCCCACTGCAGAAACAGGTAGCCAAACCGGACCAAAAGATGAACAAATCCCGCCACGAACAAGGCCTCTAACATACTAATAGCAAGATTTGGAGAATCTTTCAAGTGCATCATGGCACAGAACTGTCCAACTGCCAGTGTACTGGCTCCTGCCACAATGGCCGCCACAGCACCGGAACACCTTTGATAATACCATTCGATGGCTTTCACAATCAAGACCGCTGCCAAAATTGCAAGACTGTACTTGATCATCGATACGATTGGTACAAAAATGATCAGCCCGGCAAAACTCGCCAGCAGGAGCAGGCTTCGGTTAACTCCCATCATAAACCCTACCATAAAGACGGCGGGCACCAGAGGATAGACACCTCCTACATTTGCATTTGCGGCCAGCAGCGCCAGCGCACACACAATCAATTGTTTCACATCCACTCGTTTCATAAATTCGACCTCCATTTCGTCAATGTGGGCTTTAGTGTAACCCCGCAGGCAAAAAATGTTTGTCAAATTCAGAATATGGAAAAAATTTGTTCTCGGCAAAATCTTCCAGCAAAAAAAGATTCCTGCCGATTCTAAGGAACTCCAGTTTTTTAGGAAATTCAACACCAAGTGATTCCAATCGAGTTTTTTGATTCATAGACTATACTTTCACACATTAATGTAACAAGGCCTTTCCAATGAACCAAAAAAAGAACCTGCATCAACTGCAAGTTCCCTTCTGCTTATTTTTCCTTAAATACAATTTCATTTTCGTACGTCATACCAAGCTTAGACTTGGCTACATCTTCAATGTATTCCTGAGACCCTACATAGGCTTCCTTTTCTTTCAGCTGTTCAGAGCGTTCTGTCTCTGCTTCCAGTTGAGCCTGAAGCTGCGCCTCCTGCGCCTTATAGTCTTCATTCTTCTGATACAAATGAACAATCTGTACGGAAAGGATCAACACCAACGCCAACACCATGAAGCTGACACAAAGCTTGCCTACCCGATTGCGAACCTTACGTGGTCTCCTTCTGCCTTTTTTCTTCGTCATAAATCAATCACACACCCACTTTAATACACAGTTTACATAAAGTTATAGTTATTTTAACTGGTTTCTATCTATTTTTCAATGGGTTTTTCTTCGTTTCCTTCGGTTTTTTCCTTTTTTCGTTCTGGTTTTTTATCCTGGATTGGATTGTGTTTCCGAAACGCTTTTTTATGCTATGTATGACACCGGATCCAGCCCTGATCAAATAGGGGCTTACCAGCTTGTGATAGGCCAGACTGCCCACCCCAAATGCCAGGATCAGGAACACCCGCAGCTGGCCAAGACTTTGGGGATACAGAACCTGAAATCCCACCAGTGCACAGACCAGAAAAAAAATTACATCCTCAAGAGCCATCCATACCGTCCCGTGGGGAAGTATCCTTCGCCACAGGCGAATCAGGTCGTATAAAAACCATACCACCACACCGCAAACAATACCTGACAGAAATAACCTTCCCTGCTCCAATATCCCATTACTGATTGCAATCGCTTCCACTATTTAAATAATCTTCCAAACAGAGATTCTCCCTGCTTTCCCTTTGGTGAAATGTCAGAATACAGCATGGAATCAATCCTTCCTGTAATATCCAGTTCACCCTTTTCCAGGCTTAACCGGTTTACGTGAAGATCCTTGCCCTTGATCATTAGCATCCCCTGTTCCGTTTCCAGCAGAATCTCATTTATATCAAAAGATAGAATGTCCAGCACACCATTCAACACACCGCTGGCCCGGTCTGTGATGATCATTTTGTGTTGTCTGGAAGTCTGTCGTTCGTCCATTAGCAAATCCCTCCTTCTATCCTTATTCTTATGTGCAGGAATTTGCTTTTATGAAAAAAGATTCCGTATAGAGCAGGATATTTTCTCTATCCTTCTTATACGGAATCTTAAAACGGCTTATAAATATCGGAAAAGGTCCTTGGCCTCATCCTTTTTTGTCGTATCTGCCAGTGCAAGCACTTCCGCCTTCACCGTTCTTGTTCCAAACATGATCTCTATCACATCTCCCACCTTCACATTCAGGGATGCTTTGGCCACCTTGCCATTCACCAGCACACGCCCTGCGTCACAGGCCTCATTGGCAACGGTTCTCCTTTTGATCAATCTGGATACTTTTAAAAATTTGTCTAATCTCATATATTACTCCAATGGTTTTCGATACATGATCTCATTTTTCTCCCAGCGGTTTCACCGCGAAAAAAAGGTTGCTCTCCTTTGAGAACAACCTTTGTAAAACATATTAGTTGATAGCGTCTTTTAAAGCTTTACCTGCTTTGAATTTAGGAGCTTTAGAAGCTGCGATAACCATTTCAGCACCTGTCTGTGGGTTTCTGCCTGTTCTAGCTGCTCTTTCAGATACTTCGAATGTACCAAAGCCTACTAACTGGATTTTGTCACCTGCTTTTAATGCGTCAGCTACTGTAGCTGTGAATGCTGCCAATGCTGCTTCTGCGTCCTTTTTGGATAATCCTGCTTTTTCAGCCATAGCTGCTACTAATTCAGTTTTGTTCATTGTTATTCCTCCTACGATATAAGTTAACGAATACGGGATGCTCTGCATCCACTCGAGTCAGTACTTCACTGCAATCATATTCTCCCACAGTGAACCTTGCTTTAAACCTCATAGAATAGGTATACTGTATTTCCTGGGGTTTGTCAAGTAAATTTACCTGGCCTACAGCATTGGCTCAACCATCGCAAGAACCGCTTTTCCTAAGGCTTCAGACTTGGCATCTGCGTCTGTCATATCGGCACCTTTCACACCATAATAGAACTTCACTTTTGGCTCTGTACCGGATGGACGAACACATACCCATGCCGCATCATTCAGTTCATAGTAAAGAACATTAGATGCCGGAAGACCTGTAGGTGTCACTGCACCACTTACCAGATCTACCACTACCTCTTTCTTGTAGTCTCTTGCCTTTTCAACCTTCCAATCGCCAAACGTTGCCGGTGTATTGTCTCGAAGGGTATTCATGATAGTCTGAATCTTTTCAAGACCTTCAATTCCCTTTAAGGTTACAGACTTCACGTCGTCTTTGTAATAGCCATATTTTTCGTACATATCGATCATGGCATCCCAAAGAGTCTTGCCCTGCTGCTTGTAGAATGCTGCCGCTTCACAAAGAACCATAGAAGCGACTACCGCATCTTTATCACGACAGTATGTGCCTGGGAGGCAGCCATAGCTTTCTTCCAGACCGAACAGGTAGGTTCCTGTGCCTTTTGTTTCAAACTCTAACATTTTCTGACCGATATACTTAAATCCTGTCAGAACTTCTACCAGACGAACACCATAGCTTTCTGCAATGGCATCCGCCAGATTGGTTGTTACAATAGATTTTACCAGCGCCCCATCTTCCGGAAGACCTGCAAGAACTTTTCTCTGGCTGATTTCGTATTCGCCGATGAGACATCCGGACATATTCCCTGTCAGCGGATGATATTCCCCTGTCTGCTGATCCTTCACATAGACACCGAGACGGTCTGCATCCGGATCAGTTGCCAGTACCAGGTCTGCATCCATCTCTTTTGCAAGTGCAAGTCCCAGTTCAAAGGCTTCTGCTGCCTCCGGGTTTGGATAACTTACAGTCGGGAAGTTGCCATCTGGATGTTCCTGTTCTGGAACTACATACACATGCTTGAATCCAATCTGGCTTAGAATACGGCGAACCGGAACATTACCGGTTCCGTGAAGTGGTGTGTAAACAATCTTGATATCATCTGCCATGGCAGTGATTGCTTCTGGATGAAGGATAATCTTTTTCAACTCTTCCATGTATGCCATGTCAATATCCATACCGATAGTCTGGTACAGACCTGCCAACATGGCCGCCTCTGCATCCATGGTACGAACCTGACCATAATCTGTTACCTGTTTTACCTCTGCCATGATACCCGCATCATGTGGAGGAGTAATCTGTGCGCCATCTTCCCAATACACTTTGTAGCCATTGTATTCTGGTGGATTGTGGCTTGCTGTAATATTAATACCAGCAGTACAGCCAAGCTTGCGAACGGCGTAAGACAGCTCTGGTGTTGGTCTTAAACTTTCAAAAACATAGGCCTTAATGCCATTTGCTGCCAGACATAATGCTGCTTCGTTGGCAAACTCAATGGACATATTTCTGGAATCATATGCAATGGCAACACCCTGGTTCTGCTTGCCCTGTGTCAGGATATAGTTCGCCAGACCCTGTGTTGCTTTTCTTACGGTGTAAATATTCATGCGATTGGTACCGGCTCCGATAATCCCACGAAGTCCTGCAGTACCAAACTCTAAGTCCATGTAAAAGCGTTCTTTGATCTCATTGTCATCATCCGCGATTGCCTTTAATTCTGCCTTTGTGTCTTCATCGAAATATGGATTGGATAACCATGATTCGTAAAGTTCTCTGTATCCCATATGTAAGTCTCCTCCTTCATATTGACTGTTCAGCGATATAGGAAAAACGGCTAGCCCCAGTCGTTCATCCCCTAACTGTCAGTATACCACATTCGGGGGTTGAATCACACTGAAATCTAGCCATTCTATTATTTTTTTCTTTCCATGTTTTCATAAAAATACAGCAATCGATGCAGGTACTGCTTCCGATAGGGATTTTGCCGCAATTCCTTTTCCAGTTTCTCATAATTTTGTCTGGAAATCCATGCTTTATTTGACACATAATAGCGGTCCGCCAGCTTCCAGAATTTTTCCGGATAAGCCAACCGATAGTACATATGCCAAAATTCCACCTCACTGATCGGACAGATGCGATGATACTCGCGGAGCATTTCCAGCCCCAGGCTCTCATCCCAGCAATACTTCTCCATTACCTTGCGCTTGAAATTGCAAAAATCAAAAATCTGCAGCCCATATCCTGCCTTCTCAAAATGCAGGAATACCGGCTCGCCTAAAACGGACAGCACGTTGTGATGGTTAAAATCCCCATGGCACACATGAAAGGCTTCCGATGACAAATGCAGTTGTCGCTGTTCCATCTGTTCCTGAATCTCTTCACACTGTTTAAAAAATTCTTGAAAACAGGACAAAAACAAAACTTCATATTCACTTTTTTTCTTTCTCTTTGTGACAAAACGATAGATCTTTTTCAATTCCTTTGTGTGGCGGGCATATTCCTGCAACGGATCCTCCATGGTTCCATACAGGTGTTCTCCCACCGGAAACCCTCTGCACAACCGATGAAATCTGGCAAGAGCTGACACCGCCATCATAATTTCCATTCGGCTCTTAATATCGCACTCCCGCCCCCGATACCAGTGGTGCAGGGTATAAAAAATCCCATCCACGCCTTCCGCCAAAAGGGCATCCTCTCTGGTTTTTATCAGACCATCCATGACAAAGCCATTTTCCCGCAAATACTGCCCTAGCCGGTACAAAAACTGCGCCTTTTTTTCTGTTCCAAAATACTCCTTCAGACCATACAGTTTCTGATTCTTTTCGCAAAGCAGTACCTGTCGTCCTTTGGAAATACGTGCATCTTCCAGGTCATATTTTTCCAAAACCGTTTCTATCTGAAAATACATAAAAAAACACCCCTCACAAGAAGTTCCGGGCTCCAAACACATGTGTCTGCCTGTAAAAACAGCACACATGCCAATTTGTTCCCTTGTATCTTCATCTTATGTGTGGGGTGTTAAAAGTATTCATTTTCCTGCAGTCTCTTTATGAGAATCTCTCTGTCATTTAACTCCGGCTGTTCCAGAACATCCTGAAGCATTTTGTTTAAAATCTCGCCAATCGCCTTGCCTGGTGCAATGCCCAAAGCGATCAGATCTTTGCCGGTAATTGCCAGGTCTTTTAAGGATAAGCAGTTCTGTTCCTCCAAAATCTGCTGATAAAGCCTCTCATATTCATCAATATAGGCCATTTTGCGCTCATAATTAAACTGGCTCTGGGCGCCCGCATCTGCGCGCTTTACCGCAAACAAGTTCGGATACTGCTCCAATCCATGACGAAACATGGCCTTTCGGACAGACTTGAGGGTCAACTCTGGCTTATCGTCATGAATTTTGATCAGGGCGCACACTTTTTGGATGGTATCATTGTCAAACTTCAAGCGGCGTAAAATCTTTCGGGCTGTCTCTGCGCCTTTTGACTGATGCCCATAAAAATGATCCACACCATTTTCGTCGGTGGTCTTACAGGAAGGCTTTTCTATATCATGCAGAAGCATGGTCAGACGAAGCACCTTATCTGCAGGAACCAACGGCAGAGAATGCAGGGTATGCTCTCCCGTAGTGTAGATATGATATTCATTGTTCTGCTCTGTGGTCATCAATAAAGAAAACTCCGGCAGCACCACATCCGCAATTCCAAGCGCATACACATCCCGCATCATATCCGGATTCGGGGAAATCAGAAGCTTCACCAGTTCCACCTGAATGCGCTCTGCGCTGATTTTCGACAGGTTTGGTGCAAGCCTTGTAATCGCCGCTTTGGTAGGTCCATCAATGGAGCAGTCAAGCTGTGCTGCAAAACGGACCGCGCGCAAAATACGCAGGGCATCCTCCGTAAAACGTTCCATCGGATTGCCCACGCAGCGGATGATTTTTCGTTCCAGGTCTCCGATGCCATCAAAGGCATCCACCAGCCCATCTCTGTCATTATATGCCATCGCGTTAATGGTAAAGTCACGGCGTTTCAAATCCTCAATCAA
This sequence comes from Eubacterium sp., assembly GCA_017472565.1. Taxonomy (GTDB): domain Bacteria; phylum Bacillota; class Clostridia; order Lachnospirales; family Lachnospiraceae; genus Brotonthovivens. The sequence continues at coordinate 17,269 of JAFUPY010000051.1, forward strand.
CTGCGACGTAAAGGTCACTTCTTTCGGATGACGGGCATCCTCATACTCACCATCAATACGGTACGTAGTCACCTCAAACCCTTCATGATCCAGCATGACCGTAACCGTGCCATGCTGAATCCCGGTATCAATGGTATAGGAAAAAAGCGCCTTCACTTCCTCTGGCTTGGCAGAAGTGGTAATGTCCCAGTCCTGAGGCTCACGCCCCAGAATGGAATCCCGGACACAGCCACCCACTGCATAGGCCTCGAAACCATGGTTCTGGAGGCAGTCGATAATACTATTTACTTTTTCAGGTAAAACAATTCTCATAAGACTTCCTCCTTCACATCACTGTCTGAGCCGCTAGGCGAGTTTGGACTGATGCCACACTATATGATTGATAAATTAATATGCCTTGCCCCAGTAAATCAGCTTATGCGCTGGCTTTCCACAGCATACGCACACATCAGAGATCTGTTCCTGATCCTTGAATGGCATACAACGGGAGGTTGCACTTGTTTCTTCTTTAATCTTGTCTTCACATGCACGGTCGCCGCACCACATACCACGGATGAATCCTGGCTGGTTTTCTACGATATTTACAAACTCATCATAGTTGTGAGCATCGTAGATATGTTCTGCACGATGTGCCACTGCGCGGTCGAACATATCTTTCTGGATGGTTTCTAACAGTTCTGCTGCCTTCACATCTACTTCATCTAAAGATACCACGATTTTTTCTCTGGTATCACGACGAACCAGTACGCACTGATTCTGTTCGATATCTTTTGGTCCAAGTTCAATACGAACCGGGATACCACGCATTTCCTGTTCGGAGAATTTCCATCCTGGACTCTTATCGGAATCGTCCAGTTTTGCACGGCAAAGCTTGCCAACTTTTTCTCTTACTTCTGCTGCTTTTTCCAGTACGCCTTCTTTTTTCTGCATGATTGGAACAACCATAACCTGTGTTGGTGCGATTCTTGGTGGAAGCACCAGACCAGAATCATCCCCGTGAACCATAATGATGGCACCGATCAGACGTGTTGTCATACCCCAGGATGTCTGGTGTACATGTTTTAACTTGTTGTCTTTGTCTGTAAACTGAATGCCAAATGCTTTTGCAAAACCGTCACCAAAGTTGTGGCTGGTACCGGACTGAAGTGCCTTGCCATCGTGCATCAATGCTTCGATGGTATAGGTACTTTCTGCACCAGCAAATTTTTCCTTGTCTGTTTTCTGTCCACGAACAACCGGCATTGCAAGTACTTCTTCACAAAAGTCCGCATACAGATTCAGCATCTGTACGGTACGTGCTTCTGCTTCCTCCGCGGGTGCATGCGCGGTATGGCCTTCCTGCCATAAGAATTCTCTGGAGCGAAGGAATGGTCTTGTTTCCTTTTCCCAACGAACTACAGAACACCACTGGTTGTACAGTTTTGGAAGGTCACGGTAGGACTGGATGTCATTCTTGTAAAAATCACAGAACAGTGTCTCAGATGTTGGACGTACACAGAGACGTTCCTGCAACGGATTTAAGCCACCGTGTGTTACCCATGCTACTTCTGGCGCGAATCCTTCTACGTGATCCTTTTCCACCTGAAGCAGGCTTTCTGGAATAAACATTGGCATGTACACGTTTTCAACACCTGTTTCTTTAAATCTGCGATCCAGTTCATGCTGGATATTTTCCCAGATGGCATACCCATATGGTTTGATGATCATACAGCCTTTTACGCTGGAGTAATCGATTAATTCTGCTTTTTTCACTACATCTGTATACCACTGCGCAAAGTCTTCGTTCATAGATGTAATGGCTTCTACTAATTTCTTTTCTTTTGCCATTCTCGTAATCTCCTTTATCTGCTTATTATTTCCGAAATAAAAAACGCCGAACTCACAATCCCAAAAAGGGACCGGAAATCCGGCGGTACCACCCTGATTTGCATGCGAAATACACATACACACTCAAAATCTTTAACGCAGATTGTACGTGGCAGTTTTCATGCCAGACTCAAAGGGCAGGTTCCAAACACTTCCGGCAAGAACCTCCCAGCTATGGTTCTCTCTCTGGAGCCTTTCATGAATGTACTAATCCTTATCAACGTCTTTTTCATATATATTGGGATTCATTTGCACATTTCAACACGGCAAATGCCAACCGTTCGTTTTTTCTCTGCCCCATTGTAAGGGAATGATTTTTAATTGTCAAGAGTGGATGTCATGTCAAATCCCTGAAAAAGTGGATTCTGCGGTAAGATTGCATATTCCATCTGCTTCTTTGTCACCGGATGAACAAATCCAATCTTGTGAGAGCAGAGAGCCACCATCTCGCGCCCCAGCCTTCCTGGTGGCGTCTGCCTATTCATTGCCGCTTCGCCACTTCCCGCTGCCGCATGGTACTTCTGATCCCCCAGCAGCGGATGTCCAATCGCAGACATCTGCACACGAATCTGATGATGACGGCCGGTATCCAGCTTGATCCTAACAAGACTGGCATCCCTTGCCTTATCATAGGCAAGCACCTGATAGGATAACCGGGCAAGCTTTGCCTCAGGCTCTCCCTGACTTGCTACCCGCGAAAGATTGGTCTTGCCATCCCGCATCAGATAATGTTCCAGGTTCCCAGCATCTTCGGCAAGCTTTCCCTGCACCACAGCCAGATAGCACTTGTCGATTCCCCGACTTGCCACCTGCCTGGAAAGGGCTGCTGCCGCCTGCTTTGTTTTGGCAAACACCATCACCCCTTCCACCGGCTGATCCAACCGGTGAAGCAATCCAACATAAGGTTCTTCTCCCTTGGCAGCTCTGGCATTTTTGAGCAGGCTCACCATATCCTGCTGCCCACACCTTGCAGACTGGGTCGCTATCCCTGCAGGTTTCCGGCAGACAACAATCTCCAGATCTTCAAATAATACTTCTATCTTTATCTGTCTCATCTTATTTCTTTCTATTTGTTTTTGTTTTCTTTGCTGTCTGGTCCAGTTCAGCCTCATGCTCATTCGTTTTGGACGACTGTTTCTCCTCTTTCTTCTCTTTCAGAGCATGCACTATTTTATGAACCGCCTCCAACAACATCTGATTTGCAATTAAGCCCATACATTATCCTTTCATCGGAAGCCATAACACAACATCCCTTAGTTTCCCCGCCAACATGGCATGTGCCCCCGGTGTCAAATGAAGGGAATCTTCATTTGATGCCTGAATCCACTCTGCCGCATCGAAAAAAGTACAGCCACAACGCTCCGCCACCTGCTTGTAATACCTGGAAAACTCTTTGGACCGAAAGATAGCACTTGCTTTAAAGGCATCTCCAAATGGAGATCTGTGGATATTAGGACCAATCTCTGGTGGAGATACCAGGATGACCTCTGCCTGAAATCCCTGTTTTTCCAGTGTAAATTCCTGAATGACCGTTACCAGGGTTTCCGCCCCGGCTGCAATCTCCTCTGCAGAAGCCTGAAAGGTCTCTTTCAGGTCATTACTTCCAAGCATCATGATCACAATATCCACCGGCTTATGGGAGTTAAGACAAGGGCGCAGATAACCAAGACCATTTTTCCATCCTTCTATCGGATCGTCATATATGGTGGTTCTGCCGTTGCATCCCTCTTCGATGACAACATAGTCCTCCCCTAACAGTTGCTGCAGGCGGCCTGTCCAACGAATATCCGTCGGATAACGCATCCCATTCACCGGATTATAGCCATACGTATTTGAATCCCCATAACAAAGAATTGTTTTCATCCTTCTTCTCCCATGATATTTTTGTTAGAGTTTAAAACGATATCCCACACCCCAGATTGTCTCAATATACTGAGGTTTTGCTGTGTTAAATTCAATCTTTTCACGAATCTTTTTGATATGTACCGTTACTGTGGCAATATCACCAATGGATTCCATATCCCAAATTTTACTGAACAGTTCCTCCTTAGTGTAAACATGATTTGGATTCTGCGCAAGGAAGGTAAGCAGATCAAACTCTTTGGTGGTGAACTGTTTTTCCTCGTCATTGACCCAAACGCGGCGAGCTGTTTTGTCAATGCGGATACCGCGAATCTCAATCATTTCATTTTCCTGCACATTGCTGGAAATCAGTCTCTCGTATCTTGCCAGATGGGCTTTTACACGGGCAACCAGCTCACTTGGGGAAAACGGTTTTGTAATGTAATCATCCGCGCCTAAGCCTAACCCTCTGATCTTGTCGATATCGTCTTTTTTCGCAGACACCATCAGGATTGGGGTATTCTTCACCTCGCGGATACGTTTGCAGATTTCAAATCCGTCCACGCCAGGAAGCATCAGATCCAGAATATACATATCATAATCCTGGCTCATGGCTCTTTCCAAGCCAGTGTCGCCTCGTGTCTCTATCTCTACTTCAAATCCGCTCAGTTCCAGATAATCCTTCTCAAGGTCTGCAATCGCTTCTTCATCTTCAATAATCAAAATCTTACTCATAAGGTACCTCCTGATATTTTCTTATTACAAAATACATAATCGTTCCTGTGCCCAGCTTACTGGTAGCCCAGATCTTGCCGCCGTGATCCTCAATGATCTTGCGGACAATGGAAAGTCCGATGCCGCTGCCTCCTGTACTGGAATTACGAGAAGCATCCGAACGATAAAATCGATCAAAAATATGCGGAAGGTCTTTCATATCAATACCCTGTCCATTGTCTTCCAGTTCTACCTGAATGAAATCTCCCACATCCTTAATGCGAATATTGATAAATCCAACCTTTTTGTCCATATACTTCATAGAGTTTCCGATAATATTGGAAATTACACGCATCAACTGCTCCGGATCTGCAATGATCACCGTCTTCGGATCCGCATAATTGTAATATGCCAATCCGGTTCCTGCTGCTTCCAGCTCCAGTCCAATCTCTTCAATACAATCCTTGAAGTAGTCCGCCACATTCAGCTTCTGGAAGTTGTAAGGAATCTTATTTGTATCAATTTTGGAATACAAGGTCAGCTCATTGATGAGACGGTCCATCTCATTGGCCTTGTTGTAAATCATACGAATATATTTTTCCTGCTTTTCAGGTGTGTCCGCAACCCCATCAATCAGGCCTTCTGCATAGCCTTTTACCGTTGTAATCGGGGTCTTAAGATCGTGGGCAATATTGCTGATCAATACGCGATTTTCCTTTTCCGCAACGATCTTTTCTTCGGTACTCTCCTTCAGACGCTGCCGCATCTGCTCAAAGTTGTGACACAGTTCGCCAATCTCATCCTCATGTTCCGCCTCAATGGTAAAGTCCAGATTGCCATCCCGAATATTCTGCGTGGCACGCTTCAGCTTCTTGATCGGATTGATGATCCCCTTGTAAATATAAATGGTCAGAACCGCAGCTGTCAGTATCAGAATCAACACAATGCAAACACCCAAGTCAAAAATCAGCTGCTGCATCTCCGGCAAAACGCTTTCCGTGAAGGCGGCTATGTAAATACTGCCCTGGTGACCCCTAAAGTCCACAAAGTCAATCTGCTTGATCAGCCACTGCAGATCCCCCTCCAGGAAAAAGCCGCCGTCTCTGGCATCCGTGGCACCATAGTCTGGAAGCAGATCTGCCAACTCCTCATTGGTCACATCCAGTTCCCCATCAAAGCCATTGTAGATGATTGTTCCATCCACGCAGCAGATCAAAAATGCATTTTTTGCCTGCAATTCTTCATTTTTTTGTGCCAGATACTCCAGTTGCTGCACTCTGGATGGCATACTTTCTGCCACTTGCTGCAGTTCATCAAAGTCCGGCTGAATATACTGGTTCAGCATCTGCACCGAATTAGAAAAGAAAAAGGACGGGTCTTCACTTTCAATTCCATAGGTCTGCTTAATCGAATGCACCTGCATCTGATAAAAGCCAAACAATGCCGCACAGGCAAGGGCAATCGGCAGGAATAATATTACACAAAAAGATAAAATCAACCTTGTCTTTAGCTTCATGGACAACCCCTTCTATCTCACGTCTTCAAGTTTCATCTATGCATCTTTCGAGCACAGCGAGTTTTTTGTGATACAGGAAATTCCTTTGGGTTTCCTATATCATAAAAAAGCGCACTTATATGCGTATCATACCACAAATGTGGTATGCAATTCATCCATTCCATGCATCTTTTATAAACTTTTTATAACTATTTGTGATTTCTTCTACAAAATATGGCACCACATTCATATAAAGAAAAAAGAGACCTGTCAGGAGAACTACCTCCTGTCAAGTCTCTTGCTTTTCTTCATTACTTTTACCGGTTACTTTTTATTCTTCCTTTTTTTCTTTCGCTTCAACATCCCCTGCGCTTTTGCCCTGTTTTTTCATCTTTACCCCAAACACGATGGTAAGAATGAGAAACAGAACTGCCACACCAGATGCACCTGCAATCAGGTACAGACTGTATTTTTCATAAAATGGACGGTCATCCTCTTCAATTTCGCCTTCAATTACAAGGCTGTTATCAGACACTTTCACTTCTGCAAATCTCTGATAGGTTCCATCTACGCTGTCATACTTGTAGTACAGTTCTGCGCCATCCTGATTCATCACTTTCAGCACGCTGAATTCTTCATCGATCTTCCATGCAAAAAAACTCTGATTCTGAATGCTTAAAGTCACCTGTTCAAAACCGGCGAACTGAGGATCGGTATCATCCAATGGAAGCGGAACAATGTATTTCCCCTCGTCAATAGCTATCTGTACAAATGGATAGAAACTTTGTGTATCCTGTTCGTAAATGTAGAACGCGGAACCCGCTTCATTTGTCAGATACATTAACTGTACCCCACTTGCAGATACCAGAGCTTCGTATTCTCTTTCATTGTACACAGCCTTGCCTCTGGAAAATCCAGCCGGAATCTGCTCATCGGTAAATCCTTCGTTGATGGTATTCTCTGTGCCATTTACGGTAATCTTTTCCACCTCACCACACATAATGGTAATGTTGTAGGCTTTGGAAGAACCATTTTCTGCTGTAACTACAACTCTGGCACTGTTTTCTCCAAGTTTCAGATCCTTACCGCCAGACACACTTACCTTGGCCTTGTCGCTGGCCGGTGTGGCAGAGATGGTCACCGCAGTAGTATCTGCAGGTACTGTCACTGTATAGGAAGTGGTGTTGGCACTAAAGGCAGGAGATAAACTTCCTGGAGAAACCTGCAGACTGCTAAGCTTGTTGTTGCTGTCCTTGGAAGGATCCACATCCTGGTTGTTGTTTGTGTTACTGTTGTTATTGTTATTATTATTGCTATTATTGTTGTTGCTGTTATTGCCTGGATTATCGGTCTGCGGAACGGTACCTTTGATCGTTCCAGATCCACCGCTAACACTCATTACCTGAAGGTTCCAGTCATAGGCATCACTGCTGCCTGCAGATACCGTGTGTGAGCCTTCTTTTAAAATCTTAAAACTCATAGAAAAACTAAGAGAGGTTGCAGAGCCATCGCCATCACCTGCGTAAATGACACTTCCTGAACCGCCATTTGCTCCACCGGTTGCACTGACAAACTGCAGTGCAGATGGATCATAAGAGGCAACTACGGTTGCTGCACCGATCGGTCCGGAACTGCATTTGATGGTACAGTTAACAGAAACGGTGCTGCCTACATTTCCTGATGCACCAGATACGCTGACACTGCCGGATGCAGCCAATACCGGCATGCAAAACAATGGCAGGATCAAACATATACTAACAATCATTGCACTTATTTTTCTTCTTAATTTCATGTTGTCTCTCTCCTACTGCTGAATCTGTGCAGCTTTTACAATATGTCTCTTTACCTGCAGCAAATCTAAAGAAGTAATTTTTCCATCTTTACTTGTATCTGCCGCCGTGGCATACACACCGTTTAACGAACTGGTCTTCACAATGTGTCTCTTTAACTGCAATAAATCCAGCGACGTTACTTTACCATCACCACTGGTATCCCCGTAAATCACCACAGTATAATCTTTGCTTCCCGCACCGTTGGAAACCCGGATAATATTTCCGGTGCCCACAGTTCCGGTATTTTCACTACCGCTTGCCGTGAGAACTTTCATGCTGCCGTTTTCAGAGGCACTCAAGTTCTTTTTCAGGGTAGATGCCGATACTCCTGGCTGAATACCTGTTACGGTTGTCCCTGCAATCTTATAGGTGCTGCTGGATAAGGTTGGCAACGTCTGCGTTTGGGCACTGTTTCGAACAATGGTAATCGTATAGGTTCTCTCGGTACCGTTTTCTGCAGTCACCTTAATTGTTGCTGTATTGTTACCCACATTCAGACTCTTGGTACCTGTTCCGGTTACCTTCGCCGTAGAACTTGCCGGTGTTGCACTGATCGTTACACTGGATACACTATTTGGAACAATCAGAGAATAGGTCTGCTCATACATACTAAAGGATGGTGTCAGACTGTATCCACTTACGGATAAGGCAGTCAGCATGTAGTTTGGATTGCTGTTGCCTGTTGGTTTCTGACAAGGCTGTCCCGGCATGTTTTTAAACACTGGAATCTTAAATACCAGGGCACTCTGTCTGGCAGTTTCATTATAAGCCCTTGCCATAAAAAGACCCTCACTGTATCCACCGCCAACATTGGTCATATACTGGTGTGTGTATAAGGTTCCTACCAGGTCAAATTTTTTCAGATACATGGTATCCTGTCCCACGCTTACAAAGCCTTCTCCGTAATGCTGAGAGCCACCCATAATAGATGCTGCTCTGGTATTCCATGGACGATAATAAGATGTCTCTCCCTTACCAGAACCGGATGCATACCAAAGACCACGCTCTGTTGCCTCCATGGTAGAGGTCTTATAAGCACCAATATTAAAGAAGTTGTAATAACCCACATACTCTTCGCCATAGGTACTGTTGGTTCCACTGATGTTACCGCTGTCACCATCCGTTCCTTGTTCCTGCAAAATCATTGCCGCAAGAACATACGGACTCACCTTATTGGTGGCCGCTGCATTCATAATGTCATCCAGGTATGCTTCTGGCTTGCCATCATATCCTTTGGCAAGGAAGGTTCCTGTCACCATACCTTTTAAGTTATTTCGCACCGCAGTGGTATCTGCCGTTGATGCATCATAACTTTGTTTTAAAAACTGAAAGATGGTGTTTGTACCCAAAAAATTTCTTGGGTCCATGTAATATTCAATAATCTCTGTGGAGGCTGCCACCCATCCGCCGGAGTCAAACACCTTCCACTCACCAGTCTCCCAGTTATAGGCACCGTCTGCCGTAGACTTCCAGGAAGTCTCCGCAGAAGAATGCACCAGGTTGCGTCCCAGCTTACTCTCCTCTGCAATTACGGTATTCCAGTCCAGATTGGTATGCTGTGCTTCAAAGATCCAGTTTGGATACTGCTCATGAAGCACTCGAAGGGACTGTTTATAATCCTCTGGGAATCCCTGGGATGTCAGATAGGCTTCAAACGCAGCATCCGAACTTTCAGCGGTAATGATCTTAACATAATCAGAATGCACCCAGCCGGATACGCCATCAATTTTCAAGTTGTACCAAAGCTTGCCATTGGAGGCTGTTCCCTCACCAAGATACGTTCCTGTCTTACCATAATTATATTTTCCAAGGGATGCGTAGCTTGTTCCAGGCCCTTTACGGAAGTTAACGCCATCGCCGGTAATCATACCTGTTTTCACCGTTTCTGCATGAACCGGAATCTGATAGGTCATCACACTGGCGGTCACCACCACGAAAGCCATCGCTATGCATATGAACGTCTTTCGAATCTTTTTTCCAAATAACTTCACTATGTATCTCCTCTTAAATCTGTGCCAGGTATCTGCATTTCGTGCCAATACTTGTCCCACTTTAAGTTTCTAAACAACACGAAAAGAGCAGTTTCATTTCTTCGCTGCTCAAGTAAATTTTTCACTTGTTTATAATAACGCATATCCCTTATTGGTTCAAGTAATATGCCTGTTCTAAATTATAAAAGTTCTATAAATAGTTTACATAATTATTGTAAATATTGCAATAAAAAAACTGACTTACCATAATTTAACAGTAAGTCAGTTTCTATGTAATCAACTCAATCTAAAATCTTATAAATATTTTTTAAGATCTTCTACTTTGTTTAATGCTTCCCATGGAAGATCTAAGTCGTTACGTCCGAAGTGGCCGTAAGCTGCTGTAGGTCTGTAGATTGGTCTTCTTAAGTCTAACATCTTGATGATGCCGGCTGGACGAAGGTCAAAGTTCTCACGAACGATTTCTACTAATTTATCATCAGCAACTTTACCTGTGCCGAATGTGTCAACCATGATAGATGTTGGCTGAGCTACACCGATCGCGTAGGATAACTGAATCTCACATTTGTCCGCAAGACCAGCTGCTACTAAGTTCTTAGCAACATAACGAGCTGCATAAGCGCCGGAACGGTCTACTTTTGTGCAGTCTTTACCGGAGAAAGCGCCGCCGCCGTGACGAGCATATCCGCCGTATGTATCAACGATGATCTTACGGCCTGTTAAACCTGCATCACCGTGTGGTCCGCCGATTACGAAACGACCTGTTGGGTTGATGAAGAATTTTGTTTCAGCGTCGATCATTTCCTGTGGAAGTGTTGCATCAAATACATATTTTTTGATGTCTTCATGGATCTGTTCCTGTGTGACATCATCATCATGCTGTGTAGATAATACTACCGCTTCCAGTCTCTTTGGCTTGCCAGCTTCATCATATTCTACGGAAACCTGAGTTTTTCCGTCTGGTCTTAAGTATGGTAATGTACCATCTTTACGAACCTTTGTTAACTGCAGTGCCATTTTGTGTGCAAGAGAGATTGGATATGGCATATATTCTTCTGTTTCGTTGGAAGCATAACCGAACATCATACCCTGATCGCCAGCACCTACTGCTTCGATTTCTTCATCAGACATTTTGTTTTCTCTTGCTTCTAAAGCTTTGTCTACACCCATAGCGATGTCTGGAGACTGCTGATCTAATGCAACCATAACAGCACATGTATGTCCATCAAAGCCTGTTTCTGCTCTGTTGTATCCGATTTCGTTTACTGTTTTACGAACGATAGATGGGATGTCTAACTGCGCTTTTGTTGTAATTTCACCTGTTACAAGTACGAATCCTGTACAGCTGGCTGCTTCACAAGCAACACGGCTCATTGGGTCCTGTGCTAAGCAAGCGTCAAGAATCGCGTCAGACACTGCGTCGCACATCTTATCTGGATGGCCTTCTGTTACGGATTCAGAAGTAAATAATAATTTTTCCATGGTATTTCCTCCATTATAATCTTCTACTAAACCAACTGCCAAAAGTATATAAATAATTCGTTCTCTTGAATATATGCAATTGGTTTCTTATGTTTCTTTTTGTTATACATATTGCTCTTTTTGTAGTCGAAAAACACACAAATCATTTAATACGTTTGCGTCTTTTGTCAAAACCGAGAGGTATCATATCACAAAAAAAGGAAGTCCACAAGGACTTCCCGCTTTTTTATATCATTTTTTATGAAATCTTTAACTTGAACTTCTGAATTTCCTTTTCAGAGCTTACACGTTCAATCTTTGCGCCAAGTGCAGCAAGTTTTGCATCCAGATTTTCGTAACCGCGCTCGATATAGTAAATATCATCTACAATGGTGATACCGTCTGCAGCCATACCGGCAATAACCAGTGCAGCTCCTGCTCGAAGGTCTGGTGCACTGACTCTTGCGCCCACATATCGTTCCACACCACTGATGATAGCAATATTGCCCTCAACCTTAATGGATGCTCCCATCTTGGTCAGCTCATCCACATAGCGGAAACGATTTTCAAAAATACTTTCTGTAATCGTACTGATTCCGGAAGCAATTGCTAAGACAATACACATCTGAGGCTGCATATCTGTTGGAAAACCAGGATATGGCAGTGTTGTTACACTTGTGTGTTTCAGTTGTGCTGGAGCAATAACTCTTACAGAGTCGTCTTCCTCCTCAACACGGCAGCCAACTTCTAACAGCTTCGCAGTGGTTGCCTCCAAATGCTTTGGAATGACATTCTTTACTGTAACATCTCCCCCGGTTGCTGCCGCTGCAAACATAAAGGTTCCGGCTTCAATCTGGTCTGGGATGATAGAATACTCTGCCTTATGTAACTTTTTAACACCTTCGATACGAATAACGTCTGTACCGGCACCGCGGATGCTTGCACCCATACAGTTCAGGAAGTTGGCCACGTCTACAACGTGTGGTTCCTTGGCTGCGTTTTCAATCACAGTTCTGCCATCGGCCAACGCTGCCGCCATCATAATATTGATGGTAGCTCCAACAGAAACCTTATCCAGATAAATATGATTTCCTGCCAGATGCTCTGCCTCTACAGAAAGCAGTCCTCCACGGACAACACATTTGGCACCCAGTGCGCGGAAGCCCTTCTGATGCAGATCAATTGGTCTGCTTCCAATGGCACATCCTCCTGGAAGTGCAACTTCTGCTTTTTTGTATTTTCCAAGTAAAGCTCCTAATAAATAATAGGAAGCTCTGATTTTTCGAATAAACTCATTATCAACACTTGTTGTATTGATGAATGCCCCATTGATCTTCACAGAGTGTGGGCCGGTTCTTTCCACCTTGGCACCAATCTCTTCAATGGCCTGTAACAAAACATTGATGTCTCGTACATTTGGCAAATTATCTATTGTTACGGTTTCGTCACACATTACGGCTGCTGCCAAAATAGGAAGGGCTGCATTTTTCGCTCCGCCGATTTCCACACTGCCCTTTAATGGGACGCCACCCTTAATTACATATTGATCCATCTTGCACCTCTATGCTTTATAATCATACGAGTTCATATTATAGTGACTATACACTTTCGCTGTCAATCATTATTCTGTACTTTATAAAAACATTAGAAATAATATCCAGCTCGCAAATACTCAACGTATATTATATCATATAAAAACTCCTCTGAAAAGAAGTTTCCATGTTATCATATGTAAAAAACCATATTCCGTTACTGAATATGCAAAGCATCACAGATTGCCTCCACGGTCTGCTCAATATTAAGACCATACTGATCTACGGTCACATCTGCATACGCTTCATACAAAGCAACACGTTCGTTGTAAAGGTCTCGCAGAGTTTGACCTTCTTTTAAGACCACGCCTCTATTTTTAATATTGTGAAGCCGACGGTTCAACGTACGATAAGACTGCTTCAGGTAAACAACCGTGCCGATTTCTTTCAAGTGAGCCATGGCTTCCTTTCCATAAATCACACTGCCGCCAGTGGCAATGACAGAATGCTGCACATCCAGCCGGCTGTTCACACGGTTCTCTACTTCGATAAAACCATCCGCGCCCTTCTCAGCAATAATATCTTTCAAAAGCTTCCCTTCTTCTTTCTGAATGACAAGATCCGCATCTACAAATTCATAACCCAGGATTTTTGCCAGAATAACACCCACCGTGCTTTTTCCTACACCCGGCATTCCGATCAACACAATATTATCCATACTTTACTCCTCTGTTAAAAATTTCTTTATTTTGTTTATTTTTCTTTTAGATATTTTAAGATGACTTTCATAATTCATCCACAACTTGGACATAATTATAGCATATAATCATACTTGTCAGAAGGAAAGAGTCGTCTGACATCCCCCAAACAAGAAATATCTCTTTCATAATACTTATTGAAGTCACAAAGTCAATAGGTAATTAGATTTAACATTTTCATAACTCAATCTCCCCAGAAAAAGCAGCCTTTCGGCTGCTTTTTCATTTGCGGGAAATACGTCCCAAACAATTTCTTATTCTGGTTTTTTGATCTGGTTTAACTGTGCATTCAGACCTAACAGCTGTTCTTTTGTCAGGTTTACGCCCATAGTACCGATCATACCAGACAGACGCAGAACGGTAAATCCACCCATCATCTGCATCATAGCGTCATTCATTTCAAATCCGCCCGCTACAGTGTCTCCTTCTTTTGGCATGAACTGTGCAAACATACCCATAAATAACTGCTGTCCTTCTGGAACCTTGAAGATATCGCTGAGTTTATCGTTCAGTGAGAAGTAGCCTTCTACTTCTGTGATATCGAACCAGTTCAGAATGGCATTCTTTTCTTTCAGGCGGTAAGATTCATCAAATACCTCTACTTTGTTGATCCTGCTTTCGTCTTTCAGCTCGCCAGCCACCGCTGCCAGTGTCGTTTCACCCACGTTTGGCACATCAAAGTAGAAGAAGTGGTCTTCTGCTGTTTTCTTGCCAAGGCTTACACCGTTTGCAAACAGTTCTACTTCTGGCTGGTTAGAGTAAACGGTTACTTTTGTCACATCTTCTTCACGGTTAATGTAACGTTTGCCGCAAAGATGTACGAATGGTTCATCGGACAACCATGCTTTGTAAGCATAGAAGGAATCTTTTTTGTACTTGCGGTCAAATGTCACCAGACCTTTGTGGTTCTGACCATTTTCGCCGCCTTCGCTTCTTGCATCTGCACCGAAGTCGAACATGTTCCATACATGGGTCGCCCACATATATTTGCGTGTATATAACTGTTTGATCAACTCTTCATGATAGTATGCCTGATATTCTTCTGTGTAATCACCCTGTACTGGTTTGGATGTATGCCAGTTCAGCGCTTCACAACCATATTCGGAACATCCGATAGGAATGTTTGGGTGGGTTGCATGGAACTTGTCGAACCAAGGGCCGTTCATGGAGGTTTCTCCGCCATACCATCCGAAGTAGTGGTTATAGGAAACCACATCTGGAATATGAATATATGGATCATTAATATCACATGGAGAAACACATGCGATTGTTGTCAATCTTGTCTTGTCCATTTCATGGCACAGATCGTTCAGGATGCGGTGGTTTTCTAACAGATCCTCATCACTGCCGCTGATTGTGATTTCGTTACTTAATCCCCAAACAACAATGGATGGGTGGTTGTAATTCTGAACAACCAGTTCTTTCATCTGGGAAATAGTGTTTTCACGAGCAGTAGGCATATGCTTGGAGATATAAGGAATCTCTGCCCAAAGTACCAGACCGCGTTCGTCACACAAATCATAGAAATACTGATCGTGCTGATAGTGTGCCAGACGGATAGTTGTGCATCCAACTTCACAGATCAGATCGATATCTTCTTCATGGTGTTCTGGAAGCAGGGCATTCCCAACACCCCAGCGATCCTGATGGCGGGAAACACCGCGAAGTGGATATTCTTCTCCATTGAGGATAAATCCGTTTTTAGGATCGATCGCAAATGTTCTGCATCCAAAGCGTGCACTTACATTATCAATCACATTGCCGTCTTCCATCAGGTCTGCTTTTACAGTGTACAGATATGGATCTTTCAGGCCATGCCATTTATGCACATTGGCCATTGCAAAGTTTACTTTTGCTTCTGCTGTTTCCACAGAATCTACCACATTGCCTTCTGCATCCAGGACAGTATAGCAAACAGTCTGGCCTTCTTTTGCGCCAGTTAAGAACACTTCTACTTCCACGTCTGCATCTGCACCATTTACTGCAGGTGTTACCTTGATACCAGGTCCTCCGTAGTAGTCCAGATCAAAGTGGGATTCACTTACGCAGATTACATTCACATCACGGTATAAGCCGCCATAGAAGGTAAAGTCAGCAACCTGTGGGTATACAGTTTCATTTGCAGAATTGTCCACTGCAATTACTAACAGGTTGTCTCTTTCCATTGCTTCTGTCAGATTCACACGCCAGGTAGCGTAACCGCCATCATGGTGCGCAAGGTGTTTGCCATTCAGATACACATCTGCGGAAGAGTTGGCACCGTGAAGTTCCAGATAGTAACGATCGGAAGCAGGAAGGTCCATTTTATCAAATGCTTTTGCATAATATGCAGTTCCTCTGTAGTAGTCATTACCACCGTCCTGTCCATCAATGGCATTCCAGGAATGTGGTAAGTTTACAAAATTCCATTTGTTGTTAATCTCTGCAGGTACTTCACATGCTTCTTTGGAAAATACCCAACGATAGTTGAAATTGATTACTTGTCTCAATACTGTAATTCTCCTCTCTTTGCTTTCAGCGCTGCAATATTCGCATCCACCTGTTTTTTGTGCAATGGATACCAGAACCAAAGCACCAGAGCCAACAGCAGGAAGCCCACTGCAGGAACCAGCGTGGAAATATGGAAAATACCGTTTAAAACAGAATCTGCCTGTTTCAGACCACCAGCAGCTGCTGCGGAGTCATATCCGATACCTGTCAATAACCAACCGGAGATACCAGCCGCAAGCGCCTGACCAAGTTTACGCGCAAGAGAGTAGAGTGCATAAACAGCACCATCTTCTCGCACACCATTACGAAGCTCAGCATAGTCAATCACATCTGTGATCAACGCCCAGGAGACCATCGCAAAAACACCCAGGCCTAACCAACACAGTAACTGGAGCCCACAGTATACCCAGACACTTTCCGGTTTCATAATCCAGATAAAAAGCATGACTCCCCCAGCAAAAATATTAGCTACAACGGAAATTTCTGCTTTGCCATATCTTTTTGCCAGTGGCTTTGCCAAAATAGCTGCCACCGTCATCCCAACCATCATCAATACGGTAGACACAGATTGGGCGGTTGCATTGTTGTAATAATCCGGATATATATATGCCGCCATGTTCTGCATGGTCAACTGCGCCAACAGCATAACGATGGAAGCAACAATGATAGAGAGCAACGCCCGGTTTGTAACTGCATTCTTAAGCATCACACCCACACCGGAGCCTTTTTTAATTGCTTCTGTATTTTCTTCCGAACGAACCCTTTCTGTGACCAGCTTATAACATAGCAGATAACAAATGACAGCCAGCACAGAGAACACACCTGCAGCAATTGTAACTCTGCTTCCAATCAAGGTTTCTTTTATGGTTCCATCTAACAAGGGAATCTTCTCATACGCAACAAGCGGAATCCCTACACCAATTACCATACCCGCCAGCATGCCGCCCATGGTGCGGAATGTGGATAAGCTCTGACGATCGCCAGGATCGGAAGAAATCGCAGATGCCATGGAACCATATGGGATATTAATGGATGTATAAAAAAAGGATCCCCATAAAATATAAGTAATCGCAAGGTAAGCAACCTTGGCACCATATTCCATATCTGCTACGCCGCTGTTATATATCAGAAAGGATGATGCTGCCACCGGAACGCACATACGCAACAGCCATGGTTTGAACTTACCAGCCTTTCTCGTTTTACTCCTGTCACAAATACGACCCATACCCACATCCGTGACGGCATCAACAAAACGGGCACACATCATAATCGTACCAACGGCTGCGGCAGAAATCCCCATTACATCAGTATAGAATTTGGTCAGGATCATGGTTGACAGGATAAAGGTAAAGTCATTCCCAAAATCACCGAACAAATAACCTAATTTGTCCCTAAAGCCAAAAG
The DNA here is from genome assembly GCA_017472565.1 of Eubacterium sp. Lineage (GTDB taxonomy): Bacteria > Bacillota > Clostridia > Lachnospirales > Lachnospiraceae > Brotonthovivens. The sequence goes on from JAFUPY010000051.1 coordinate 34,654, forward strand.
GACGAAATTGTTTTTCCGTTTTCACACAACATACCTCCTATGCAAATCGTCTAAAAATCGCATTCCCTCCATTTTTATTACGATTACATATAGGATATCCAAAAAGAAACGGATTAAGCATAAACTTAACCCGTTTCCTTCTATAAAAAACGATATTCTATTCTATACCTTTGATGGCTGTCTGCGAGAGATACTTTCTTACTCTATGGTTGCTGTATCCGCATCATCGGCTGCAATGGTAAACAGGGAATCAAACTTCACCTTTGCCCACTGTTTTTCATCCACCACAATGTCTGTCGCTTCCACCAGTTCTGCCAGAACGCCTTCGTAATATTCTACACGCTCTGCCGCAATCAGGCTTGCTTTATTTTTCTCAGAGGCCTCTTTGTCATATTCACTGTCCAGGCGAATCACAAAGTAGCCATTGGTACCTTCGATCAAGCCGGAGATTTCACCTTCTTTTAAGGTGTCTGCTGCCTCAAGGAGTGCTGCATCCATCGTTGCATCGTCCGGGCTGTAGGAATATGTGTTATCTTCATAGCCATATTCTGCTGCTACCGCATCAAAATCTGTCTTTGCACGTTCTACTGCAGCTTCTGCCTCTTTTACTTTTTCCGCCAGTGTGTCTTCATCATAAGTTTCATACAGGCCAGTCTCTTCGTTGGTCTCTCCAACACCAGACAGCATAATATAGCTGAAGGTTCTCTGTGCTGCATCTGCATCTGTTACAGTAACGGTTGCCTGAGATTCGATTACTTCCTGAATCTCACTTTCTAATACCGTGTAGTAAAGCATCTCTTCTACATATTCCTTGGTGGCACCAAGCTGTGCAATGGCTTCTTCTGTATTGTCAGCCATGAACTGGGCTGCCGTTTCTTCAATCTGTGCCATCATATCATCAGAAAGTTCTACACCATAGTCACCTTTTACCGCATCCAGCACGAACCATGACTGAATCAATTCCATAATATCCGCTTTGGTCGTATCTTCTGTTGTCAGACCATCTCCATCGGAATCGGACTCCCAAACATCTTCACCCATATAGGTTACATAGAACTGGTCTCTCTGGGCCTGTTCGTATCTGGCTACGAAGTTCACAAATCCTAAGGATACCTCTCTGCCATCCACCGTCAATGCGGTTGCCTCTTTATCTATTTCCTGCGTTCCACATCCGCTCAGCGCTGTTGCTGCAAGCATAACACCAGCCAGCATCAGAGCGATTCCTTTTTTTGTTCTCATTTTCGTTTCCTCCTAGACGACCTTTTCGTGAAAAATATACTACAAAAATATGTCTAAAGTGTGATTTTTCACCTGGGTCTAAGTATATCCTTTTTTCACAGTGCCCGCAACCATTTCTCCGTTTTTTGTAAGCATGGCAAACAGGACCGCTCTACGAATTTAAAATCTGTTCCTCCATGACTTTCAGAAAACTTAAGACCACCGTCATGGTATTTGGACTTCCCTTTTTCTTGTCATAGACAAAATACGGATTTTTTGCATCCATACGGAAGTTCAGGTATGGCCGGAACAATTGGACAATTTCTGGGATCTTCGCCACATTCACATCTGCTTTTTCATATAATACAAAGCGAATCTGGTTGCCCTTCTCTGAAATCTCGGTCAGATACAGTCGATGGGCATGGGCTTTCAGCACTGCAATCTCCAACAATGTTTCCACTGTTTTTGGCGGTTCCCCAAAACGGTCGATCAGCTCATCCAACATTTCACTGCGTTCTTCCTCGGATTCAATACAGGCAATCCGTTTGTACACATCCAGCTTCTGGCTTTCATTCTGGATATAGGTCGTTGGAATATAGGCATCCACATCCAGCTCCAGGGTAGTATCAAAGGTTGGAACCACCGTTTCTCCCTTCAGAGACTTCACTGCCGTATTCAGCATCTTACAATACAGATCATAGCCTACCGCTTCCATATGTCCATGCTGCTGAGCGCCAAGCAGATTCCCTGCACCACGGATTTCCAGATCCTTCATGGCAATCTTAAAGCCACTTCCAAGCTCCGAAAATTCGCGAATGGCAGACAAACGCTTTTCTGCCACTTCCCGCAGCAGTTTGTTTCTGCGATACATCAAAAACGCATAGGAAGTTCGGTTGGAGCGGCCAATACGCCCCCGCAGCTGATAGAGCTGAGACAAGCCCAGATTGTCAGCATCGTGAATAATCATCGTATTGGCATTAGAAATATCCAATCCTGTTTCAATGATGGTCGTGGAAACCAGCACGTCAATCTCCCCATTGATGAACTGGTACATGATGTCCTCCAGTTCCCGTTCCTTCATCTGTCCGTGGGCAAATGCAACGGAAGCCTTTGGCACCAGGGCTGCGATTTTTGCCGTCATATCCACGATCTGATTTACCTTATTAAATACGTAATAGACCTGACCGCCTCTGGCAAGCTCACGCTCAATGGCCTCGCGGACCATTTCTTCGTCATATTCCATTACATAGGTCTGTACCGGCATTCTGTCATTTGGTGCTTCTTCCAGTACGCTCATGTCACGAATCCCAATCAGGCTCATATGCAGGGTTCTTGGAATTGGTGTTGCTGTCAAGGTCAGCACATCCACATCCTTCTTCATCTGCTTGATCTTTTCCTTATGAGTAACCCCAAAACGCTGTTCCTCATCAATGATCAGCAGCCCAAGATTTTTAAAAGAAACATCCTGGGATAACAGGCGGTGGGTACCAATGACCACATCTGCCATTCCACGCTTTAAGTCCTCGATGGTCTGCTTTTGCTCTTTCGTAGTACGGAATCGGCAGAGCAGATCCACCTGCACCGGAAAATCTTTCATTCTTTGGGCAAAGGTATTGTAATGCTGCTGGGCTAATATGGTTGTCGGCACAAGATAAGCCACTTGCTTCCCATCCTGAATGGCCTTAAAGGCTGCTCGAATGGCAATCTCTGTCTTTCCAAAACCAACATCCCCGCAGATCAGACGATCCATGATCTTTTTACTTTCCATGTCCCGTTTGGTGGCTTCAATTGCCGCCAGCTGATCCTCCGTCTCTTCAAACGGGAACATTTCTTCAAATTCTCTCTGCCAGATGGTGTCCTGCCCATAGGCAAACCCTTCCCGGTTCTGTCTTGCGGCATACAGTTC
>JAFUPY010000004.1 GCA_017472565.1 Eubacterium sp.
AGAGAAATCTTGGGGTATTAACTCCGCTAGAAAAACATAAACAATACATGTTGGCAGCATAAAAACTGCCACCAGCTTTTACGCCGGTGGCAGAAATAAATTTTTATTTTTTTGATTGTCTACTTGACGGGATGCAGTTCAATATCAGCTTCCTGTTTTAATTTTGCCCCTATTTTTTTCGCCCCCTATTTTTTGCAAGAATTTGCTTAACTTTCATGCTGTATTATAGTAAAATATATTAGTTAAGTTATTCGTGCAAAGAATCTATTTTCTCGTACAAAAGAACAAACATTTTGATTATAAATTTCCCACAGGAGGAACTGTAGATGAGCAAGAAGATCGTTCTTATCGACGGACACAGTATTTTAAACAGAGCATTTTTTGGAATCCCTGATTTGACCAATTCAGAGGGACTCCACACCAATGCGGTATATGGATTTTTGAATATTATGTTCAAGATTTTAGAAGAGGAAAAACCGGATTATCTGACAGTTGCCTTCGATGTCCATGCCCCAACCTTCCGTCACGAGATGTATGAGGAGTACAAGGGCACAAGAAAGCCAATGGCACCAGAGCTTCGTGAGCAGGTTCCGCTGATGAAGGAAGTTCTCCATGCCATGGGCATTGTGACTATGGAAAAGCCGGGTCTGGAGGCAGATGATATTCTTGGAACGATCGGGAAGCGCTGTGAAGCGGCGGGAATGGATGTATCCATTATTTCCGGTGATCGGGATTTACTGCAGCTTGCTACAGACAAGATCCAGGTGCGCATTCCAAAGACCAAGAAAACAGGAACAGAAATTGAAAATTATTACGCAGCAGATGTGGCAGCGCGTTACCAGGTCACACCTATTGAATTTATTGATGTGAAAGCGCTTATGGGAGATGCTTCTGACAACATCCCAGGTGTACCATCCATCGGTGAAAAGACCGCTACCAATCTGATCGTTGCTTATAAATCCATTGAAAATGCCTACGCTCACATTGATGAGATTAAGCCTCCAAGAGCCCAGAATGCCCTTCGCGAGCACTACGATCTGGCGCAGATGAGCAAAGTGCTGGCGACCATCAACGTGCAGGCAGACATTGATTACAATTTAGAGGACGCCGCCCTTGGCAATTTGTATACTCCAGAAGCTTACGTTTATTTTAAACGTCTGGAGTTCAAAAACATGCTTGCCAGATTTGAAGTGGATGCGCCGACCAACAAAGCAGAGGAATATTTCAAGACCATTTCCATGCTGGATGAGGCAGAAAGCTATTTTGCAGATATGCTCCAGAAAATAAAAAGCGGAAAAGTGGACACCCTTGGAATTTCTTTGATGGAGGAGAATAAAACTGTTTATGGATATACCATTTGTGCAGGTCCAGAGGATATCACCTTTGTAAAATGCGAATTTTTCGTAACAGAAGGATACCTTGCGGAAAAGGTAAGTGCGTTGGCAGTGGCTGCGCCAGCCATTGTTACTTCGGATCTGAAGGCTTTATTAAAAGCATTTGCTGAATGCGGAGTGACGCTTTCAACAGATGAAGAAGCAGAGACAGTGGATGGCACATGTCCAACCTGTAAAGGTAGATTTGGTGTGCTGGAGAGTAAAAATTGTTTCGACACCACTATTGCTGCATACTTGCTCAATCCACTGAAAAGCGAGTATCCATACGATGACATCGCTAAGGATTATTTGAATTTGATGGTTCCATCCCGCATGGACTTGCTTGGCAAACTGAACCTGGAAAAAGCAATGGCAGAAAAGGAAGATGCCCTTTGTCAGATGGCTTGTTACATGGGTTACGTATCCTATGCGGCCCAGGGTCAATTGAAGGAAAAGCTGGAAGCAGAAGGCATGCTTTCTCTGTTTGAAGCAGTGGAAATGCCACTGGTCTTTACTTTGGCTGACATGGAACTTTTAGGCGTTCGCGTAGATGCAAAGGCTCTGAAAGCATATGGAGAACAGTTGGTTGGCCGTATCGAAGAACTGGAACAGTCCATCTATCAGCAGGCAGGAGAAGCGTTTAATATCAACTCTCCAAAACAGCTTGGCGTGATTTTGTTTGAAAAGCTACAGATGCCAAACGGCAAAAAGACCAAGACCGGATACTCCACAGCCGCAGATGTGTTGGAAAAACTGGCACCAGAATATCCAATCGTATCCGATATATTAGAATACAGAACTTTGACAAAATTAAAATCTACCTATGCGGATGGATTGGCAAATTATATTTCTGCAGATGGCCGTATACACGGTATTTTCAACCAGACCGTAACGGCAACCGGTCGTCTTAGCAGTACAGAACCAAATCTGCAGAATATCCCAATTCGAATGGAACTGGGACGCTTGATTCGTAAGGTTTTCCTTCCAAAAGAAGGATGTGTATTTTTTGATGCGGACTATTCTCAGATTGAACTGCGTGTGCTGGCTCATATGTCCGGTGACCAGAACCTGATTGAAGCCTATCGTCATGCAGAGGATATTCATCGCATGACCGCATCTCAGGTATTCCATACACCAATTGAGGAAGTCACAGACTTGCAGAGAAGAAATGCCAAGGCGGTAAACTTTGGTATTGTCTATGGCATCAGCTCCTTTGGCTTAAGCCAGGACTTGAGTATCAGCCGCAAGGAAGCCCAGGAATATATTCAGAGATACTTTGAGACCTATCCGGGCATCAAAATATTCTTAGATAAAATGGTTTCCGATGCTAAGGAAACAGGACATGCTATCACACTGTTTGGCAGAAAACGCCCGGTTCCAGAGCTGGCATCCAGTAATTTCATGCAGCGTTCTTTCGGCGAGCGAATCGCCATGAACTCTTCAATTCAGGGAACCGCAGCAGACATTATCAAGATTGCCATGAACCGCGTCCGCGCTCGTCTGCTGGCAGAAGGTTTGCAGTCCAGGCTGATTTTACAGGTGCACGATGAACTTCTTGTGGAAACCTGTCTGGAAGAAAAAGAACAGGTGCGCAAAATTTTAAATGAGGAAATGCAGGCGGCAGCCACATTGGAAGTTAAATTGGAAACAGATACCAATGAAGGTGACACTTGGTATGATGCACATTAAAAAAGGATAACTGCCTGATGTCATATGGCATCAGGCGTAGCAATAATAGAGGAATAACGCATGTTATTTATAGGAATCACCGGCGGTGTTGGCGCCGGCAAATCAGAAATCTTAAACTATTTAAGAACCAGCTACAACAGTAAAGTCATGTTGACAGATGAAATCGCTCACGATGTGATGGAGCCTGGCACAGACTGCTACAACCGGTTAAAAGAAATCTTTGCGACTGAAAAGCTGGCAAAAGATCCGGCGATGAGCCCATTGTTTGCAGAAGATGCGGGTTTTAGCGTATATAACGAAGATGGTACCTTTCACCGTCCAAATCTGGCAAAGGTCATTTTCTCAGATGATAAAATGCGTGAGGCACTCAATGCTATCGTTCATCCAGCGGTAAAGCAGTACGTGATTGACCAGTATGAGATAGAGAAAGACGCGAGCGCAGCAAATGACATAAATAAAGCACCACTGGACCTATTGGTGGTGGAATCTGCTCTTTTGATCGATGACAACTATGGCGCCATTTGTGAAGAAATGTGGTACATCTACACCACAGAGGAAAATAGACGCGCCCGTCTGAAGGCTTCCCGTGGATATTCTGATGAAAAGATTCAGAATATCTTTGATAGTCAATTGTCAGAGACAGCTTTCCGTGCAGCTTGTCAGGAAGTGATTGACAACAATCAGACACCAGAGGAGGCTTTTGCGCAAATTAAAGAAATTTTGTCTGCAAAGGGCATAAGACAACTCTGTAATTAAAGAAGGAAAATGATAAGAATATATGAAATTATGTAGTATTGCCAGCGGCAGCAGCGGCAACTGTATCTATGCAGGAACAGATACAAGCCACATTCTGATTGATGCTGGTATTAGTGGAAAGAAAATAGAAGAGGGGCTGCATTCCATTGATCTGAAGGCAGAGGAAATGCAGGGGATTCTAATTACCCACGAACACCTGGATCATATTAAGGGGCTGGGGGTTCTGGCGAGAAGATATGGGATTCCCATCTATGGAACGGCAGGCACCATTGAATACATGCAAAGTCATGACTGCATCGGTAAGGTGGATGAAAGTCTATTTCAGATCATCACGCCAGATGAGGATTTTACCATTGGGGATATGACGATCACGGCCATGTCCACATCTCATGATGCAGCGGACCCGGTGGCTTATGTGATAAAGAAACAGCAAAAATCCATGGCGGTTATCACTGACCTTGGTACTTACGATGATTTTCTGGTAGACAAGCTACAGGGTCTCGATGTATTATTGTTGGAAGCCAATCATGATGTACATATGCTGCAGGCCGGCGCATATCCATATTATTTGAAGCGCCGTATCTTAGGGGACAAGGGGCATCTGTCCAATGAATTGTCCGGACAGCTTCTTGGCAGACTGCTTCATGACAATTTCAAGCATGTTTTGCTTGGTCATTTAAGTCAGGAAAACAATTTCCCGGAACTGGCTTATGAGACGGTGAAGCTGGAAGTCACTCTTGGAGACAATCCATACAGAGGCACAGATTTTCCAATTGAGGTGGCAAAACGAGATGAAGTGTCACCACTGATTACGCTGTAAGATAGGTTAACCTATTTTATATAAAAGGTATTAAAGCAAAAAATGTAAAAGTAAGGGTTACTATAACGAGAGGAGAGCACGTACTGCGTGCGACATGAAAACATGGAAAAAGCAAACAAAACAATCATTACTGTAGTAGGCAAAGACACCGTTGGTATTATTGCAAAGGTTTGTACTTACCTTTCTGAAAACCAGATCAACGTTCTTGACATTTCCCAGACAATCGTGCAGGGATATTTTAACATGATGATGATCGTTGATATGCAGGCTGCAACCAAACCATTTGCGGATTGCGCAACAGAGTTAGAATGCTTAGGCGAAGAGATCGGCGTATCTATCAAATGCCAGAGAGAAGAAATCTTCGACATGATGCACCGTATCTAAGAAAGACTTTTTTGTAACAAGGAGTACATAAGCAATGATTAATATGTTTGAAGTTAACGAGACCAATCATATGATTGAGCAGCAGAACCTGGATGTACGTACGATCACACTGGGTATCAGCTTAATGGACTGTATCGATGCGGATCTCGGCAGATTAAATGAAAAGATTTACAACAAGATTACCACAGTTGCAAAAGACCTGGTAAAAACAGGGGAAGAAATCGAAAGAAAGTATTGTATCCCTATCGTAAATAAAAGAATTTCTATCACTCCAATTGCGCTGGTTGGCGCAGCAGCATGTAAAACATCCGCTGACTTTGTGACAATTGCAAAGACACTGGATCGTGCAGCAAAAACCGTTGGTGTTAACTTTATCGGTGGTTATTCTGCACTGGTTTCCAAGGGCATGACAAAGGCCGATGAGCTTTTGATTCGTTCTATTCCAGAAGCATTGTCTTCCACAGATTTGATCTGCAGCTCTATCAACCTTGGTTCCACCAAGACAGGTATCAACATGGATGCGGTCAAGCTGATGGGTGAAATCATTGTGGAAACCGCAGAATACACCAAGGACAATGACTCTATTGGATGTGCAAAACTGGTAGTATTCTGCAATGCACCAGATGACAACCCATTCATGGCAGGTGCCTTCCACGGCGTGACAGAGGCAGATGCCATCATCAATGTTGGTGTCAGCGGTCCTGGTGTAGTAAAAAAAGCGTTAGAGCAGGTACGCGGTGAAAACTTTGAAGTTCTCTGCGAAACCATCAAGAAAACAGCTTTCAAGATCACACGAGTTGGTCAGTTGGTTGCAAAGGAAGCGTCCGAGAGAATGGGCATTCCATTCGGTATTATCGACTTATCCCTGGCTCCAACTCCGGCAGTTGGCGACAGTGTGGCTGAGATTTTAGAGGAAATCGGTCTGGAATACGCAGGCGCGCCAGGCACAACAGCAGCACTGGCACTTCTCAATGACCAGGTGAAAAAGGGCGGTATTATGGCATCCTCCTACGTAGGCGGATTAAGTGGGGCATTTATTCCGGTCAGCGAAGACCAGGGTATGATCGATGCGGTATTAGCGAACGCGCTGACACTGGAAAAATTAGAAGCTATGACATGTGTATGCTCCGTAGGACTTGACATGATCGCAATCCCAGGAGATACCACACCAGCAACCATTTCCGGTATTATCGCAGACGAAATGGCCATCGGCATGATCAACCAGAAGACAACCGCCGTTCGTCTCATTCCGGTTATTGGAAAAACCGTAGGAGATCAGGCAGAGTTCGGCGGCTTACTTGGCTATGCGCCAATTATGCCAGTGAACAACTATTCCTGCGAAGCATTTATCAAGCGTGGCGGCAGAATCCCTGCTCCGGTACACAGCTTCAAAAACTAATAGAATCTTAATAAATCTGTCATTGACAATAAAATGTCAGAGTATTAAAATAAACCTAACAAAAGGGAGTAGCGGCGTATTTTATACGTTTCGAAGTCGTCATAACGGTGTTTTTACACCCGGTTAGAATGAAACAGCAAGACTTTTGTCATACAATGTGTGGCAGAAGTCTTTTTTTCACATAATGAGATTCCCTGCCATGTAAAAGAAAAGGAGGTTTTCCGTGTTCTGGGATTTTATTATTTTAGCATTGATACTGGTAGGTATCGGTCTGTTCGGCAGAATATTCTTCAATATGGCATTAATCGCAACGATTTTCATGTTCTTGTTTGCTGGTTTGGTCATTATCATTGCATTTTTCTTTTTGACTATGAGTCTGGCATTGATGTAAATTGGCGAATGATTGCTGATGAAGAATAGGATATAAAGGTATGAGATTGCTTTTAGGTTAGTTTTTAGAAGGAAAGGAGTGTGTGCCGCAAACATTTTAATGGCACACGATAAAGATATGTTTGGTAGAAAGACAGCAGGAGCGAAGCGTTATCGCAACTGTGAAGTGGATCCGGAAGAGTTTGTAAATGCTGGAAATCAGAAGCAGAAAAAGAAGACAAAGCGTATGAAACGGAATAAAAGGGAAAAAACAATGTACCACAAACCGGCACAGGCCAGTGGCTGGAATGGAAAATCTATCTTAATTGCAGCCATTGTGACGGCAGTGATACTTGCTTTGATCTATTACTTTGGATTGTTTGCCATCAACCTGCATTCCCAGGGCTTTTGGGGCGTGATCATCCTGGGATGCTTCTTGTTCTTTGGCGTAAAGTCCATTGCATACTGGGCATTTTCCATGACCAAGGGCATCAGCGCCACAGAAGTAGAGTATCAGAATCATAAAAATATGAAGATGTTCTATGTGCCATTTGCCATCATTGGTATTGTGATCGTGATCTCTATCGCAGGCGCAACCATTTTCAATGCAGGAAGATATGCGTCCATCATGACAGTAGAAGAGGGCGTGTTTGAAGAGGATCTGGCAGAAACACTGAGTACAGACTCCATCGCGCTGATGGATACGTATTCCGCGCAGATGCTGGGTGACCGTGAGATTGGCTCTCTTTCCAATGTAGTCAGCCAGTATAACGTATCGGATTCTTACACACAGATTGATAAGAATGGTGCGCCACTGAAGGTAGCAGCCCTTGATTATGCCGGCTTTTTCAAATGGATCAATAACAAGTCGGAAGGGGTTCCGGGCTATGTTACCGTAAGTCCGGTCAATATGTCTGCGGAATATGTAACAAGCGAAAAAGGTATGATTTATGTGCCATCTGCATATCTTGCACAGGATTTGTATCGCCACATTCGATTTGGGTATCCAACGGCGATTTTTGGAAATGTGCATTTTGAGATTGATGAAGAGGGCAATCCATACTATATTGCCACTGTTTATAAAAAGACCATTGCACTTTTTAATGGGCAGACAGTCAAAGGGGCGATTATCGTAGATCCAACCGATGGTTCTATGGAATACTATGATGTGGCAGATATCCCACAGTGGGCTGATGTAATCTTTCCAGGAGATCTGCTCTGTACCCAGTATGACTGGTATGGGAAGCTGTCCAATGGCTTTATCAACAGCGTTATTGGTAAAAAGGGCTGCAAACAGGTAACCCAGTATCTGGGAGATGAAGAGTCTGCAAGTGCATACGATGCGGTACCATTGAATGATTATGGCTACATCGTAATGGGTGGAGACGTTTGGATCTATACAGGTGTAACATCTGTCAATGGTGACAGCTCCAACATCGGTTTCCTGCTGGCAAATGAAAGAACCGGTGAGACACATTATTATCCAGTAGCCGGCGCAGATGAAAAGTCTGCTATGGCAGCGGCAGAAGGGGAAGTGCAGGAAAAGGGTTATCAGGCAAGTTTCCCATCTCTGATCAATGTGGATGGTCAGCCGACCTATATCATGGTATTGAAGGATGCCAGCGGCCTGGTAAAACTGTATGCAGCGGTTAACGTGGAGCAGTACAACCTGGTAACAACCGCTACCACACAGGCAGAATGTATCCAGAAGTATCGTACTTTGATTGGTACAGGCGGACTTGAAGATGGAACTGGCAGTGATGGTTCCCAGAATATAGACCAGAATGCAGGTCAGAATGGAAACCAGAATGCAGGTCAGTCAGGTGTATCCACTCAGGAGCCAATCGTTGCAACGGATTCTAAAACAATCACCATCAGTGATATCAAGTATATTGACATTGACGGCAACACCTATGTATATCTGATTGATGGTGAACAGAATATTTACCGTCAGAAGGTGGCGGACAACGATGCGTTGTTATTCCTGCAAGTGGGAGAAAACTTGAATATTGCTTACAATGGTAAGGAATTGGTATCCTTTGAGGTAGTTCCAGAGGTTGCCGATTAAATGAAGTATAGTTTTTATCGGAGAATATCTGTCAAATGAAGGATATAGAAATCTAATTAGTATAACTAATAAAAGTTAGTAGATAATTTAATGTGGATTATAAGACGGATTCGTTGTAAAAATAAGATTCACATGATAAACTCTAAGGTGGAGAACAAGTTTCTCCACCTTTTTGCATGCGTAAAGGTCACAAGTGACGCATGGATTTTAGTTAGAGATGAGTGTAAAAAGATATATTTTAAGGAGGATTTTCCCAATGAAGATGATGTCAATCGAAACAGTATTAAAAGAAAATGCTTACCCAGGCCGTGGTATTATTATTGGTAAAACAAAAGACGCGACCAAGGCAGTGGCTGCTTACTTTATCATGGGCAGAAGCTCAAACAGCCGCAATCGTGTTTTCGTAGAAGACGGTGAAGGTATCCGTACACAGGCCTTTGATCCATCCAAATTAGAAGATCCAAGTCTGATCATTTACGCACCAGTTCGCGTACTTGGAAACAAGACAATCGTAACAAACGGCGATCAGACAGATACTATTTATGAAAATATGGACATGCAGATGACATTTGAACAGTCCTTAAGATGCAGAGAGTTCGAGCCAGACGGTCCTAACTACACACCAAGAATTTCCGGTATCATGCATATTGAAAATGGCGGATTCAGCTATGCCATGTCTATCTTAAAGAGCAACAACGGCAATCCGGAATGCTGCAATCGCTACACATTCGCATATGAAAAACCAGTAGCTGGCGAAGCTCGTTTTATTCATACATATATGAACGATGGCAATCCACTGCCAAGCTTTGAAGGCGAACCAGAATTGGTAGATGTTGCAGATGATATCGATACTTACACAGATCTTCTCTGGAATAGCTTAAACGAAGAAAACAAAGTATCTTTGTTTGTTCGTTATATTGATATCGCAACAGGCGAATACGAAACAAGAATCGTGAATAAAAATCAGTAGAAATCTGTTGGTTAGTACTTAAACAAGATAGATTAGAAATATATATAGATTTCCAGTTTTAGCAGTTGAGTTGTATTGTAAAGAAACGAGTTGTAACGGAGGATTAATAATGAAAGAATTGGCTTTAAAGTATGGATGTAACCCAAATCAGAAACCATCCAGAATCTATATGAATGAAGGAGAACTTCCAATCAAGATTTTATGCGGCAAACCAGGTTATATCAACCTGTTAGATGCGTTCAATGGCTGGCAGTTGGTAAAAGAATTAAAACAGGCGACAGGACTTCCTGCTGCAACTTCTTTTAAACATGTTTCCCCAGCCGGCGCTGCAGTAGGTCTGCCACTGACAGATGTGGAAGCAAAAATCTACTGGGTAGACGACCTTGGAGAACTATCTCCACTGGCCTGTGCCTATGCAAGAGCAAGAGGCGCTGACCGTATGTCATCCTTTGGTGATTTTATTTCTTTGTCCGATGTTTGTGATGCTGATACAGCAAAGCTGATCAAACGTGAAGTTTCTGATGGTGTAATTGCTCCGGGCTACACAGAGGAAGCGCTTGAAATCTTAAAACAGAAAAAGAATGGCAATTACAATGTGATTGAAATCGATCCAGAGTACGTGCCAGATCCGGTAGAACACAAAGAAGTATTTGGCGTTGTATTCGAACAGGGCAGAAATGAACTGAAAATCGATAAAGATATGCTGACAAACTTTGTGACAGAAAACAAAGAATTTCCAGAATCTGCACAAATCGACCTTATGATCGCGCTGATTACATTAAAATATACACAGTCCAACTCTGTATGCTATGCAAAAGGCGGACAGGCTATTGGTATCGGTGCAGGACAGCAGTCCCGTATTCACTGTACACGTCTGGCAGGACAGAAGGCAGATAACTGGTTCCTTCGTCAGGCTCCACAGGTTCTGAACCTTCCATTCGTAGATGGTATCAAACGTGCAGATCGTGACAATGCCATCGACCTTTACATCGGTGAAGAATATATGGATGTACTTGCAGATGGCGCATGGGAACGTATTTTCAAGGAAAAACCACCAGTATTCACGGCAGAAGAAAAACGTGCATGGTTAGATCAGAATAAAGATGTTGCACTTGGTTCTGATGCATTCTTCCCATTCGGTGACAATATCGAACGTGCGAAGAAGAGCGGTGTAAAATATATTGCACAGCCAGGCGGCTCTGTTCGTGATGACAATGTAATCGAAACCTGTGATAAATACGGCATGGCAATGTGCTTTACAGGAATTCGTCTGTTCCATCACTAAGCTGCCATCCCAAAACGGTACATTGCTGGCACGCTGTTTGGTAAAATGATAAAAAAGTTTGTATTTTGTATACATGAAATATAGTAAAATACAGCCGCTAGTGTTATAATTATGTGAGAAAAGCTTTGTGATTTATCGCAGAGTTTTCATCTAATACTCTATACTATTGAAATAGGAGTCCGAAAGGGCTCCTGTTTCGTTTTTCTGCCCTCAATCGGCGTCTGCTTTGAATGAAACTTTTCTTTACACATATTTAACGTAATTTTTATGGATCGCAGATAGTAGCACACAATTAGATATGATACAATTTAATAAGAGCATGGGGTTTTTAGCGGGAAAAAGTTTCATTACAATAAAAAAGTCTTTCTTTACCCCAGTTTTTAAAATATTGATTCGTAATCTATAGACAGTGGAGAAGTATATATGAGAGAAGAACATGTAATTGTCCAGCAGATTTTAGAGGCTCAGCAGAATGTGGACGTGGCAGACCGTTTTATCCGGCAATATATGCCATATATCAAGTCTGAAACAGCAAAGTTTATCAAACGCGTTCCTGTGGAAGGTCATGACGAAGAACTGAATATTGCCATGTTTGCCTTTTACGAGGCCATGCGAGCATATTGTGCTGATAAGGGTGCATTTCTTCCGTTGGCATCAATGACGATCAAAAATCGTCTCATTGATCACTATCGCAAGGAACAGCGCCATGCAGGGGTGATTTACTATGACAAAAACATCAGTGATGAGGATGAAGAAACCACATTTCTTGATGGGCTGGCAAATGAAGTAGATGAATATGAGGCCATGACATTGCGTGAGGCTACCAAGGATGAGATTGCTCATTTCACATCTGAGTTGGCAGATTTTGGTCTGTGCCTTTCTGATGTGGCAGATAGTTGTCCAAAGCAGGAACGCACCTTACAGTCCTGTATGAAAGTATTGGCTTATGCCAAATCTCATCCAGAGATTATAGAACTGATGCTGGGGAGCAAAAAGCTTCCGATTACGGCATTGGCACAGGGAGCTGGCGTGGAAAAGAAGACCTTAGAGCGTCATAGAAAATATGTGCTGGCAATTCTTCTTGCTTTTACCAATGGATTTGAGATTATCCGTGGTCATTTATATCAGCTGCAAAAATAGGGATTGTTTGACAGTGGAATGGAGAGAACTATGAAATATCTGGTAATGGAATGTCATGTTGGTTACGCTGTTGTGCTGGACGAAGAAGGCAGATTTTTAAAAGTTGCTAATCTGAATTACGAAGTCGGCCAGACAGTTACAGATGTAATTCAAGAAACACTTCCAATAGAATATGAAACTTGTATGGAATATAAAAATGAAGTGGATTCGGAGAAACCAATGGAAGTGGAAGAATCGATTTCCATCAATTCACCGAAAATCCACAAAATGAATCGCTGGATGAAACCGCTGGTTGCAGCAGCGGCATGCCTGTGCTTCCTTGTTATTGTGGGCGGACAGATGTTGCTTACACCATACGGTTCGGTAGAAATGGTCATCAATCCAGATGTTATGATTGAAGTAAATCGATTGGACTATGTCATTGACGTAGAAGGTCTGAACCAGGATGGCCAGGATCTGGTGGCAGATTATGAACATCGATTTAAGAAGATTGATCAGGTTTCTGACGAACTGGCAGACAGAGCTGTCGAGATGGGCTATCTGACCGAAGGCGGCACGATTCATCTGATTGTAACCGGTGGTAAAGAAGAGTGGAAAGTAGCAACCGAAGAACGTCTTGTGATCGAATTAGAAGTCCATATGGGAGATACCTATGTTATCGAAGTAGATGAATTCAGAGAAGATGTTGTTGATCCAAACAGCGGTAAGATCATAATACCGATTGACAATGATTGGGATGACGATGATGATAGTGATGATGCGGACGATGACGACAACGAAGATGATGGCTATGATGATGCGGATGATGACGACGGCAGCGAAGATTAAGTGAATATGATGATAAGAGGTGTTAGGTCTATACAGAAAAATTAGTTGTGCAGACCTAACATTTTCTGTTTTTTGTGTATCTGACATTTAAAATATTGTGCATAGACCTAATAGGAAGTGTTTTTTTATAAAAAAGTGGTATTTTTGTATCTCAAGTAAAAATTTTTTCGCATAGACCCCATTTTTATATTTTGACCTCCGTATACTGTAACTATAAGGAAGAGAAAAGCACCTTATAGAGAAAAGATGCATCAAAAATAAAAACCGGAAACAAGAAATTAGAATTATAAGCAGGAGGAAAACAAAATGAAAAAGAATAAACTTAGAACATTGGTGGCAGTTGGATTGGCAGCAGCTTTAGTAGCAGGAATGGCAGGATGCGGAACAACCAATAATGAAGGTCAGGGAGCAAGTGCAAGTCATACATCTCAGGGCGGTAATGGAGAGAGCTTGTCCGCAGGAGCAGAGAATAATGGCATACAGACAATGGCGGCAGGAACCCTTCTTCTCAGCGTAAATCCTGAAATCGAGATTGATTATGACAACAACGGAAGAGTATTAGAAATTGAGGGGCGAAATGAAGATGCAAAGGCTCTTTTAAAAGCACTGGAATCATACGAGGGAGAGGAATGCAGTGTGGCAGTAGCCAATTTGGTAGATGCTATCTATGACGCAGGCTACTTCAGTGAAACATTAGATGGTCAGACCAAGAACATCGTGGTGAAGCTAAATGCTGGCTCCACATATCCAAGTGAAGATTTCCTGGAAGGAATCGCGCATTCTGTAAAAACTTCTGTTGATGCCAATAAAGTAGATTCCAGACCAATGGTAGTAGAACAGAAAGATCTTGACAGCAATGGTTACATTGGTATCGACAAGGCAAAGGATTTGGTAATGGCACATCTTAGAGTATCCGATGCAAAGTTCAATGACCATGAACAGGAACTGGATGATGGAAAATATGAATTCGAACTGGTTGCAAACGGTGTAGAATACGAATATGAAGTTCATGCAGTAACAGGAAAAATCATGGAAGTTGACGTAGACAATGATGATTGGGACGATAGAGATGACTGGGATGACTGGAACGATAGACACGATGATGACTGGGATGACAGATACGATGATGACTGGGATGACAGATACGATGACGACTGGGATGACAGATATGATGACGACTGGGATGACAGATATGATGATTAATAAAATAGAGGGTCCGCAAGGACCCTCAAATTTTTTGGAAAAAATTATTTTTCTTCGATTACGAAGGAGATGAGCAGGTCGTTCTGTGCAACAGAATCGCCAGCTGCAACGTATACTTTGTCAACTTTACCATTTACTTTAGATACAACGGTTGTTTCCATCTTCATTGCTTCTACTGTCATCAGTGGCATGTTCACTGTTACAGTGTCGCCTTCTTTTACAAGTACTTTACCAACAGTACCTGGGATAGAAGAACCAAGGTGACCTGGGTTAGACTTGTCAGCTTTCAGTCTTCTGTCAGACTTGATTTCAAGGTTCTTATCCTGGATCTTAACTGTACGTAAGGAACCGTTTACAGAGAATGTCAGGATTCTGATACCATCTTTGTCTGGCTCGCTCATTTCCAGATACTTGATCAGAACCACTTTACCTTCGCCAAGTGTCAGGTATGTTTCTTCCCCTTTACGTAAGCCGTAGAAGTATACGTGAGATTCCAGACGTGTTACGTCGTTGTACATCTCGAAGTGTTCACAGTAATCTTCGTATACCTTTGGATACAGAGCGTAGCTGATGGCTTTCTGTTCCATATCATCTGCGGATCTGTCTTCGTAGTGATATTTTTCAATCAGATATCTCTTGATACCTTCCAGATCAACAGGTGGTAAATGTTTACCTGGGCGATCTGTTAATGGTTCGATATCTTTTAATACAATCTTCTGCAGTTCTTTCGGGAATCCGCCATCAGGCTGACCCATCATACCCTGGAAGTAGGATACCACAGAGTCTGGATAAGCAAGACCAACACCTTTTTCAAGAATGTTTTCTTTTGTCAGTTCATTCTTGAACATGAAGATTGCAAGGTCACCAACTGCTTTGGATGTAGGTGTTACTTTTACGATGTTGCCAAGCAGGTCGTTTGCATCTTTGTAAAGTGCTTTGATGGATTCGAATTCGTCTGCTGAACCCATGCTTGTTACCTGGGATAACAGGTTGGAGTACTGACCACCTGGGATTTCGTATTTGTAGATTTCTGCATTTGGAGCCTTCATATCAGATTCAAATGCTGCGTAAACCTTACGAATACGTCCATAGTAACGGCTCAGTTCGTCTAATTCTTCGAAATCAAGGCCTGTATCACGTTCTGTTCCACGAAGTGCTTCTACAACAGCGTTCATGGATGGCTGACTTGTCAGGGAAGCCATAGATTCGATTGCTAAGTCAACGATGTCTACGCCAGCTTCTGCAGCCATGAGAACGGTACTTACACCGTTACCTGTGGAGTCATGTGTATGTAAGTGAAGTGGAATGTTCACTTCTTCTTTTAATGTTGTGATCAGCTTTTTCGCTGCAAGTGGTTTTAACAGACCAGCCATGTCTTTGATAGCGAGAGAGTGGCAGCCTAAAGCTTCCAGTTCTTTTGCTTTCTTCACATAGTAGTCTAATGTGTATTTTACTTCGTTAGGGCTGTTAACATCACCTGTGTAGCAGATAGTACCTTCAACGATTTTACCTGTTTTCAGTGCTTCTTCGATAGGCATCTTCATATTTTCTACCCAGTTCAAGGAGTCGAAAATACGGAACACGTCAACGCCTTTATCTGCTGCAATGCGGATGAATTCCTGAACCACATTGTCTGGGTAGTTGCTGTAACCAACGGCGTTGGAAGCACGAAGCAGCATCTGGATCAATGTGTTAGGCATTCTTTCACGAAGCAGTGTGAGACGTTTCCATGGAGACTCTTTTAAGAATCTGTAAGCAGTATCGTAGGTAGCACCGCCCCATGCCTCAACAGAGAATGCGTTCTGCATAAATGCGTTTGTCGCGTATGCAGCACCACAAAGGTCTTTACTACGCATACGTGTTGCCATCAGAGACTGCTGACCATCACGCATGGTTGTATCTGTTACATAGAGTTTCTTATCGTTTTTGATTTTCTGCATGAAGCCTTCAGCACCGAGTTTTAGGAATTCATCTCTTGCGCCGTAAACCAATGCAGTTTTGTCGTATACAGGAAGTACACGGTTTTCGAACTGTGGTTTTACGCCAGATGCATTGGAGTTAACAATCTTGTCACCGATGAATTCGATGATCTTTGTTGCTCTGTCCTGGCTGCGTTCTAATTCGAACAGTTCTGGTGTTTCCTCAATAAATGTTGTATAGCATTCACCGCTTACAAATGTTGGGTGATGTAATACGTTGATCAGGAATGGGATGTTTGTCTTTACACCACGAACACGCATTTCGCGAAGGGCACGGATAGATTTTCTAACTGCGCCTGCAAAAGTACGGTCATGGGAACAAGCCTTTACAAGGAGACTGTCATAGTATGGAGAAATAACAGCGCCTGTGTAAGCATTACCACCATCAAGACGGATACCATTACCGGAGCCGGAACGATAAACAGTGATTTCACCTGTGTCTGGAAGGAAGTTATTGCTTGGATCTTCTGTAGTAACTCGTGTCTGGATAGAGTAGCCTGTACACTGAATGGATTCCTGAGACTTGATGTTGATCTCGTCTGAGTTCAGTGGATAGCCCATAGCTGCCAGAATCTGAGACTGTACAAGGTCAATACCTGTAACCATTTCAGTAACAGTATGTTCTACCTGGATACGAGGGTTCATTTCAATAAAGTATGGGTTGTTGTCTGCATCAACAAGGAACTCTAAAGTACCAGCGTTTCTGTAGCCAACGTTTTTGGAAAGACGAATCGCACTGTCAAAGATGATCTGTCTTGTTTTTTCTGGAATAGAAAAAGCAGGAGCGTATTCAACAACTTTCTGATGACGACGCTGTACGGAACAATCACGGTCAAATAGATGTACAACGTTTCCATAGTTATCCCCGATCACCTGAACTTCGATGTGTTTCGGGCTGCGCAGATATTTTTCGATAAAGATCTTGTCATCACCGAATGCTTTTTTAGATTCGTTTTTCGCTTCTTCAAATTCTTTTGGAAGGTCTTCTAAGCAGTTAACGATACGCATACCACGTCCGCCGCCACCGTTGGAAGCTTTTAACATGACAGGGAAGCCAACTTCCACTGCGATTTTCTTTGCAACTTCCAAATCTTTGATTGCATAGTCAACACCAGGGATGATTGGTACCTGTGCGTCAATCGCCATTTTTTTGGAGGAAATCTTATCGCCCATTGCGCGCATCAAATCGCTGGATGGTCCGATAAAAGTGATGCCGTTTCTTTCGCAGGCATCTACGAAATCTGGATTTTCAGATAAGAATCCGTAACCTGGATGGATAGCGTCAACGCCAGCGTCCAGAGCAATCTTGATAATCTTGTTGATGTCAAGATATGCATCGATAGGTCCCTTGTCAGGATCCAGTGGATAGGACTCATCTGCTTTTGCACGGAAGAGTGCCAGTCTGTCCTGTTTGGAGAAGATGCTGACAGATGTGATGCCGAGCTCGTTTAACGCACGGAATACACGAATGGCAATCTCGCCACGGTTTGCTACCAGTACCTTTTTAAAAGGTTTGATTGTAGGTTCGCTCATGTTTACACTCCTTATTTAGTCTTGTTTTCTAAATATCAACACGCCATGTTAAAAAAATAAAAATGGTCCCCTCAGACCATAAATATCAAAAGCATAGCAATACATAATAATTATAGGCGATATGACAATGAGATGCAAGAAGAAAAAAGAAAAAATGCAAAAATTGACAAAAAATTTATCTTGTTAAGAAAATAACAGATAAAAATGAAGGATTTTTATTCAAAACCTGCAAAAATTCGGGATGTAATGACGTAGAATCAAGCAAAAAGCAGAAAAAATGAATGAATACGAAAAGAATCTCCCATATTGCATACAAAATGCAATATGGGAGAAGAAAAAGTTACTATAAATAGACTAATGGGGTCCGGTATTCATTTTTTTCAATAGAAAGACCACTTTTGTTTATTTTCATAAGATTGTAAATATGGGCACTGGAAATATCCAATTGCAATAAGCGCAGTGCTGTGTCATTTAACCCTTTTTTGTCTTTTGCAAGCTGTGCCACTACTGGAATTGAACTGTTTTTTAGTTTGTTCAGCAGCAGGGAAGAAGACTTGCGAAAACCAAGAACCCGGATGTATGGTGCATAGTTTGACGAAGTCAAATCGTTCATGTGTGATTTTTTGATATCCAGTAATATATGAAGAAGTGCCCGACTCACATTGGTATAGGTCATGTTTTTGGTTTTGATTTCATCAATAAAAACTGTAAATGAGACATAGCTTTCCTGCAAATTCAGGATGCGGTTTGCCAAGTCATCTTTTACATCAGAATAGTTACGAAAATCATTTTGTTCCAAATATAACTTGTAATGGAGCAGGCTGGAAAAATCATTTTCGATGATAGGAGGGCATAACTTTAAGGATTCGAGCAATGTGTCCAAGCAAATCTGTGGGATATATTTCAGAAGGAGATTTTCGTATTCCATCGTAGATACCTCTAATTCCAGCATATTTCTTCTGATTGCAGTGGCAGAAGAAATACTTCCAGATAGATCTTCGTCATGGTAATGATTTCCCTGGCGAAGGATAGGACAAGGTTTGATGGTGGAGTTAATCTGTTTCAATGCCTTCAAATATTCGATGGCAAGGATGTTGTTCGGATTATTTAGTGTGGCTTCAATATTTAAGGTGTTATCAATAATTCCATCTGCATATACGTTGTGCGTTGAATTCCTATTTGTGATAGAAGTGTCAGCAACAAACTTTTGAAAATACTCCCCAGCTGCCTTGGCTCTGGCAGCAGGATAGGAGAGTCCTTCCTTCAAATAAGAAGAAAGCAATTCCTGATATTCCTTTGGTTCCTCTACAAACAAGTTGGCTAGTGCATGTAACAGTTCCAGATCATCGGTCTCACAACCAAATCCAAGATGGGTCACCACGCCTATGGAATTGAGAATGGCTACACCACATCTGGCAAAAGTCTCTGCGCTGGCAGTAGCAGCAACAACTGGCAGTTCAATTACCAGATCTGCACCGCCAAGGAGCGCCATTTTTGTACGAGTGTATTTGTCTACAATCGCAGGACCACCACGCTGGACAAAGTTGCCACTCATGATAGCAATGATATAATCAGCCCCAGTTTTTTTTCGGACTTCTTCTATATGATATGCATGTCCATTGTGAAATGGATTGTATTCAGCGATAATGCCGGCAACTTTCATGGTGGAGTTCTCCTCTCATAACTTTTAATGACAGTGTACTGACCGCTGGTCAATTCCTGTATTCTATAAGGAAGTATATCTGATTTTAAAATCGGTGTCTACGAAGATTTGCAGTAGCTTTTGGCAAAAGATTGTGAAGAAAAAAACTAATGATTTTTTGGGAAAAGGGGCTTGTCTTTTTTTGAGGCTGTTCATATAATGATTATGTATGCGACAATGCGGGAGTCTGTGTTTTCTGCATTTGTTCGACAGGGTATAATATAAAAGTAATAGGAACGTTTCGGGCACGATTTCTATTATCCAAAAATGAAGGGAGTACAATAATGAACGTATTAGTAATCAACTGTGGTAGTTCTTCACTGAAATATCAGCTGATCAACTCTGAATCTGAAGCAGTATTAGCAAAAGGTCTTTGCGAAAGAATCGGTATCGATGGTGTTCTTACATACCAGAAAGCTGGTCTTGACAAAGAAGTAACAGAAGCTGCTATGCCAACACACAAAGAAGCTATCAAATTAGTATTAGATGCTTTGGTAAATGACAAAACAGGTGCAATCGCTTCCTTAGAAGAAGTTGGTGCTGTAGGTCACAGAATCGTACACGGCGGCGAGAAATTTGCTTCTTCCGCAGTTATCACAGATGAAATGTTAGCAACAGTAGAAGAATGTAATGAACTTGCTCCATTGCACAACCCAGCAAACTTAATCGGTATCAACGCATGTAAAGACTTAATGCCAGGTGTACCAATGGTTGGTGTATTCGATACAGCTTTCCATCAGACAATGCCAGAAAAAGCATACCTTTACGGCTTGCCACACGAATATTATGAAAAATACGGTGTAAGAAGATACGGCTTCCACGGCACAAGCCACAGCTTCGTATCCAAACATATGGCAGACTTCCTTGGTATGGATATCAACAACAGTAAGATCATCGTTGCTCACCTTGGAAACGGTTCTTCCATCTCTGCTGTATTAAACGGCAAATGTGTAGACACATCTATGGGTCTTACTCCATTAGAAGGTCTTCCAATGGGAACACGTTCCGGTGATATCGATCCAGCCATCATGGAATTCATCGCTAAGAAAGAAGACCTTGATATCGCAGGCGTTATGAACGTATTAAATAAAAAATCTGGTGTACTTGGTATCTCCAAAGTTTCCAGCGACTTCCGTGATCTGGAAGACGGCATGGCAGAAGGCAACAAGCTTTGCGAAGCAGCAATCGAAGTATTCAGCTACAAAGTTGCAAAATACATCGGTTCTTACGTAGCAGCAATGAACGGTGTTGACGCAATCGCATTCACAGCAGGCGTTGGCGAAAACGCTCCAATCGTTCGTGAAAAAGTTATGGGTTACCTTGGATACCTTGGTATCGCTGTTGACGCAGAAGCTAACAGCAAACGTGGTAAAGACCTTGTAATCTCTACTCCAGATTCCAAAGTTAAAGTTTGTATCATTCCTACAAACGAAGAACTTGCAATCGCTAGAGAAACAGTTGCATTAGTATAAAATAAATAGAAAAAAACGTTGACAAACAGTATGCCGCTGTGTATAATCATCTGAGTGTGATTAAAAGCCAGGACACGTGGTTTGATCAATATAGCTATATTGTTTGTAAACGGAGGTGTAAACATGTCTATTTGTCCAAAGAATAAATCTTCTAAAGGAAGAAGAGATAGAAGAAGAGCAAACTGGAAAATGAGTGCTCCAACTTTAGTAAAATGTTCTAA
Source organism: Eubacterium sp. (assembly GCA_017472565.1). Lineage (GTDB taxonomy): Bacteria > Bacillota > Clostridia > Lachnospirales > Lachnospiraceae > Brotonthovivens. The sequence goes on from JAFUPY010000004.1 coordinate 21,192, forward strand.
ATGTGGCGAACTTATGGTTCCACACAGAGTTTGCAAAAACTGTGGTTCTTACAATAAAAAAGAAATCATCACAGTTGAATAATTTCAAAAAAAGCGGCAAGCCTTTAAAATCAAAGGTTTGCCGTTATTTTTTTGCAGATTCATTCTTATTATACACCCGTTGAAATTAAATATGGTGGAATCAAAGAAACAAGAAACGTACAACGGATATTATTTTGGTCTGGTGATTTACTGCAAAATTGGCGCGAGATTTGCGTACAGATACTGTGACTATCACAAATAGATAGGAATAATATGTTCAGTGAAAAAGGAGACAAACGAAATGAAAAGAAAAACAATTATCACTGCAGCAGTAACTGGTGCATGGCCGAAAAAAGAGAACAATCCAAATGTACCGATGACGCCTTCTGAAATTGCAGATGATGTATATGCATGTTGGAAAGCTGGTGCCGCCATTGCGCATCTGCATATGCGTGATGAAAATGGCAACGGAACCATGAACACAGAAAAGTTCCGTGAGACAGTAAATCTGATTCGTACAAGATATCCAGAGTGTGATATTATTCTGAATCTTACAACATCTGGAGATATTAATGCAGATGATGCTATTCGAATGGCACACATTAAAGAGTTAAAACCAGAAATGGCGTCTTATGACTGTGGTTCCATGAACTGGTTGCATAGCGGGGTGTTTTTAAATACACCACCATTTTTAGAAGAATGCGGATATCTGTTCCAGGAAACAAATACCAAACCGGAAATCGAAGCCTTTGATCCAGGTATGATTGCAAATGCGGCCTACTATCTGAAAAAAGGCGTGTTAAAAGCACCACTTCATTTTCAGTTCTGTATGGGCTGCGCGAATGGTATTCCTGGTAACATGAAAAATCTTCTTTTTATGAAAGAGACTATGGATGCACTTTGTCCTGGCTCTACATGGTCCTGCTTTGGCGTTGGGCATAGCGCATTGGAAATGTTGTATGGTGCGGTTGCATTGGGCGGACATATTCGTGTAGGGATGGAAGATAATGTTATGTATGCAAAGGGGGTTCTTGCTGAAAGCAATGCGCAGTTTGTAGAAAGAGCAGCTCGTGTCATCAGAGAATATGGTAATGAAGTTGCTACACCAGCGGATGCTCGTGAAATACTTGGATTAATAGAGAAATAAACTAGTCAAGAAAAAATAATACAATTACAAAAACCTGTTTAGAAAAAGAGATATTATTCACTTTTAGTGGAAATATCTCTTTTTTGTTGCAAAGGCTGTTGTAGTTTTGCAACAACATGTATAGCAGATTGAGATGATAGAGATATTTTTCCTCATACAAGAGAGAAAAATAGTAGAAACATAAGACTTTTTCACTTGAAAAAATTGGCACAGGTTTTGCGTACTATGAAGTTGACTATTAAAAATCCGTAAGGAAACAATTTTTTATGTAAAGGAGATACAAACATGGGAAAACAGATTTTAGTAGACTTATCACATCCATTTGGCAGAGGCAATCCATTATGGCCATCTAACGGAGACTTCCACATCGACAGAGTACAGCATATGCCAATGCATTACAGATTATTACAGACATTTAATGACTTCCATATGCACAACAGTACGCATGCAGATTCCCCATCTCACGTTATTCCTGAAGGTGCGTTCACACATGAACTTCCACTGGAAAATTACTATGGGGAAGCAATCTGTCTTGATATCCCAAAAGGGAAATGGGAACTGATCACACCAGAAGAAATCGAAGAGGCTGCAGCAAAAATCGAAGGTGGATTAAAAGAAGGTGATTGGGTATGTATTTGTACAGGTATGCATAAACGTTGGGGCGAAAATGATGATTATTTCGCATACAGCCCAGGGCTTTCCATCGATGCTGCAAAATTCTTAGTAGAAAAGAAAGTAAAAGGTGTTGCCTTAGATATGCAGGCACTGGATCACATTCTTTATACATATGCTGCGCAGCACGGCCCTGGTCCATATGTGCCAAGAATTGTAGAAGAATACAGAAAACAGTTTGGACATGATCCATTAGAAGATTTCCCAGAATGGGAACCATGTCATGATATCCTTCTTAGAAACAACGTAATGGGTATCGAAAACCTTGGTGGTGACATTGAAAAAGTAAAAGGACAGAGATTCATGTTCTGTGCATTCCCGCTGAGATGGTACATGGGTGATGGCACAATCGTTCGTGCGGTTGCATTTATTGATGAAGATAAGATCAATAAAGACGTGCCAGATCGTGTTTACAAATACGGCGTATATTAAGAACTACAGATAACTGCAGATAGTAATCACTTGCTGTCTGCAGTTGTACTTTATCACATATATGGCAAGAAATGAGGAAGCAAAAATGGCTGATAAAAAAAGAGTAGCAGTGTTAGGTGCCGGCAAGATGGGTTTAGGTATCGCTTTGCTGTTCGCTATGAAAGGGCACGAAGTAAAAGTTATTTATGTATATGATGACAAGATCCGTTGCGATGCACGTGCTGTCATCAAAGCGAACTTACGTGTGTTGGTAGATAATGACGTTGTTACTGCAGAGGATGCGGATGCAGCAATAGATAGAGTTGGGTTTGTGGATGCAATCGAAGAAGTCGCAGATTTTGCAGATATTGTGTTTGAAGGAATCATTGAAGATCTTGCTATTAAACAGGACTATTTCGCAAAGATGGATGCAATCTTTCCAGTCACAACTATTTTAGCGACCAATACATCCGCTATCAGTATAACGGAAATCGCAGAAAAAAGTGTTCACAAAGAACGCATTATAGGAACTCATTACTGGGATCCTGCATACTTGATTCCACTGGTAGAAGTAATCAAAACAAAATATGTTTCAGAAGAAACCGTAAAAACAACTTATGATCTTTTGAAAGAAGCTGGTAAAAGACCAGTTATTGTAAAAAAAGATGTGCCAGGATTTTTGGCAAATCGTATGCAGCATGCATTGTTCAGAGAAGCATTATCTATCGTAGAGAACGATATTGCAGATCCTAAGGATGTGGATGATGCGATTAAATACGGATTTGGCATGCGACTTGGTGTTCGCGCACCAATCGAAGTTATGGATATGGGTGGCGTGGATCTTACTTATTGGATTCATGAATATCTATTCCCACACATCGAAAGCTCTACCACACCATCCAGATTGTTGACAGAAAACATGGAAAAAGGCAATCTTGGAGCCAAAACCGGACAGGGCATTATGACCTGGTCAGAAGAAGATGTAAAAGAATCAAATGAGAGATTGATTGAAGGTCTTATCAAGGTTGCAAAAGCACTGGATCGTATTTAGCACAGATAGAAGATTGGAGAAAAGAAATGAGAAATGTAGTAATCGTAGCTGGTTGCCGTACACCAATAGGAACCATCGGTGGTCAGTTCAAATCCCTTACGTCCCTGGATTTATCAATTCCTGTAATGCAGAATCTGATTCAGCGTTCAGGCATTGATCCAGCTATGATCGAAGATGTTATCTGGGGCTGTAATTATCAAAGAACTTACAAAGAAAATAATCTTGCGCGTGTTGCTGCTGTGAAAGCAGGTCTTCCAGTAACAGTTCCAGGAATTACCATTCATAGAAACTGTACATCGTCTATGTCTGCGGTACAGATGGGATTTTATCAGATTAAATCCGGTGAAGCAGACTGTATTATGGCAGGTGGTGCAGATAGTATGAGTACTGCTCCACATATGGTATTTAATGCAAGATATGGTCAGAAATATGGACATATGGAAATGCGAGACTCTATGTGGGATTCCTTGACGAATCTTGGTGTAGGGCCAGCAATGGGGATTACAGCTGAAAACGTGGCTGAAAAATATGATGTAACTCGTGAACAGATGGATGCATATTCCCTTCGTTCACAGAAACGTGCAGTAGAAGCAATGGACGCAGGAAGATTTGAAGAAGAAATCATTCCAGTAGTCGTATCTTCCAGAAAAGGAGACATTGCCTATACGGTAGATGAATATCCAAAGAGGGATGCGACAATCGAAGGATTACAAAAGTTAAAACCTGCATTTAAAGAGGGCGGAAAAGTAACTGCAGGAAATGCCTCAGGTATGAATGACGCGTCTTCAGGTGTAATTTTGATGGAAGAAGAAAAAGCAAAAGAACTGGGTGTACCTATCTTGGCAAGAGTCGTAAGTGTTGCAACAACTGGTGTAGAGCCTGAATTAATGGGAATCGGCCCTATCAGCGCAACACAAAAGGCATTGGAAAAAGCAGGGCTGACCATTGAGGATATAGACCTTTTTGAAATCAATGAAGCGTTTGCTTCTCAGTGTCTGGCTTGTCAGAAGGCGTTGGGAATTCCAGATGAAAAATTAAATGTAAACGGTGGCGGAATTTCTCTTGGACATCCAGTAGGAGCGACTGGCTCTCGTATCATCATTTCCCTAATGTATGAAATGAGAAGACGAGGTAATCGCTATGGTGTTGCAACACTTTGTGCAGGCGGTGGCATGGGTACAGCTGTGATTATCGAAGCATGCTAAAAGCTAGGAGTGAAACATGAAAGATTTTGTATTTTCTTTCCCAACTAAAATTATCTTTGGAAAATGTGCGGAAGATAATATAGGACAGATGACTGCATTGTACGGAAAACATGCGTTGATATTGTATGGCAGCAGTCGTATTGAAAAAAATGGATTACTGAACAAGATAACAAAGTTATTGGAAGATAATAATGTGTCTTATGAAACATATGGCGGTATTTGTGAGAATCCGTTGCTATCAGATGCACGGGCTGCTTGTGACATTGTAAAAGAAAAAAACATCGACTGTTTGATTGCTGTTGGCGGCGGAAGTGTAATAGATACCGCAAAGACGGTCGCTATAGGGAGCTGTACAGAAACGCCTATTTGGGATTTCTTTGAAGGAAAGATGGTTCCAGAACGAGCGTTACCAATCGGTGTTGTGTTAACAATGGCAGCCACAGCCAGCGAGGCAAACGGTGTAGCTGTGCTTACCAATGAGAAAGAAAAGAAAAAAACCATGCTGTTTTCACCGCATTTTTACCCAAAGTTTGCTTTGTTGAATCCGGAATTGACTTATACTGTACCAGCGAAACAGACCGCTATTGGAGCAGTTGATATCTTTGCTCATGCGTTTGAACGCTATTTTGATCTGGAGCAAAAAAATACACTGCGCAATCATCTTTGTGTATCGGTCATGAAAACGGTTCTGGAAGAACTTCCAAAAGTGCAGAATCAATTAGATGATTATGCAAGTCGCAGTCAATTGATGTGGTCTGCCACCATGGCACATAGTGACATGATTGGTGCAGGCGGAGTGTTTGTCTGTCATGAAATCTCGCATATCCTGACAGAGGAATACGGGATTCCACATGGGCTTGCATTGGGAATTTTAATGCCGGCATGGTGCAAATATATGTTGCTGACAAATGCAGGTGATATCGCTAGGTTTGCAGAGGATGTATTTGATGTGATGAAAGATGTAAAAACAGACCAGGCGATAGCACAAGAGGGGATTTCAAAAATGCAGCAATCTATATGTGACGCTGGTCTGCCGGTTACGCTCAGAGAAGCAGGCATTATGTTTGTGAATAGTAAGATCCTTGCCCGTAAGGTACTGTCAGGGGATACGACCATTGGGAATTGCTTCCGAGCATTATCGCTTCATGATATAGAAGCCATCATTGAGCTTGCAAAAGGGTAGTGCAAGTATGCAACAAATAAATTCAAAATTGCAACAAAGAGGCGTTAAAACATAAAAAAATTTAAATTTTTTGGAAAAATTGAGAGTTGTTTCGTGAAAAAGTTGGCATGGCGATTGCGTATTACTAGGATGCAATCGTCATGCAAAAGAAAAAATAGGAGGAAAAATAAATGTCTAAAAAATCAGTAGTAGCACTTGCGAAGGGACTGGACGTACAGGAAAATGTCACTCGCGTGTTTGATTTAATGGGTGGTGTTACAAATGTTATTCGTAAAGGTTCCATCGTTGTATTAAAACCAAATGCAGGTCATGCGGAACCACCAGAAACTTCTGTTTGCACAAATCCAGAAGTAGTTCGTGCGGTTATCCGTGAAGTAAAAAAAGCAGAACCGAAAAAGATTATTATTGCAGAAGCAGCAGCGATTGGATGCGACACAGAAGAATGCTTCAGAGTAAGCGGAATTGAAGCAGTAGCGTTGGAGGAAGGCGTTGAATTACGCGACATCAAACGTGATAAGGAATTAGTAAACGTTGCTGTACGTGATTTTAAATCTAACATTGATCATGTGTTGCTGCCAAGATTCTTGATGGAGGCAGATCACTTAATCAATCTCCCAATTTTGAAAGCACATGCAAGTATGGTATTTTCAGGAGCACTGAAAAATATCAAAGGTGTAGTTCAGGATAAAGTACATATGCAGATGCATCAGCACAATTTGACAATGGCGATGATGGATGTATGGAGTGCATGCCGCGCAGATATCAATATTATGGATGCAATGCGTGCGGCAAGTGGATATAGCCCACATATGCCAGTGCCAATTGAAACAAATATGATTCTTGGATCAAAAGATCCCGTTGCAATCGACCGCGTAGCTTGTGAAGTAACAGGTATTGACACAAGCTGTGTAGATTATTTTAAAGTGGCTGAAGAAACAGGACTTGGCAAATATGCAATGGAAGATATTGAAGTTGTTGGTGATTCTATTGAAGACTGTTACAAGAAGATGTGGATTCCATACATTGGCGATATGAGCACTCGCTGGCCGGAATATGATGTGAAATGTGAAGGCGCATGCTCCAGCTGCCAGGCACTTCTTGCAATCAACATGGAAGAATTAAAAGCGGTGGATGAGTATGATAAAAATGCAGGAATGACAATTGTTATTGGACCAAAAAATGAGATTCCAAAAGACATTCCAGATGAAAAAATCGTACTTCATGGTAACTGTACAAGAAAATATCTCAAAGATCATCCAAACGCATTTTGGATTTTAGGATGTCCTCCAAACGAGCCAGCTCTTTATCTGACTGTTCAGAGAAAAGAAATCATTAATGGTATGGGCGATCAGGAAGAAGAAATCATCCGTCCTTGTATGGCAAGAGATGCAGCCGTGTGGCGTGACTATGTATTCAAAGCAGCAGATAAGTATTATGAGGAACATCCGGAGGATAGATAATGGATGGATACGTATATGTTGAAATGGATGAAAAATGCAAAAGTCTATTAAATACAATTTTTACAGACGAGTTCATGCAGGAAAACACAAATTTTACAAACTTTGAAGGATTCCAGTATTCCAGTGCAGTTATTACCAATTGGAGGGCTGAACATATGGTGTATGCCCAGCTTTTGATGGATAATTTTGTAAAGGAAAGCACACGCTTTTCTTCATGGGAAGAAATGGTAATGATTGCTACAGATGAAAAGTTTGGCAAGTTTATGGCAAATCCTGTATAATCGTTGAAAAGGAGAATGAAAATGGGAAATAATACACAGAAAATTGAAAGTGAAAATATGAAAATGAATTTCTCCAAAGGCTGGGGAATCATCATTTACTGTGCAGCAATGTTTTTCTTCCTGATTGGTTTTTCCATCGATGGATTAAATATTATTGCACCAGCATTTGCTGAAAAAACAGGTATCGAATATGCAACTGTTCTTAGTATGTCAACAGTTGCAGGATTAGTGGGTATCATTGCATATATTATTATTTCTAGGGTTGTTATCAAAGCGGGAGCACGTATGGTTTCTGGTATTTGCTTAATTGCAGCTAGTTTATCTTATGTTGCATTGGGACATTCTAATACATTAGTTGCTTATGCGATTTGTTTAACATTAGTAACATGTTTCATCAATGGCGCCGCATACATTGCAGGTGGTGCACTTGTAGCACAGTGGTTCCCTAAGAAAAAAGGTCTCGCAAATGGTTTTACAACTATGGGACATAACAGTGGATCCGCATTCTATGTACCATTGATTGGTTTCTTATTAGGCGCATTAGGATTTGCAAATGGTATGACAGTAACTGCTATTGCAGGCGCAATCCTTGGTGTGATAGGTTTGATTTTTGTTCGTAACACTCCACAGGAAATGGGTATGCTGCCAGATAACGTTACACAGGAAGTATATGACAGAGAGTACTTTGAAGGTGACTCTGATGAAAAGGGTGGATGGACAGTTGGTAAGCTGTTGAAAACAAAAGAAATGTGGCTTTGCGCATTAGTAGTAGGTATTAACCAGTTAGTTACAACAGGTGTTATGTCTCAGCTTGTAGTTCGTAACACACAGATTGGTTTTGAACAGTCCAAAGCAGTTGCTTTAATGACAGTTGCGGCTTTGATCGGTCTTGTTGGTTCTTATATCTTTGGTGCACTGGATCAGAAACTCGGCGTAAAGAAGGCAATTTTAATCTTCTTGGCATGGTATGCAGTAGCATTGTTAGTTAACTGTTCCAACACAATGATTGGTGTTTATATCTCCGTATTTATGATTGGTATCTCTGTAGGTGCGGCTGCTAACTTTATCGTATCATTACCGGCATCTGTTTTCGGGCGACATGGATTTGCCACTGTTAACTCTGTCTTCTTCCCATTAATGCAGGTTGTATTAATGATGAATTATCTTGTAAATGCAGCAGCATTAAAACTTACAGGCAGCTTAAGAGGTGCATATTTCGTATTTGTTGGCTTGCTGATTGTGAATATGATTCTGATTGCTGTAATAAACACACGTAAATACAACAAAGATTACCAGAAAGAAGATAGCTTAAGAGCTTAATTGTTGGATATTACATAATAGAAATATAAGAAACTCTTTCATATAATTTACAAAGACCAAAACCGAAGCGGTATATCTGAATGCAACATTACAGATATACCGCTTCGATTGTTTTAGATATCTTTTTTCCCAGAATAATCAATCTGATACTGTTTGATTTTTCTGGAAATGGTAGATGCGTTTATGTTAAGTTTTTCTCCTGCTTCACGAAGATTGCTGGATTCTCGTAAAACACTTTCTAATAGCTGCTTTTCAAAGTGAGCCACTGCTGTATTGAAATCCATATTTGTTGGCAGAGCTTCGTGTTCAGAAGAGATGTCTAACAGACTTGTGATGACGCTGTCATCAATGCTTCCGATACCAGAACTGCATAAAATCAGATATTCCATGAAGTTTTCCAATTCACGGATGTTACCAGGCCACTGATAGTCTCTTAGATATTGAAGTTGCTGTTCTGACAGTTCAAAGGAACATTCATACTTTTTACAAAACCGGTTAATAAAGTGATTGCACAATGGTTCAATATCCACGACACGTTCTCTCAGTGGTGGAACGTAGATTGGAATTACATTCAAACGATAGTATAGATCCTGTCGGAAGGTTCCTTCTGCAATCTTTTCTTTTAAATTACTATTGGTCAGAGCCAGGAAACGAATATCCAGTTTGATTGGCTTGGTACCGCCGATGCGAGTGATTTCCTGCTGCTGGATGGCACGCAATAGCTTTACCTGAAGATCCATTGGCATATCGCCGATTTCATCTAACATTAAAGTTCCGTGATTAGCCAGTTCAAATAATCCTGGTTTGCCCTTTGCGCTTGCACCGGAAAACGCTCCTTTTTCATATCCAAAGAGCTCGGATTCAAGCAGATGGGCAGGAATGGAAGCACAGTTAATCTTTACAAAAGGTTCTTTGCTTCGCTTGCTGTTTTTGTAAATTTCGTCTGCAATGACTTCTTTACCAGCACCGGATTCACCAGTGATCAATACGGTTGCATCAGATTTTGCTACATGATTAATCAACGTCCATATATTGGCCAAAGAAGTGTCCTTACCTATCATGTCAGAAGATAAATGATCTTCTGATTTTTTTTCGATGGTTTTATTGTTAAGACCGTGGATTTCTTTTAAGAAATCATCAAAGTCCTGTTTTAACGATTTTAAAGTAACGATTGGACGGCTGCAGGCAACTACCTGATATAATTCACCTTTGTCGTCAAAAATTGGTGTTCCGATGGAGTATCCTGTCAGTGGTTTGCCATCTGTATAGGTTGTTGACAGTCGAAAAGCAGGCTTTTTGTGCTTTAACACATCCATAATGGACCCGCCCGTATACACTTTATCCTTTCCAATCAAGTCAGCTACATTCTTATTTAAAACTCGTTCCGCAGAAACTCCAGTATTTTTGGAATATGCAGGATTCACGTAAAGAACATTTCCCTGATTGTCTGTGATAAATATACTATCGTCTATTTCGTCCACTACCTGTTTAAAGTCGATACCGTGTTTTAAAAAGAGCAAGAGATACTGATCAATCTCTTCCAATTCATTGTAAATAGGTGTGTTTTCTATTTTTTTCATTGTATTCAAGAGCATATCTCGAATCTTACAAATGGCTAAATATTGATTCATGGTAATCTTCTCCTTTGCATTTCTTCCTAAGAAACCTCTTTTAAAATTATATCAAAACTGTCATTTTATGTAAATGAAATACAGGAGAATATTTCTGATTTGCAACAGATAAAAACTAAACTGCAACAAGTGGAGTGAAAAAGCTTTGATAAGGCTCAAAAGGCAGGTCAAAAAGTGAAAGGAAAGCTCAAAAAGTGGCATGAAAATTGCTTTTTATTAGGTTAGAAAAGGGAGAACAAAATCTATGCAAGTTGCAAGGAGGGTTTTACATGGATGTAGCATATTTGGAAGAATTGTTAGGAAAAGTATCCCGACAGGAAACAAGTACTGTTGAGGCATTAGAAATATTGAAACATCTGCCATATGAAGATATTGGCTGTGCCAATATTGATCAGCATAGAAATATTCGAACAGGTCAGGCAGAAGTGATTTTTGGACAGGGAAAAACACCAGAACAGATTGCTAAGATTATTTCCTGCATGAAAAAGGGGAATGAACGCATTTTGGTAACAAGAGCATCAAATGAGGCTTATGAAGCAGTTTTGGAAGTGGCGCCAGAGGCCGTATATGATAAATTGGCAAGATTGATTATGGTTGGAGAAAAACCAGTACCAGTAGATACAAAAGGACCAATTGCAGTCCTGACGGCTGGTACCGCAGATATCCCTGTTGCGGAAGAAGCGGCTTTGTGTGCTGAGTACTTCGGCAATCGTGTTGATCGTATCTATGACGTAGGTGTGGCGGGAATTCATCGTTTGTTTGATCGTATTGACCGTATTCGCCAGGCAGAGGTCATCATTGTTATTGCCGGCATGGAAGGTGCGTTAGCCAGTGTGGTAGGTGGGCTTGTAAATGTACCAGTCATCGCTGTACCTACCAGCGTAGGATATGGAGCCAGCTTTGGTGGTGTGGCAGCTTTATTGGCTATGTTGAACTGCTGTGCAAATGGAGTCGGAGTTGTAAATATCGATAACGGATATGGAGCAGCTTGTCTGGCATCCAAGATTCACATTGGAAAATAAATAGATTTATAGTAGGGAACGAAGCAGAAAGGAGTGGAAACTATGTGTGAAAAATTCTATGACCATGAGCATTCCCATGTACACACTCATAATATATGTGAACATCAGCATACGCATGAGCATCATTCTCATGAACATGGACATTCTCACCCAAATGCCAAAGCGGTATCCAATCGCCTGGCAAAAGCAATCGGCCACCTGGAAGCAGTAAAACGAATGGTAGATAGAGGAGAAGACTGTGCCCAGGTATTGACTCAGCTTGCAGCGGTAAAATCTGCAATTAACAATGCGGGAAAGGTGGTTTTAATGGATCATCTCAATCATTGTATCGTTGAGGCTGTGGAAGAGAATGATTTTCAAAAGATTGAACAGTTTGGTTCAGCAATTAAGCAGTTTGTTAAATAAAGATACCTGGAGGTTACAATGAAAGAAAAAATTTTATATTTAGAATGCAAAACCGGTGCAGCCGGAGATATGTTAATGGCAGCACTTTATGATGTAATGAATGAGGAACAAAAAGCAGTTTTTCTGGAGACAATGAATGGCTTAGTTGAATCCGTAACGGTTGCTGCGGAGAAAAAAGTGTCTCGTGGAATTGCAGGCGTACATATGAAGGTTACTGTGCAGGGTGAAGAGGAAGGAGAACACCTTGACGGTCATGACCATGAGCATCACCATCATCATGAACATGGCCACGAACATCACCATCGCCATGAGCATAATCATTGCCATGAGCATACTCACTTCCATCATGTGCATGTGAGCTATAAAGACCTTTTAGCACATATTATGGAACTTCCTGTCAGCAACCAGGTAAAACAGAATGCATCAACAGTATATCAGCTTCTTGGAATGGCAGAAAGTAAAGTTCATGGAACGGATATTGAGCAAATCCATTTTCATGAAGTGGGAAGTCTGGATGCTCTAGTAGACATCGTAGGATGTGCCCTGGCAATGGAAATGATTGCACCGGATAAGATTTATGCAGCACCAGTCTGTGTCGGCAATGGAACGGTCAGATGTGCCCATGGTGTGCTTCCAGTTCCAGCACCTGCTACCGCAGAACTGATCAAAGGAATGCCGACCTATAGCAGTAAGTTTGATGGAGAATTATTGACTCCTACTGGTGCAGCTGTGTTAAAGCACTATGTGCAAAATTACACAAAAGAAATTAGCATGGAAATCAAAGACATTGGCTATGGGATGGGAACCAAAGAATTTGAACAGCCAAGCTTTGTAAGAGCTTTTGTGGGCTGGACTTCCTAAAGGAGGGTGCCCGATGACAGATGCTAAATTAGAATTTAAATTAAGAAAATTAAAATCCTACATAAAAGAACTGGGAAGCGTAGCGGTTGCATTTTCAGCTGGTGTGGATTCCACCTTTTTGCTGAAGGTGGCTCATGAAGTGTTAGGCGACAAGGTTGTTGCTGTGACCGCCAATACAAGTTCCTTTACAGAACAGGAATTGCAGGAGGCCACCCTTTTTTGTCAAAAATATGGAATTGTCCATGTGATCTGTGAAATTGATAACCTGAGTTTGCCGGAGTTTGCAAACAATGCTGTGGATCGTTGTTACCATTGTAAGAAAATGATTTTCAATGAGGTAAAAACATACGCAATCACACATGGTTTTAATGCTGTTGTTGAGGGTGCAAATAAGGATGATGAAGCTGATTTTAGACCAGGTCATCGTGCAATAGAAGAACTAAAGATTGAGAGTCCACTGCGAATGGCTAGTTTAACAAAAGAAGAAATACGGACACTGGCCCGAACTATGGGGCTTGAAGTGTGGAAGAAACCTTCCTGCGCCTGCTTGGCATCCAGATTTGTGTATGGAGAATCGATTACAAGAAAAAAGTTAAAAATGGTTGAATGTGCAGAACAGTATCTATCGGAGATTGGATGCACACAATATCGAGTGAGAATGCATGGAATGATGGCTCGTATTGAAATCATGCCAGAAGATTTTTCACTGTTATTGCAGGAAGATACTCGAATACAGCTAATTGCAGATATGCACAAATTGGGCTTCCAATACGTATCCTTAGATTTGATGGGGTTTCGTACAGGAAGTATGAATGAAGCGTTACTCATAAAGTAAAAGAAGCTCTTTAGGATTGGCTTGGAGAAAAGTGAAACTATGAAGGATATCATTATAAAGCTAGAAAGCAATATAGACGACAGTACAGGAGAAATGCTGGGTTATGTGATGGACTTGCTCTTGAAGGCAGGGGCATGCGATGTTTACTATACACCGATCTATATGAAAAAGAATCGACCAGCCTGGCAGTTGAATGTGCTTTGCAAAGAGGAAAATATTGCAGCGTTAGAAGAGATCATTATTTTGAATACCACTACTATTGGAATTCGCCGATGTGTCATGCAGCGTACTATATGTGACAGAGAGATACAGGATGTTACTACTCCATACGGAATGGCAAAAGTAAAGGTATGTTTGTTTCATGAGCATCTGCGCATATATCCAGAATATGAAAGTGTGATTGCTATTTGTCAAAAAGAAAACTTATCATATTCGGAAGTGTATCAAATGATTGTTAATACATATAAAAAAATACTACAACCATAAATACTCTCCCCCAAAAAATAGAAATGATTCCAAACAATGGAATCATTTCTATTGTAAGCAACAATATTTGTTCTATTAATACTACAACGCGGATAAGCTTTTTCGACCGCTCTTATCAGGGATTCCCAGTTCCAATCTGTATTTGGTAACTGTTCTTCGGGAAATGTGAATGCCCAGTATTTCTAATTGTTCGGAAATTTTATTATCGCTGTAAGGTTTGTTTTTATTTTCTTGTGAAACAATACTTTTTATAGCTTCTTTGGCTTTGTCTGGTGTTTGGGACTCGCCGGTGGCTGTAAATTGTTTGTTTAATGAAGCGGTTAAAAAGAAATTCAGTGGAAACAACCCCCATGTGCACTGTAAATATTTACCCTTCATTGCCCTGCTGATGGTAGATTCATGCAGATCCAACCTGTCTGCCAGGTCTACCAGACGCAGTGGTTTTTTTGATAATGGCCCATAAAGAAAGAAATCGTGTTGTTCTTCCACAATTGCGTGAGCCACGCGTGACAGGGTAGAAATACGCTGTGTAATGCAGTTCTGTACCCATTCTGCTTGAGATACTTTCTTTTTCAGGTAATCATAGACTTCTTTGTCTGGAGCATCTTCCATTAAGCTTTTATAATACGCATTGATGTTAAAGGTAGGATACGAGGATTCATTAACGAGAATTTCGAATTTTTCTTCCAGTTTTACGACAACAATATCAGGCACAATATAGCGCATCTGTTCCCGGTTGCTAAAGGAACTGCCTGGTTTTGGATTCATCTGTTTGATTTCATTGCATGCTTCGGTAACTTCATCTAAGGAAACTCCCAGCTTTCTGGCAATAATAGATAAGTGGTTCTTTCCGACGTCACTTAAATAATGCTTGATAATCTCTTCGGTGACAGGAGAGTAGGCTGGCTTTCTATAAAGCTGTAGCAACAGACATTCAGAAAGATTGCGTGCTCCAACGCCAATTGGTTCCAGAGACTGAATTGTTTGCAATATACGCTCTGCGTGTTCATAGGAAATATGTAACTGGCTGGCAATATCAGACAGATCTTCTGTTAAATATCCTTTGGAATCTAAAAGAAGGATCATATATTTTAACGCTTTTTGGTCGAAGTCAGAAAACTCTGTAGTAAGTAGCTGAGAAAATAAATATTCGCTGAGAATTTCTTCCGTTTCATAGGTCCGATGCCATTGTTCTTGAGAATAGTCCGCTTCGCGTTCCTGCTTGTAATAGACTCTATTCTGATAATCGCTGGATTCCAGCCACTGTAGTTTGCGCTGTATTTCGTCATTGATTGGTTCAGAGGTGGTACCTTTGTCAAAATCAATATCAATAACAGGATTATCTAAGGCAAGATTTTCAATATAAGATTCTAACTCTATAGAATTCATTTGCAAAATATCTGTGGATTGTAGCATTCGTTGTGACAGCGTTTGCTTTTGAACTAATTCCATTGAAAGATTCATAAAAACACCCCGTTTTGCTTCTGTTAATCAAATGGCAGAAGCTCTTTTTTATTGTATCAAATAATGTGTGCAAAAACTATGTGTTAATCCTGAAAATAATACCCAAATCAGAGAAAGCCTGCATTTGACTTTCTCTGATTTTCTAAGAGGTATATGGGAGTAAAAAGGGGTACTATTTATTCATGGATCTTGGCAATTGTTTTTGCCAATTCTTTTTTCATTTCAAGATTGCCCTGTCTGGAAATCATGATTCTCTGTGCCTGTGGAGAACCTGCTCCGTGCATAGATTCTGTACGATATCCAACAGCAGCTGTTCCAAGTGTGAGATTTTCAATTAATCTCATGATCTTTAATCTGTTTTCAGTACTTATGTTTGCAACACCTTTGAAATATTTATCAATCACTGGTCCGATTACTGGATCTTTAAAATCTTTCTCAGATGGAGCTGTTACCATAAGCCCGCCAGCAAGATCTTCTGCTAAACGTGCAATTTCGTATGGATAGCGTGTTACGTTTTGTTTACATACGTTAGCGAGTAGCAGGTTAATCAGATAGTTACCGGATGCTGTTTTGCTTCCTTCTGCAGAACATGCAATACCACAGCAGAATAAAGTTTCGTTCAAGTGTGTCATTTCAATTAATTTATCTTTTACATGAGATGCTTTCTGAGCACCATTGTAATCAGCAGCAACGGCAGCAGCGCCAATCAATACATCACCAACACCAACTTTACATCCGCCGTAAGACTGACGATGATAGCCTGCAAATCTTTCGACAAGCATTCCGGAGAAATCATATTCGCCGTCCATGAAGATTCTGTCATTTGGAACGAATACGTCATCAAATACAACCAGTGCTTCCATGCCACCAAATTCAGAATTTCCCACATCTAAGTCACCGCCCTCCAATTTTCTTGTGTCGCAGGACTGACGGCCGATAATCATGAAAATGCCCTCTGCGTCAACTGGAACAGCGAAGGAAACAGCATAGTCTTTATCTGCTTCGCCCATTGCGATGGTTGGCATAACAATAACTTCGTGAGAGTTAACGATACCGGTTTGGTGTGCTTTTGCGCCTCTTACCACAATACCATCCTCTCTACGTTCTACAACGTGAAGGAACAGATCAGGATCTTCCTGTGCGTGAGGCGCTTTGGAACGATCTCCCTTTGGGTCTGTCATTGCACCATCGATAGTAAGATCGTTATTCTGACAATAGGTTAAAAATGTTTTAAAGTTATCGTGGTAGTGTGTGCCATGAGCCTGATCGCATTCATATGTAGTGCTGTATACTGCGTTGAAAGCGTCCATACCTACACAGCGTTGGAAGCATGCAGCGGTTTTCTGACCACAAAGACGCTGCATCTTTACTTTTTTCATAAGGTCATCTGTGCTCTGATGAATGTGAGTAAAACGGTTAATTTTTTCTCCTGTAATGTGAGAAGTTGTAACCATCAGATCTTCATGTTCAGGCATCTGTGCAAGATCATAAGTCATTTTAACGGAGTTCAATGATGGACGAAGAATTGGGTGATCTACTGGATTCTCAATTTTTTCTCCAAACATGTATACCTGCATATTCATTTTTCGAATACTTTCAACGTATTCTTCACCTGTCATAAGTGCCATAGTGTAATTCCCTTTCTTACTTGTTTAAGATTTATTGAATGTATATATTTACAGAAAATCTGAAACAAAATATAGATTTCTGCGTTATACCATAATATAAAGCAAAAACCGTGCCAAAAAAATATTTAAAAAAAGAGGCCAAAGCATGCTTTTTTATAGAAAAAACGCTGTAGAATTTCATAAAAGAAACGTATTCATGAATAAATGTTTCCATTTTGCAACAAAAGGGATGCAAAACCGAAGAGATAAAGAGAATAGAGCGCATATAAATGGCATGATTTTTGCGTGTTATTATAATTAACAATAGTCAGTTAGGCAGAAGTATTTTTAAACGTGGAGGAGAAAGCATATGGAAGAAATAGCATTGGTAAAACAGATAGAAATAGTTTTGGAAGAGAAAGTCAGACCAATCTTGTTGGAGCATGATGGAAATGTACAATTAATTTCGGTAGAAGATGGAATTTGCCGGGTGAAGTTAGAAGGGAAGTGTGCAGGGTGTCCATCAGCCAACTTGACAAAGGAAGAGATTATCGGAAAAGAAATCATGGAGACAATTCCTGCCATAAAAGATGTTATATTAGTGCAGGAAGTAAGTACAGAATTGTTGGATTTCGCAAAGAAAATACTGAGGTATAAGGTAACGCAATGAAAGTTGGAGTTAAGTATTGTGGCGGATGCCAATCGGCGTGTGTTGATACAAAACATTTAATAGCAATAAAGACAATTTTTGCTTTGAAGAATAAAGAAGAATTTGACGAGATAAAAAATTGTTTAAGAAGATTTTAGAAGGGGCGAATAGCCCCTTCAATTATTTGGAAAATACTTCCGGATAGAAATCTGCCGCCATAGATTCTACTGCATATGCCATTCGATTTCCAGGAAGGACACTTTCCAATGTAATTACTGCAAACCGTTCATTCTTTACGCAGTCAAGTTGTGAAAGGGTTGGGTTGGACTTGATTTCTTCAATCTTTTTTTCAATAGAAGGAGAGTCGTAATCGTGAATTAAGATTACATCAGGGTTGCGTGTAAGGACTTCCTCGTAGCTTACGGTTATCCATTGCTTGTCTGTTAAATCTGCAAACAGGTTTTCTCCACCGGCAAGTTCGATTAATTGCGACTCGAAGTTAATACCAGAGCATGTGAAAACACCATTCGTTCCGCTGTCATAGACTAACACTTTTACAGGTTCTTCATCTTTGATAATATCCTGAACGGCAGCAATGCGAGATTGCTGATCTGTAACAAAGGCCTTTGCTTTGTCTTCTGCATCAAAGATTTTTCCAATATCAAGAATCTCCTGATACTGTTGTTCTATAGTTGTAGCAGAGTTGACATATACATTCATGCCATAGGTGCCAACTTCTTCGATGTTGCATCCAGCATCGCCGATTTCCCAATCCAGGGTGTAGATAAAATCTGCGTCGCTGGTCAGAATTGATTCTCGTGTGGCAGATGCGTGGTTCAATTCAGGGATGGCATTCACGGCATCTGCGTATTCGTCCAATGGACCACGGCTATGATTTACCAGAGAGCGGCCGATGACATAGTCTTCCAGACCGAGAGCAACGAACAATTCTGTACAGTTTGGACCTAATGTCAGGACTTTTGTAGGCTTTTGGGTGATGGTGACCTCTCTGCCGTAATTATTTACGGTTACAGGATAGCGCTCAGTGTTTTCGGAAGTTACTTCTGAACTTGCCTGAATTGTATCCTGCTGAACACTATCTTGAGGAGCACATGCTGTTATTGTAGACAGGGCGAGGGTGGCGATAAGCAGGGGAATAAGTTTTCTTTTCATGTCGTTCTCCTTTTCTTGGGCGATATACTTTTTTGTCTTCAGATGGCAGGAATGTGATAGAGGTTTTGCCGGTAACATGATGTTTTGCTACACAGCTTCGAACACCGTAGATATTGTAGATATTCTCTTCTGTAAGGACCTCTTCAGGAGCTCCTTCTAAAATAACTTTTCCGTCTTTTAAAACATAGATTCTGTCACAGTATAATGCTGCCAGATTTAAGTCATGGATGGCGGACAGAACCGTTACATCCAGATGTTTGATGAAATCAAAAATCTGCATCTGGTGGCTGATGTCCAGATGGTTCGTAGGCTCATCCAGAATAAAGAAATCACTTTCCTGAGCCAGTGCTCTGGCGATCAGAGTTCTCTGCTTCTCTCCGCCAGATAGGTTTAAAAAATTCTTGTCTGCTAGTTCATCCAGGCCAAGCTGTTTTAGTGCACTGGAAACAATCTCTTTGTCATGTTTGTTGTCAAAGTCAAACAGACCTTTATGTGGGGATCTGCCCATGGCTACAATCTCTTCTACAGAGAAGTCGTATGCCATGTCATTTTCCTGCCCAACAACAGCTATTTTTCGGGCGGATTTTTTATATGACATGCCGTGCAGATTCTCTCCATCAAGTAATATTTGACCCTGATTTGGTCTCAGAGCTCTGTATGTATTTTTTAACAGAGTGGACTTTCCACTACCGTTAGGTCCGATGATTCCAACAAATTCCCCAATGTTTACGTGGAGAGACACATTGTCAACATCGTTCTTTTTTCCATATGAATAGGTAACATTTTCAATATTTAAACGCATAGTTACAATCCCCTTTCTAACCCTTCTTTCCATTGCTTCTTTTTAACATCCAGATAAAGATCGGTCCGCCGATGACTGCAGTGAGAACGCCAACTGGAAGTTCTTCCGGTGCGATTAGCATACGAGCCACAACGTCTACCCAGACAACCAGGATGCCACCTAACAGAGCGGAAATCGGTAGTAGTTTTTGGTGGTTTCCGCCTACCAGTAACCGGGTGAAATGAGGTACCATCAATCCGACAAATCCAATGGTTCCGCTGACAGCGATGGTAACGCCTGTCATCAGAGAAGCAATCAGGATCAGTAATTTGTGAAATCTATTTACATTGACACCTAAGGTGCCAGCACTTTCTTCTCCAAGTAAAAGTAGGTTCAGACTGCGATAGTTGATCATCAGAACGAACATACAGATGATTAAAATAATGAGAGGGAGTTTTAAATATTCCCATCTTGCCCCTGCAAGACTGCCCGCCATCCAGAACTCTGCGTTGTGCAGCCCAAGTGCATTTGGTGCACTAAGTTTTATTATGCTTGTTACACCATCTAGAATCATTGCAACAACAACACCGGAGAGAAGCAATTGTGTGATATTGATACGGCCTTTTACTTTGGATAACACGTACACAAAAATAATTGTTATTGCAGAACCGATAAATGCTGCAATGGAAATAGAAAATGTTCCCAAAAATGCAAACACACCAAACAGCATTTCCAATGTGGCAAAGGTTGCTGCGCCAGAAGAAACACCAAGAATAAATGGATCTGCCAGTGTGTTTCGGACCAGTACCTGCATGGTAACACCACAGATAGAAAGAGAAGCACCAACCACCATTCCTAGGCATACACGTGGCAAACGGAGATTGAGAATGATGTTTTCGTCTAGCTGTGTCCAGGTGGGTAAGATGCTAGTACCAATAGTTGGTATTTTACTGAAAAGGATTTTTGCTGTTGTAATAGGTGCTATTGTACTTGAACCTAGGCCAGTAGCGGTTAGAATGGAGAATGACGCTACTATAATTAAAATGATTATAACTATTACAAAGCGAGATGTAGTTGATGAACATTTTCTTGTATTCATGTTATGCTCTCCAATCTGTGTTTTTTGTTCGCTCCTAAGTTTAGACTAACAGACAATAAAATGTGTCACAAGCAGGGGTGGGGGATATATTTTTGAAAAATTGCGAATCAATTTTAAAGGTCAAATGAAAAAGTAAATTCTACCCCAATCCCCCCCAAACATCCCCAAATCGACTCCAAATTCAGTCTCTTTTAGAAGGATGAAATAGGATGCTACAAAGTTTTGTAATTAGAAAATCTTCATATTAAATTAATGGTAATATTACATTCCATGCGTTATAATATTGTAAGGATTATGGATTGCGGGAACCACTTTTTGAAGAATTTGGAAATGGATTCAGGGTTGTAATGTACAGAAAAGCGGTCAACAATTTTGAAAAAGGAGCCGAAAAAGGAGCCGAAAAAGGAGCCGAAAAAGGAGCCGAAAAAGGAGCCGAAAAAGGAGCCGAAAGGAAACAGAAAATTTTAGCATTGTTAATTGATAATCCTGAAATAACACAGACCAAAATGGCAGAAGAACGTGATTTGTCAAGAAAACAGGTGCAGAATGCGATGAAAGAATTGCAGAATGATAATTTGATTGGCAGAGAAGGTTCAAATAGAAGTGGGAAGTGGATTGTGTACTAAGCAGTACTAAAACGGTACTAAAAACCTAAACAGCCAAAATAACGCGCATTCTTTTTTTGTGAATATGTGGATCAACTTGTTTTTGAAGATGAAATCGATTGCAGGGATTTGTTTGATGGCGGGGATGCCAGAGAGCGGATTGTAGTGTTTGCGATGTATCACTTGTAGAAAATATCAGCACAGATGGTTTATTTGTGGTATACCGTGGGTTTAAAAGTGGTGTAAAGTGTGTTTAAAACTGGCACACGTTTATGCCATAGATAGATTCATAATCTGCATAACTGAATTACTGCCTTTGCATAAGTACGATATAATAAACACAACAAGAAGAGATGCGGCATCAGTCGCAAACAAAACAGTCTTAGAAAAGGAGGACAATATTATGGCAAGAATGAGTTTATTATACGCAGGTGGATTATTCAGAGGAGCATTAGCATTAAACAGATCTGTCCTCAAAGTGACACAGTTATTAGTGAAATAAGTAATACCTTATATACAATCTAAACAAAGCATTGGAGTCGCAGCAGAAACTGTTGCGACTCCTTTTTTTTCGTACTATAATAGACAGGATACAAGCAAAATAAATAGATAAGGTTGGTATGTAGATGAAAAAAATAACTTATATTTCCCACAGTGGATTTGTAATTGAATTGGACAAGGTATGTATGTTATTCGACTACTGGAAGGGCGATATGCCAGAGTTTCCGGCAGATAAGGCGCTGGTTGTATTTTCCAGTCATCATCACCCGGATCACTACAATCCGGAAATCTGGGATCTGGCGAAAAAATATGAAAACGTGTATTACGTGCTTGGCAGTGATATTGTTGTATCTGAGGAAGACAAGGCGCAGTACGGTATTGATGAGGCAACATGGGCGCATACATTGACAGTTAAGGGCAACAAGCACTTTGAACTGCAGGCGGAAAAGGGCGATATTTCCGAAACCGTAGTGATTGATACCATGCATTCCACCGATGAAGGGGTGGCTTTTTATGTGACATGTGAAGGGACAGAGATCTTCTATGCAGGTGATCTGCATCTGTGGAAATGGCCAGGCGAAGATCCGGGCATCAATGACTTTATGCAGAAGTCCTTTGAAAAACGAACCAGATTTTTACAGGATAAAGAGCCGGATATGGCATTTGTGCTGATTGATCCACGTATCGAGAACTATATGTTTGAAGGTATGGACTATTATATGGATCTCATGCAGCCAAAGCATATCTTTGTAATGCATATCTGGGATCGTTATGACTTGATTCAGGAGTACAAGCTTACCCGCAAGGAACATCCAATGGCGGATCGCATTGTGGATATTGCTGATGTGGGACAGGTGTTTGAAGTAGAATAAAAAAATATTGTAACATGAGAATGGGAAGTGGAAAGACTTCCCGTTTTTTTGGGCTTTTGGCTGGTATACCACGCGTCAACAATTCGTATAGCGGGTGGTTTTTTGCTGGCACACGATGATTCCTAAGACAGATGCAACTTTTGCATTACTGAATTACTGCTTGACAAAATTTATTATATATTAATATCAGAAAGAGAGAGGCACAGCCTGGTAAATATATAAGAATTTTAAGGAGGAACAAATCATGTCAAGAGCATTCAGTTTATTATGTGTAGGTGGATTATACAGAGGCACAGTAGCATTAAACAGATCCGTACTGAAGATTGGTGAATTGTTCATTCGATAATCATAGAGCTATTTGAAGATACGTTTGCAATACTCAATACCTCACCCCTGGTTTTTCAAATATAAAATTAAGAGTTGTAAAAAGGAAAGTCGTGATGGCAGATGCTGTCACGATTTTCTTTTTTTCTTTCTTGAGGAAATTCCTTTGAAACCCATAACAATTCTTGCGAAAGCCCCCACAGTGGTGTATGATAGGAATGGTGAGTTCCGTTCAGGAGTCAGCTGTTTTCCATGTGAGATTACAGACAGGGAATACATGGATAAAGGGTAAAAAAAATGAGTAAAAAAGAACACAAGATTTTTTCAATAGAAAAAGGCAGTATTGCAGAAGAACTTGGATTGGAGCCAGGGGACATACTTTTGACCATCAATGGACAGGCTATGGAGGATATCTTTGACTATCATTTCCTTTGCAGTGATGAGAATCTGTCCCTGCTGGTGCGAAAAACCTGTGGGGAAGAGCAGGAGTGCTTTATCGAAAAGGATTATTCTGAGGATCTTGGCATTGGATTTGAGAATGGTCTGATGGATGAGTATCGTTCCTGTAGAAACAAGTGTATTTTCTGCTTCATTGATCAGATGCCTCCGAATATGCGTGAGACGCTGTATTTTAAGGATGATGATTCCAGACTTTCCTTTTTACAGGGCAATTACATCACATTGACCAATCTGTCAGACGAAGATGTGGACCGTATTGTCCGCTATCATCTGGCGCCGATCAATGTGTCTGTCCATACCACCAATCCGGAACTTCGCTGCAAGATGCTGAACAATCGGTTTGCAGGGGATGCGTTAAATAAGATTCAGAAGTTTTACGATGCTGGTATCGAGATGAATGGGCAGATCGTTCTGTGTAAGGGTATCAATGACGGGGTTGAACTGGAGAAAAGTATCAGAGATCTGATGCAGTATCTTCCATATTTCCAGAGTCTGTCTGTGGTTCCTGTTGGGTTGACCAAATATCGTGAGGGGCTGTATCCATTGGAGCCTTTTACCAGGGAAGATGCAATTCAGGTACTGGATATCATTCATAAATATCAAATGCAGTGTAAGGCAGAACATGGTATCAACTTTGTTCATGCTGGAGACGAATGGTATCTGCTGGCAGAGCAGGAGTTTCCGCCAGAGGAAAGATACGATGATTATGTCCAGTTGGAAAATGGTGTTGGCATGATGCGCCTGTTGCAGGAAGAATTTATGGCCTGCGACGCAGAGCGCCGGGAAATGGCAGAAAATCATAAGCTGGGATTTCGAGCGTTTCTAAAGTCTCAAAAACTGCAAAAACAGCAGAAACGGGCAATGCAAACCGATTTTATGGCCATGGAAGCAGCTCCAATGCGTGCTCCGGCAAGAGAAGTGGAGAAAAAACTTACCATTGCAACCGGCAAGCTGGCAGCGCCGTTGATGCGAAAGCTGTCGGCTATGTTTATGACCATCCATCCAGAAACAGAGATTCAGGTCATTCCGATTCACAATGATTTCTTCGGGGAACGAATCACGGTTTCCGGACTGATTACCGGACAGGATCTGGCTTTGCAGTTGGCAGGGATTGATCTGGGAGACAAGCTGTTATTGCCTTGCAATATGATGCGAAGTGGTGAACGCATTTTCCTGGATGATGTGACCGTAGAGGAATTGGAAAAAACTTTACAAGTACCAATTCATATTGTAAAATCAGACGGGCAATCCTTATACGAAGCTCTTCTGGATCGATAGGATTGTTTTTTTCTGCAGTAATCCCACGCTGCAGAGAATGTTGGAACTGTAAGATCAGACAAAACAGAAATAGAAAAAGTACTCTTATATAATATAGTAGAAAGATGAGGGAGAACTATGAGTAAACCAGTAGTAGCAGTGGTTGGCCGTCCAAATGTTGGTAAGTCCACACTGTTTAACGCTCTGGCCGGCGAACGTATTTCCATCGTACAGGATACCCCTGGGGTAACCCGTGACCGTATTTATGCAGACGTGGAATGGCTGAATCAGGGTTTTACAATGATTGATACTGGCGGTATTGAGCCAGATTCCAAAGATATTATTTTATCTCAGATGAGAGAACAGGCGGAAATCGCCATGGCCACAGCAGATGTTATTATTTTTATGGTGGATGTGCGCCAGGGGCTTACCGATGCAGATGGCAAAGTGGCAGATATGCTGCGTCGTTCTCACAAACCAGTGATTCTGGTTGTAAACAAGGTAGATAGTTTTGAAAAATACATGGCTGACGTGTATGAATTTTATAACTTAGGGATTGGTGATCCAATTCCAATCTCTGCAGCGTCCAGACTTGGTCTTGGCGACATGCTGGAAGAAGTGGTGAAGCACTTCCCACATCAGGCAGGTGAGTTAGAAGAAGACGAAAGACCAAAGGTTGCCATTGTTGGAAAGCCAAACGTTGGAAAGTCTTCTCTGGTCAACAAGCTTTGCGGCGAAAATCGTTGTATCGTTTCTGATATTGCAGGAACTACCCGTGATGCTATCGACCAGGTAGTAAAATACGATGGCAGAGAATATGTATTTATTGATACTGCAGGTCTTCGCAGAAAGAGCAAGATTAAGGAAGAAATCGAACGTTACAGTATTATCCGTGCCGTAACTGCGGTGGAACGTGCGGACGTTGTTTTGATCGTCATCGATGCTACGGAAGGTGTTACTGAGCAGGATGCTAAGATTGCCGGTATCGCCCATGAGCGCGGCAAGGGTATCATCATTGTGGTGAACAAATGGGATGCCATTGAAAAGGATGACAAGACCATCTATAAGCATACCAACAAGATCCGTGAGATCTTAAGCTTTATGCCATATGCAGAGATTATGTTTGTATCGGCTGTAACAGGTCAGCGTCTGCCAAAGATGTTCGACATGATTGATATGGTCATCGAAAACAACTCCATGCGTGTGCAGACCGGTGTGTTAAATGAGATTATGACAGAGGCCGTTGCAATGCAGCAGCCACCATCAGATAAAGGAAAACGTTTGAGACTTTACTACATTACTCAGGTTGCAGTAAAGCCTCCAACATTCGTAATTTTCGTAAATGATAAGGAATTGATGCATTTTTCCTATACCAGATATCTGGAAAATCGTATCCGTGAGGCATTTGGCTTCAAGGGCACTGCATTGAAATTCATTATCAGAGAGAGAAAGGAAGACAAATAATGATTGCAGTTTCCTCCATAGTATTGATTCGTGTAATCTGCCTAGTGATTGGATATGCGTTCGGTCTGTTCCAGACAGGGGTAATCTACGGAAAATTAAACAACTTTGATCTTCGCAAGTCCGGAAGCGGCAACTCTGGTATGACCAATGCCATCCGTACCAAGGGCTGGAAGGTGGGCATTATTGTTTTCCTTGGGGACAGTTTAAAATGTGTGGCGGCCATCGTTATCGTATGGCTGTTGTTCAAAAATACATTCCCGGAGATGGTGAAATTATTTGAACTGTATGCAGCACTGGGGGTTATCCTTGGCAATAACTTCCCATTTTATCTGAAGTTCAAGGGTGGAAAAGGTATCGCATGTTCTGTTGGTATGGTATTTTCCACTTATGTATTTATGGTACCAATCTGTGCAATCCTGTTTTTTGCAACGGTTGTACCAACCGGATTTATCTCCATCGGTTCCCTGATGATCATTAGTTCTTATCTGGTACAGATGATTGTGTTTGGTCAGTTGGGATATTTGGGCATTGCTTCTGCATTTTTGGTGGAAGCGTACATAGTGACCGCGATCATTACAGCCATCGGTTTTATCCGACACAAAGACAATATCAAACGTCTGGCAACAGGTACTGAGAAAAAATTTATCAATAAAAAGAAATAGATTGGTAGTTATTTATTGGAAATTTCAAGGAATTGAAGTTTTGGAATAAGTAAATGAGGAATATCATATGGCTAAAGTAAGTGTAATTGGCGCAGGAAGCTGGGGAACAGCCCTTGCCATTGTTTTACAGAAAAATAACCACAATGTGACAGTTTGGTCTATTATCGAGGACGAAATCAAGATGCTGGATGAAAAAAGAGAGCACCTCGACAAGCTTCCTGGCATCAAGCTTTCCGAAAAAATGATGTTTACCACAGATCTGGAAGCTGCTATTAAGGGGAAGGATATGATCGTGCTTGCGGTTCCATCTCCATTTATTCGTAATACTGCAAAAAATATGGCACCATATGTGGCAGAAGGACAGTTGATCGTAAATGTGTCCAAAGGGATTGAAGAAGATACGCTGATGCCGTTGCCACAGATCATTGAGGAAGAGATTCCACAGGCAAAGGTAGCGGTTTTGTCCGGCCCAAGTCATGCGGAAGAGGTTGGCAGAGGCATTCCAACAACGGTAGTTGCCGGCGCAAAAAAGAAGGAGATTGCGGAGTTCATTCAGGAAGTATTCATGAATGATACCTTCCGTGTCTATACAAGTCCTGATATGCTTGGCATCGAACTGGGTGCAGCTTTGAAAAACGTGATCGCATTGGCAGCGGGTATGGCAGACGGACTTGGCTATGGTGACAATACCAAGGCAGCTTTGATTACCCGTGGCATCAAGGAGATTTCCCGTCTGGCATTGGCCATGGGCGCAAGCGCAGATACCCTGTCAGGTCTTTCTGGTATCGGCGATCTGATCGTAACCTGTGCAAGTAAACATAGCCGTAACCGCAAGGCAGGCATGCTGATGGGTCAGGGCTATACCATGAAGGAAGCCATGACAGAGGTTAAGATGGTAGTAGAAGGTGTGTATTCTGCAAAAGCCGCTATGGGTCTCGCAAAAAAGTATAATGTTTCCATGCCAATCATTGAACAGGTAAATGCAGTATTAGTTGACGACTATCCGGTGAAGGATGCGGTCGTGAACTTAATGCTTCGTGATAAAAAGACAGAGCATGAAGATGCGCTCTGGGAACAGGAGTAGGATATGCCACAGATTAGAATCAAGTATTTTACAGACAAAATCGACAAGTTAGAATATATTGCAGGAAAGTCCGACTGGATCGATCTTCGAGCTTCTGAGGAAGTGGAACTGAAGGCAGGGGACTTTAAGTTGATTCCACTGGGCGTAGCCATGGAACTTCCACAGGGTTATGAAGCCCATCTGGTTCCAAGAAGCTCCACCTTCAAAAATTATGGTATCCTTCAGACAAACAGCTGCGGCATCATCGACTGCACCTACTGCGGTGATGAAGATATGTGGCGCATGCCAGTTTACGCAACAAGAGACACAGTGATTCATGTCAATGACAGAATCTGTCAGTTCCGTATCGTAGAAAATCAGCCAAAGATTGTATTTGACGAAGTAGCATCTCTTGGCAATGCAAACAGAGGCGGTTTCGGAAGTACAGGAAAGCAGTAGGATGAGTCTGTTTTGGGGAATGCGTAAGGCCTATGTACAGGCAAGGCGCAAAAGAGCAAGATACAGTGGAGAAAGGAAGGGTAATACCATGAACAAAGAAGATTTTTTAATGAGACAGATTGATGAGTTTAGAGATAAAGCAAAACAGCTCCAGTTGCTTTTAAAAGCAAAAGAACACCAGGTAAACGAGCTGGAAAGCATGGTAAATGACCGAGAAGCCAAGGCAGTAGAACTGGAAGAACTTCTGCAGGTGAGAAAGTCTGAGGCGGATCAGCTGGTAACAGAAACTTCTATCCAGATTCAGCAGATGATTCAGGCATTGGATCGTCAGATGGAGCAGTTCAACGCTTCTGTTGGTGATCAGGTACAGGGCGTGAATGCACAGTTCGGAGAAAAAGTTCAGTCACTGGAAGAAAAGCTGGATGCCATTAAGGCAGATATCTGTGATAAAGTACATACAGAAGACGTAAAATGTTATCGTAACATGAAGAGTCTGATTGAAGGACAGGACGAAAAATTTAACAAGGTAAAATTATCAGAAGAAAGCCTTACCTCCATCAGAAAATCTTTCAAAGGCTTAAAGTTCTTAGCATTCTTTGCCTTTGTTGACTTTATTTTATTAGTTCTCATGGGACTGTACATGGCAGGCCTGTTTGATAGATTTATGTTTTAACTAGAATTATTTCTGAGGCGGGATTTTCCCGCTTCATTTTTTTTGCGCAACCAAGTATAATAGTTATGCTTAGTAGTAAAAGGTATCTAATAACGACATGGATGTAGAAAAGGTTGTTTTATAATTATGGCAGAAAAAGTAAAAAAAGTCTGGGTGGTAGGCCACAAAAATCCAGATACAGATTCTATCTGTGCAGCGATTGCCTACGCCAATTTGAAAAATGCGAAAGCTTCAGCGCAAGTTGTCTATGAGGCAAAACGAGCAGGCGAGATCAACGAAGAAACTAAATATGTTTTAAATTATTTTAATCAAAAGCGACCTCACCGCATTACCGATGCAGGTGCACAGATTAAAGATATTGAGATTCGAAAGACAGTAGGTGTCAGTGGTAAGATTTCTATGAAAAAAGCATGGGAAATGATGAAACAGCTGAATGTTGCCACATTGCCAATTACAGACGCCAACAATAAATTGGAGGGAATCATTACAACTGGTGATATTGCAACGTCTTACATGGATATTTATGACAATCATGTTGTGTCCAGAGCCAAAACTCCGTACCGCAACATTATTGAGACGATTGAAGGAACGTTGCTGGTGGGAAATGAACATGCTTATTTTCAGGATGGAAAGGTTCTGGTGGCAGCAGCCAATCCCGATATGATGGAAGAGTATATCGAGGATAATGATCTGGTTATTATTGGAAATCGTTATGAATCCCAGCTTTGTGCATTGGAGATGAATGCCAGCTGTATGATTGTGTGTTCTGGTGCGAAGGTAACTAAGACCATTCAGAAGATGGCTCAGGATCGTGATTGCGTATTGATTTCTACCAATTATGACTCTTATACCGTAGCCCGTCTGATCAATCAGAGTATTCCAATCAAGTTCTTTATGGTTGAAGAAGATGTGGTCTCATTTAAATCAGAAGATTACGTGGAAGATGTTCGTGAGATCATGTTAAAAGAAAAATATCGTGATTTCCCTGTGTTGGATAATGAAGGTAAATATGCAGGTATGATTTCCCGAAGAAATCTGCTGAACACCAAGAAAAAACAGTTGATTCTGGTGGATCACAACGAGCGTTCTCAGGCCATTGACAATGTGGATGCGGCGGAAATTATCGAGATTATTGACCACCATCGTATCGGCAGCTTAGAGACCATGTCACCGGTATTTTTCAGAAATCAGCCGCTGGGTTGTACTGCAACGATCGTGTACCAGATGTACCGTGAGCAGGGTGTGGAGATTACAAAGGATATCGCAGGATTGCTGTGCGCAGCCATTCTTTCAGACACACTGATGTATCGTTCTCCAACCTGTACAGAGATTGACAAGATTGTGGCAGAAGAGCTGGCAATCATTGCAGGTATTGATACCGAAACCTTTGCCAAGGAGATGTTCCAGGCAGGAAGTGATTTTAGTGCAAAAAGTGCGGAAGAAATCTTTTATCAGGATTTCAAAGCCTTTGTTTCCAACGGCATCGAATTTGGCGTGGGCCAGATCAGTGCCATGAGCCGACAGGAACTTGGAATGGTTCGCGAAAAGCTGCTTCCATATATGGAACAGGTTATGTTTGAACGTAAAATTCCAATGGTGTTTATCATGCTGACCAATATTTTGGAAGAAAACACATACATGATCTGTGCAGGGGAAGGTGCATCTAAGCTGATTGAAGATGCCTACCATGTACAGGAAAAGGACGGTTATTATCTGTTAAAAGGTGTGGTATCACGTAAGAAACAGCTGATTCCAAAATTCATGGCAGCGTTACAGGAGCAGTAGAGGAGGAAACATGGGAAGAGAATATTGGAAACCGGGAAATATGTTATATCCAGTGCCGGCTGTGATGGTCAGTTGTCAGCGACCAGGAGAAAAACCAAATATCATCACCATTGCATGGGCAGGAACCATCTGTTCCGATCCTGCCATGGTGTCAATCTCCATTCGTCCAGAGCGACATTCCTATGATATTATCAAGGAAACGAAAGAATTTGTCATCAATCTGACCACCAAGGACATTACCTTTGCCACAGATTACTGTGGAGTAAAGTCTGGTCGAGATGTGGATAAATTCAAAGAGATGAAGCTGACACCACTTGTATCCAAAGAAGTGTCTGCTCCAGGAATTGCAGAAAGTCCGGTAAACATCGAATGCAAGCTAAAGGAAATCATCCAGTTGGGTTCGCATGACCTGTTCATCGCAGAAGTCGTGGCTGTATCTATCGATGATTCTCTTATGGATGAGAACAACAAGTTCCATCTCAACGATGCGGGACTGGTAGCATATTCCCACGGGGAGTATTACCTGCTTGGGGAAAAGCTGGGCAAGTTCGGATACAGCGTGGCGAAGAAAAAGCCAACAAAAAAGAGAAAGAAATAAAAATGAGGCCGGAAAAAAATTGCCTCGAGCAAACCGTTTTAAGGTTTGTAAGAGCCAATTTTTTTCCGGCCTCCTGTAATATATTAGCGAACCAGCTGATCCATCAAAAGTGCATACACATTGTCACTTTCCACGTTCCAATTGCGACACACCGCCTGCGCCTGTTCCTTGGACGGCACATGAAGTGTCAGGTCGATGATAGAGCGTTCTTTTTCCTTAATCTGACAGCGAACAGCATAGTCACCGTTTGTTGTCTTATAGTAGTCAGAAACAATGGATGTCTCATTCTTTAACTCATACTGATTATCTTTGAAATAATCTGCAATGTCAGTTTTGATGCCATCAGAAATCTTGTTTCCGAAAAATGTTAACGCCTGTTTGCCTGCATCGGTGATGCGGTACAGGGTGTTGTTGTGGGTGGACTCTGCTGTGATCAATTCGGAGTCCAGCAGTTCAGAGAAAGTCTGCTGAATCGTAAAGTAGGAAGTGTAATCCTTTTCCAGAATAAAGTTTGTAATCTGGGTGTTGGTCAGCGGGAAGTCTACCTTGTCCAGCATGTACAACACAATCAGACGATAAAGTGTATATGTTTCAGACATCTTGTCATTAAACTCCTTTATAATATTTTCCCTGCCAGGTGTCTTGCAGACGAAATTCACTCTGAATCGTGTTCAACACCCGTTTTTTATCAGTACTCCACCATGGTGCAAGCAAGAGGGGGCGAGGACCGTCACCAGTGATTCGATGAATCACCATGTTTTCTGGTAAACGACCAATGCATTCTACAATTAGTTTACAATATTCCTCCATAGAAAAAACAGGAAATGGTTCCCTTTCAAACATATTTGCCATGGCAGTGTGTTTTAACACGTGCAAAAGCTGTAGCTTAATACCATGAATGCCGCTGTGAGCGATATAGTCTACGGTTTTCAACATCATTTCGCTGGTTTCGCCAGGAAGCCCTAAAATAATATGGGTCACTACAGTGAGACCGTTCTGCAGCAATTGTTCTACACAATTCTCATAGCAGGAGAGGGTAAATCCTCTGCGAATCAAGTCTGCCGTTTGCTCGTGCATGGTCTGTAATCCCAACTCAATCCAGACAGGCTTGATCTGATTCAATTCCTCCAAAAGAGCAAGAATTTCATCATCAATACAGTCAGGGCGGGTAGCGATGGACAATACCACAATATCATCCCGCATAATCGCCTCGGTAAAAATGCTTCGCAGATAGGCGACTGGCGCATAGGTATTGGTATAGGCCTGAAAGTAGGCGATAAACTTTTCGCAGTTTGATTTGTTCTGCAGCTTTTTCTTTCCCAGTTCAATCTGTTCCGAAATAGAAAGTGCTGCATTTTCTGCAAAATCGCCAGAACCACCTTCGCTGCAAAAAATACAGCCGTCAGAACCAATGGTGCCGTCCCGGTTGGGACAGGTCATACCGCCATTTAAAGAAATGCGGTACACTTTTTCGCCGAAGGTCTCTTTTAAGTGATAGTCAAGAGAGTGATATCTTTTATCATTCCATGTTTTCATAGCTGTTACATTCCTGATTGCTGTGAATATTAGGTGCAGGCAGGGACAGGATCCCTGTTAAATGTGTGCTTTTACCGCCTGGCTGACAACCTCTGCAACGCGAGGGTCAAATGGTTCTGGCATGATGAAGTCTTCGTGAAGTTCTTCGTCACTTACCAGACCGGCAATGGCTTCTGCGGCAGCAAGCTTCATTTCCTCTGTAATCTGTGGTGCACGGCCTTCCAGAGCACCCTTGAAGATACCAGGGAAAGCGATTACGTTGTTTACCTGATTAGGGAAGTCGCTTCGACCAGTTCCAACGACGCGGGCACCGGCAGCTTTTGCTACGTCAGGCATGATTTCTGGAACAGGATTTGCCATTGCAAACAGAATGGCGTCCTGATTCATAGAAGCCACCATCTCAGAAGTTACAATGTTTGGAGCAGAAACACCAACAAAGATGTCAGCGCCGCGTAATGCGTCTGCAAGAGTACCGGTCTTGTTTTCCAGGTTGGTAACTTCGGTCATCTTTTCCTGCATCCAGTTCAGGTCAGGATATGCTTTGCTGATAATCCCCAGCTTGTCGCACATTGTGACATGTTTAAATCCATATGTTAAAAGCAGTTTTGTGATGGCGATGCCGGCAGAACCAGCACCATTTACAACTACTTTACAGTCTTCTTTTTTCTTGCCGGTAACACGAAGTCCATTGATGACGCCTGCCAAAACAACGATGGCAGTGCCGTGCTGGTCATCATGGAAAACCGGAATGTTCAGCATCGCTTTTAAGCGTTCTTCGATTTCAAAACACCTTGGTGCGGAGATGTCTTCCAGATTGATACCGCCAAAGGTAGGTGCCAGATTGGCCACCGTTTTGATGATTTCTTCCGTATCTTGCGTATCTAAAACAATTGGCACCGCATTTACGCCGGCAAATTCTTTGAATAGCACACATTTGCCTTCCATAACAGGCATAGCAGCCAGAGCACCGATATTTCCAAGACCTAAAACAGCACTGCCGTCAGAGATAACAGCTACGGTATTTGCTTTCATTGTATATGTATAAGCTGCTTCCGGATCTTTGGCAATTACCTTACAAGGGTCTGCCACACCAGGAGTGTAAGCCATGGAAAGATCCTCTCTTGTTTTTACCGGGGATTTGGCAACCACATTTAACTTGCCGTTCCATTCTGCATGCAGCTGAAGTGCTTTTGTGTTTTCCATAATAATCAATCTCCTTTTTTATTCTTTCTCAGAACAGAGTAATCATAGCACTAAATTTTTCCCAAATCAAGGAAAAAGGGGGTTCCATTTTAACTAGATTTGTAGTAGTATATTAGCAGAAATCGTTTATCGTTATCACATTTTCCTGTCAGTTCTGACGCCGGAATCCGTGTTTTATTTTAAGGAGAAATTGAATGAGAGCAAAATATGAATCATTATCTTTGGCTGTATTGAAAGATTTAGCAAAAGCCAGAGGATTAAAAAGAACATCCACACTTAAGAAAGCAGAGTTGATTGAAGTCATGCTTCAGGAAGATGCCCGTGTTGCAGCACTTGAAGCCGCAAAAGAGCAGCCAGAAGAAGCGAAAGAACAGCCTGCAGCAGAACATGCAAAAAAGGAAACAGCGTCTGCTGCTGAAGGGAAGGAAGAAAAACAGGCTCCAGTAGAAGCGAAAGAACTTGCAGAAAAGCCAGAACTGGCAGCAAAACCGGAACCTATAGAAAAGAAAGAGGCTGCAGAACAAAAAGAGAAGAAAACCTACGAAGAAAGACTGGATGGAGAAAAAAATACCGATGCGGTGAACGAAGCGGTGAAGCTGGATGAAGCTGCATTAGACAGCGGTATTCAGGCAAATGGTATCCTGGAAGTTATGCCGGATGGATTTGGATTTATCCGCTGCGAGAATTATCTTCCGGGAGAGAATGACGTTTATGTGGCACCATCACAGATTCGTCGTTTTAACTTAAAGACCGGAGATATTATCGTTGGTAACAAACGAATCAAGTCCCAGCAGGAAAAGTTCAGTGCCCTGTTGTATGTTTCCACCGTAAATGGCTTCCATCCAAACGAAGCGATCCGCAGAAAAGCATTTGAGGATCTGACACCAATTTTCCCAAATGAACGGTTGCGTCTGGAACGCCCGGGCAGCAGCGTGGCAATGCGAATCGTAGACCTGGTTTCCCCAATCGGTAAGGGACAGCGAGGTATGATCGTGGCACAGCCAAAGGTTGGTAAGACAACCCTGTTAAAAGAAATTGCTAACTCTGTAAAGAGAAACAATCCGGAAATGCATCTGATCATCTTGCTGATTGACGAACGTCCGGAAGAAGTAACCGATATCAAAGAAGCCATCGAAGGCGGTAATACAGAGGTTATTTACTCCACATTCGATGAATTGCCAGAACATCACAAACGTGTATCGGAAATGGTAATTGAACGTGCAAAACGTCTGGTGGAACACAAAAAAGACGTTATGATCCTGATTGACAGCATCACACGTCTTGCCAGAGCATACAACCTGGTGGTACCACCAAGTGGACGTACCCTGTCCGGTGGTCTTGACCCGGCAGCTCTTCACATGCCAAAACGATTCTTTGGTGCAGCCAGAAATATGCGTGAAGGCGGCAGTTTGACCGTACTTGCAACTGCACTTGTAGAAACCGGAAGCAAAATGGACGATGTGGTATATGAAGAATTCAAGGGAACTGGCAACATGGAGCTGGTGCTTGATCGTAACTTATCCGAAAAACGTATCTTCCCGGCCATTGATATTCAGAAATCCGGCACAAGAAGAGAAGACTTGCTGTTGACCAGAGAAGAGTTGGATGCCATGTACATCATGCGCAAGAGCATGAATGGGATGAAGGCAGATGATGCGGTAGAAAGCATTCTGAACATGTTCCTTCATACCAAGAATAATCATGAGTTTGTACAGCAGATCAAGAGAAGAAAACTATTCTAAGAAACAGCCGAAATTTGCCTGAAAAACCTGCATAATTTTTTCACTTTTCTACTTGCAAAGCTACTTGCAGTGTGATAATATAATAGAGCTGTTTATCGGAATTAGTCCGAGTTTATTAACAAGTTTATTGTTTTTGATAGACGTAACGTAAAAAACAAAGAAATTTGGTATGAGAGGTGAAAATAATGAGAGAAGGAATCCATCCAGACTATCATCAGGCTACTGTTACATGTAACTGTGGTAACACATTCGTAACAGGATCCACAAAAGAGTCTATCCACGTAGAAATCTGTTCTAAATGCCATCCATTCTACACAGGACAGCAGAAAGCAGCTCAGGCTCGTGGACGTATTGATAAGTTCAACAAAAAATACGGCATTAACTAATATGAACTCTAAAAATAAGGTTGAGGTTGCAAAATCTCAACCTGTTTTTGTATGAGCCTTTCTGTTAAAATAGTTAACAGAAGTTACAGTATAGATGTGCTTGCATATTTTACGAGGTGTTTTATGAAATATTCAGGTATTGGCGGTCAGGCTGTTATGGAAGGCGTTATGATGCGTAATGGTGACAAGTATGCCATCGCAGTCCGCAAGCCAGATCAGGAAATTATTGTTGAGAAAAAAGAATACAAGGGAATTGCTAATTCCAAGTGGGCAAAAGTTCCGCTGGTTCGAGGTGTGATCAGTTTTGTTGATTCGCTGGTTCTCGGAATGTCTACGCTGATGTTTTCTGCATCTTTCTTCGAAGAAGAGGAAGAAGAACAGCCTAAGAAGAAAAAGGGAAAACAGGCAGAAGAAAAAGTGCTGACCAAAGAGGAAATAAAAAAAGCGGAAGCCAAAGCTGCAAAGCAGGAAAAGGCTATGATGACAGGTGTTATGGTTGTTGCCATCATTTTGGCAGTGGCAATCTTTATGATTCTGCCATATTATCTGTCTGCTGCGCTTCAAAAGGTAGTGGATAACCAGACTGTGGTTGCCATTTTTGAAGGTGTGATTCGTCTTGTGATTTTTATTGCATATATCTTACTGATTTCACGAATGAAAGATATCCAGCGTGTATTTATGTATCACGGTGCAGAGCACAAGTGCATTAACTGTATTGAACATGGTCTGGATCTGAATGTGGAAAACGTTAAGAAAAGCTCCAAAGAGCACAAACGTTGCGGAACAAGCTTTCTTGTTTTCGTTGTGGTAATCAGTATTATTTTATATCTGTTCATTCGTGTGGATTCCCATGCCTTGAAGGTTATTATCCGAATCCTTTTGATTCCGGTTATTGCAGGTGTTTCTTACGAATTGCTCCGTGCAGCTGGAAGATATAACAATCCAATTATCAACCTGCTCAGCAAACCAGGTTTGTGGATGCAGCAGTTGACAACCAAAGAACCTGACGAAGATATGATTGAAGTTGGGATTGCTTCTGTAGAAGCGATTTTTGACTGGAAAGCATATCAGAAGGAAAACTTTGGAAAAGAGTTTCCGGAAGAGTCGGTTGTTTCAGAGGAAGTTGCAGTGGAACCAGAACCAGTTGTAGAGGAATAACCATGACATATAGAGAGTTGTGTCAGTTTGCGACCCAGCAGATGAGCAGTGCACAGATTGAAAATGCATCGGTGGATGCATGGTTGTTACTGGAAGCGGTCTGTCAGATTAACAGAAGTTTTTTCCTGGTGCACGGGGATGAACATGTGCCATGTGAGCAGGAAGATGCGTATCTGGATTTGCTAAAAAAACGTTGTACCCATATTCCGCTTCAATATTTGATTGGAGAGCAGGAATTTATGGGGATTCCATTCAAAGTAACACCAGATGTGCTGATTCCAAGACAGGACACCGAAAGTTTGGTGGAGGAAGCGTTAAAATATTTAAAGCCAGGACAGAAAGTGCTGGACATGTGTACCGGTTCTGGATGTATCGCCATCAGTCTGAAGTCCTTTGTGCCAGAAGCAGAAGTGACAGCAGTGGATGTTTCTGAAGGTGCACTTGCAGTTGCAAAAGAAAATAGTGAAAAGAATGAATTGCCGGTAACACTGATCCATAGCGATTTGTTTTGCCAGGTTTCAGATAAGTATGATATGATAGTATCCAATCCGCCCTATATTCCATCGGCAGTGATTGCAACATTGATGCCAGAGGTTCGGGACCACGAACCAATGCAGGCATTGGATGGCACGGAAGACGGATTGTACTTTTACGAAAAGATAACAAGGGATAGCATTTTGTTTTTAAAGGAAGGCGGAATGCTGCTTTATGAGATTGGTCACGACCAGGGGCAGGCGGTGTCAGAGATGATGACAGCGGCAGGGTATGTGAATGTCCGCGTCATTCAGGACTTGGCAGGTTTAGACCGTGTGGTTGTGGGAAGGAGAAAAGAAAATGTTTGATAAATTAGAAGATCTTGTCCTTCGTTTAAATGAGGTTTTAAACGAATTAAGTGAACCAGGTGTGTCAAATGATCAGAACCGTTTCCGTAAACTGATGAAGGAACAGAGTGATCTGACACCAATCGTAGAAGCTTACAACGAATACAAAGAATGTAAGCAGACAATCGAAGACAGCCTGGAAATGCTTCAGGAAGAAACAGATGAAGATATGCGTGATCTTTTGAAGGAAGAGTTGAATGATTCCAAAGCTCGTGTAGAAGAACTGGAAAATGAGTTAAAAATCTTACTTCTTCCAAAAGACCCTAATGATGATAAAAACGTTATCGTGGAAATCCGTGCAGGTGCAGGTGGTGACGAAGCAGCCCTTTTTGCAGCAGAAATCTATCGTATGTATGTACATTACGCAGAGTCACGCCGTTGGAAAGTAGAGACCATGGAATGCGAAGAAATCGGTATTGGTGGTATGAAGAACGTAAGTTTCATGGTAACAGGCCAGGGCGCATACTCTGTACTGAAGTACGAATCCGGTGTACACCGTGTACAGCGAGTTCCAGAAACAGAATCCGGCGGACGTATCCACACATCCACTATCACAGTGGCTATCATGCCAGAAGCAGAGGAAGTAGACGTACAGATCGATATGAACGACTGTAAGTTCGACGTATTCCGTGCATCCGGTAACGGTGGACAGTGCGTAAATACAACAGACTCTGCAGTACGTCTGACCCATATTCCAACAGGTATTGTCATTTCCTGTCAGGACGAAAAGTCACAGCTTAAGAACAAAGACAAAGCACTGAAAGTACTTCGTGCAAAACTGTATGACTTAGAATGTCAGAAAGCACACGATGCAGAAGCAGAGGCAAGAAGAAGCCAGGTCGGAACCGGCGACAGATCCGAAAAGATCCGTACCTACAACTTCCCACAGGGCCGTGTCACAGACCACCGTATCAAGCTGACATTATACAAATTAGAATCCATCATGAATGGAGATATTCAGGAAATTATCGACAGCCTTATCGCAGCAGATCAGGCAGCGAAGTTGGCAAACATGAACGAAAATTAGGATAAAGCCTTCCCTTGATAAGGGAAGGTTTTGTTATATGAAGAATACGGAGATAAGTTATGATCAACCGCGACGATATGCTGGAATTGACCAGAAGAATGACCCCATCCCGAAGCTGTTTTGACAGAATCGCAGGGGCATATATAGATGATATGGGAGCGTTGGATGAGACTTTCAACATCCATTTTGGAAAGCTATCCGGCTCAGATAAGGCAAAAAACCTGGAACTGGCAAAAACGGTTCCCTTTGCAAAAACAAATGTGCAGTTAAAAGAATATACATTTCCTGAGGAAGCAAAAGGCAGAGACAGCATGTTCCAGTTGCTGAATGCAATCCAGCAATGTGGCCTGAAAAACGATGCTCTGATGGAAGTGTTATATGAGCAGATTGCAGACGGATATCCTGTAGATCATGAGTTTGCAGTGTTCGTATTTCACGGTGTATACGATGTGCCGTTAAAAGGCAAGGACAAGGAAAGTCTGTGGGAGTCAGAAGAAGTGTATGATTTTATCATTTGTACGGTAAGTCCTATGCG
Organism: Eubacterium sp.; assembly: GCA_017472565.1. Classification (GTDB taxonomy): domain Bacteria; phylum Bacillota; class Clostridia; order Lachnospirales; family Lachnospiraceae; genus Brotonthovivens. Next base: position 61,146 of record JAFUPY010000004.1, read on the forward strand.
AGCGCAGTATGAACCGGCAGAGCCAGTCTTTGGGTTTTTGTATCCTGCATTTTCAGATCGAAGTGCGGATAAAGATAAGATCGATGTTTTCCATGTTGATCCTGAAAAGATGGAAGATGGACTGATGTATAAATTATTTGGAAAGTAATATGGTGGGAATTTTGATTGAAATTAAACACCAGTAGTAGTATACTTGTTTAAAACTAAACCGTTCACGGAGAGTGTATATGAACATTGATAAATCCGTCCAGGCTTTGCTGCATGGACTTCAATATAAGAAATTATTAGAAAATAGAATTATTTCGATTCAAGAGAAATACGACTTGCGAAAGGTGGATATCGAAGTGCTATATTTTTTAGCACATTGTGGTGAACACAATACCGCCCGGGATATTCGTGCGGATATGAATCTAACGAAGGGACACATTTCTCAGTCGGTTGATCGTTTGCAGAAGATGGGACTTGTGATGCAGGTTCCAGACAAAGAGGATCGCAGATATATTCATTTGGCTCCTACGGAACAGGCGAAAACATTGATGGATGAGATTTTGGATGCATGGGATTCGCTAAATCAATCTGTTTTTGCAGGAATTACAGAAGATGAAGTGCAGGTTTTGAAAACAGTTGCGCAGAAAATTAAAAACAATTTAGAAAAAGAATTAAAATAATATAAAGTCCATTGACGTGGACTTTATTTATCGTACAATGGTTTAATATTAAACTGGATAAATAAAAATTTAACAAAACTTTACTTCCTATAGACATGCCGTCTATGGTACGATATAGGAGTAACATAGGGATTCTTTTTGGAATGTACTGTGACAAAGTATTTTTTGAGGTGATACATTGAAATTATGGAATTCAAAATTACAAGGTAAATTGAAAGAAGCGGTAGTAGCTGTTGTTCCAATTATTGTAATTGTGTTGATTTTAAGTTTTAGCATCGCACCGTTGACGCCAAGTATTATTTTAAGCTTTTTGATGGGTGCGTTAATGGTTATCGTGGGAATGATGTTCTTTACCCTTGGGGCGGAGACCTCTATGACACCAATCGGTGAAAAAGTTGGTGCCAAGATGACACAGAGTAAAAATATTATTCTGATTGTGAGCCTGGCATTTTTGCTGGGTGTGATGATTACCATTTCTGAGCCGGATCTTCAGGTGTTGGCAAGTCAGGTTCCATCCATTCCCAATATGACGCTGATCCTTGCGGTGGCTCTGGGTGTAGGTGTTTTCCTTGTGGTGGCTATTCTTCGAATCCTGTTTGGAATTCCGTTGGCAAAACTGCTTGTGATTTGTTATATTGCAGTTTTTGTTTTAGCGTTTCTGGTGCCGGCAGATTTTAGAGCGATGGCTTTTGATTCTGGCGGGGTTACCACAGGCCCGATGACGGTTCCATTTATCATGGCTCTTGGTGTTGGTATTGCTGCAATTCGAAACGATAAGAGTGCGGCGGACGATAGTTTCGGTCTGGTTGCATTGTGTTCTGTTGGACCAATCCTTGCAGTGTTGCTTCTTGGAATGGTGTTTCATCCAACGGAAAGCAGTTATTCAGTGACGCAGATTCCACAGGTGGAAGATACGGTGGAGCTGTGGCATATGTTTGCTCACGAAATACCACATTACATGGGAGAAATGGCCATTTCTCTGCTTCCAATCGTTGTGTTTTTTGCAATTTTCCAGATCATCTCTTTGCGTTTGACAAAGCGAAGTCTCAGCAAGATCATTACTGGTCTGGTTTACACATATATCGGTCTGGTACTTTTCCTGTGCGGTGCCAATGTTGGATTTATGCCAGCAGGTAATTACTTAGGAGGTGTGCTTGCAGGCAGTGAATTTAAGTTCCTGCTGATTCCACTCGGTGCGCTGATTGGTTTCTTTATTGTTCGAGCTGAGCCTGCAGTATATGTATTGAATCATCAGGTTGAGGAAATCACAGATGGCCGTATCTCCGCAAGAGCTATGGGCATGGCACTTTCCCTTGGTGTGGCAGCCTCTGTAGCGCTGGCGATGACTCGAGTTATTACAGGTATTCCGGTATTATATTTCCTGATTCCAGGCTATGCGATTGCAATTATTCTGTCCTTTAAAGTACCAAGAATCTTTACCGCCATCGCATTCGACTCCGGTGGTGTTGCTTCCGGTCCGATGACAGCCACTTTCCTGCTGCCACTGGCACAGGGTGCATGTCTGGCAGTTGGCGGCAATCTGGTGGCAGATGCCTTTGGTGTAGTAGCCATGGTTGCTATGACGCCATTGATTACCATTCAGATCATGGGTGCGGTTCAGATGATGAAACAGAACAAACCAACCCCTGCAGAACATGCTTTGGCTGCGTTTGATGATGATGCAATTATCGAACTCTAGTCAGAATGATAGTGCAATGGAAGGTTAGAAGCATTGGTAAAGTAGGAGAATAACAATGAGTGAATTATTTATGATGGTTACGATCATCGAACGTAAACATACAAGAAAGTTTCATACCTTTTATGAAGAGATGGGCCTTCCTGTTTCTGTGGTCACCTTAGGAATGGGAACCGCGGCCAGTGAGATACTGGATTACTTCGGGTTGGATGGATCAGAAAAAGGTGTAATGTTCCATTTTGTCACAAGAGAAAAATGGAAAGAAGTGAAACGCCAGCTGCAGTTGAAGATGAAGATTGATGTTCCGGGCATTGGCATTGCATTCATCGTTCCGATCAGCAGCATTGGTGGTAAGAAAACATTGAATTATCTGACCGCAGGTCAGGACTTTGTAAAAGGGGAGGAATCCACATTGAAGGATACGAAATATGAATTACTGGTGGTAATCGCCAACCAGGGATATGTTGAACAGATTATGGATGCAGCCAGAAAAGTCCAGGCCGCAGGTGGTACAGCTATTCATGCGAAAGGAACCGGCGGCACACAGGCAGAGAAGTTCCTGGGTGTAACTTTAGTGCCGGAAAAAGAGATGGTATTTATCGTGGCTCGTACCGATACCAAAAATGCAATCATGAAGTCCATCATGGACGAAGCCGGTGTAGGAACGAAAGCAGGTGCTATTGTGTTTTCCCTGCCTGTTACAGAGACAGCAGGTATGAGACTGATGGAAGACATTGAATAACTAACTGTATCAAATAAAGTAAAAGATTCAGAGATTGAGAATTTTAGTGTAAAAAAATCACTTCCATGTACACGAGAGTGCATATGGAAGTGATTTTTATTATGTATGTCATTTGTTTTGGAAAATTCCATGGTATGTTGGGGGATATGACAAACAAGACCATAAGTGGCTTGCTTTATCATCCTGTATAGTTTATCATGAGAAAAGATATTACAAAAGTGAATATTTCGCATGTTAAGTATGCGAAAATATCATATGTAGTAGAACGTTATTTTTTTCTAATAATGAAACAGGAGTGACAATTTATGGATATCAATATCCAAAAAATAAAAGCATTTATCAAAACGGTTGAGCTTGGAAGTATCTCCAAAGCCGCAGATAGTTTGGCTTATTCCCAGTCAGGAATCAGCCGTATGATCCAGGATCTGGAAAGAGAGTGGAAGGTTACGTTGTTGGAGCGTGGAAAAGGCGGTGTGCGTCTTACTTCAGATGGATACAAGCTGCTTCCTCACGCAAAAAGTATCTGCGAAGAGTTTGAAAAGCTGCAGATACAGGTGGATGAACTGAATGGTCTGGAATCCGGCCTGATTCGTATCGGTACCTTTACCAGTGTGGCCACCCATTGGTTTCCGAATATTATTAAGGAGTTTCAGAAGGACTATCCCAATATTGATTACGAATTGCTGCTGGGGGATTATACGGAGATTGCAGATTGGATTTTGGAAGGCCGTGTGGACTGTGGTTTTTTGCCGCTGCCGACACATCCGGATCTGGAGACCATCTTTTTGGAACAAGATCCACTGCTTGCAATCATACCAGAGAATCACCCATTGGTGGATGCAGAAGCCTTTCCACTGAAGGCGTTGTGTGATGGACCGTTCATGCTGTTGGAAAAGGGCGGTAAGGGTGCGATTTCGAACATTTTTGAGCGCAATTACCTGACACCAAATGTACAGTTTACCACATGGGACGATTACGCCATCATGTCTATGGTAGAAAATGGTCTTGGCGTAAGCATATTGCCCCAGCTGATTATGCGACGGGCTCCATATCGTGTGGTGGCAAAACCATTGGATGTAGCCGCCAGCAGAGATATCGGATTTGTATTAAAGAGTGAGAAACATGCCTCCGTTGCAGTGAAAAAATTTATGAAGTATCTGAAATATCGCAATCCGATGTAGAAAATCACAGTGCTAGAAGCTATTATAGGAATAAGAAAAATAGCGTGAAAAGAGGTAGAAAATGAAATTAAAAAATATGCTCATTGTTGTAGATGATATAGAACTATCCAAAAAATTTTATAAGGAACTGTTTGGTCTGGATATCGTTGTTGATTTTGACGGAAATGTGATCCTCACCGAAGGACTTGTACTTCAGGATAGAAAAATCTGGGAGAAATTTTTGGGAAGGGAAGTTACCTACGGTCACCATGACGCAGAACTTTACTTTGAAGAAAACCAGATGGATGCCTTTGTAGAACGTTTGAAAAACAGCTCTTTTGAGATTCAGTATGTGAACCCATTGATGGAACATGACTGGGGGCAGAGAGTGGTGCGCATCTACGATCCTGATATGCATGTGATAGAAGTGGGAGAGACCATGGAGTATGTAGCTCGGAGATTTTTAGTGCAGGGTCTGTCAGTAGAAGAAACGGCAGCCAAAACACAGCTGCCGTTATCTATGGTTGAATTGATTGCTACAACATCTGAATAATACTTGCCCCCACGATCATCACAACCAAACCAATAATGCGGTTTGGCGTAAGGGCTTTTTTGGAAACACCTAAGAGACCTGCGGTGTCCAGCACAAGGCTGCCGCCCATCTGTCCGATCAGTGTTAAAATAACGGCCATTCCAGTGCCAATAGTCTGTGCAAGATAAACATTGCCCACCATGAAGATGGTGCCGATGATACCGCCAAGCCAGATCCACCATGGGAAGCGGGTGTTGCTCTGATTGCGAATCTGGAACCTGGAACGTGTTGCAAGAATCAGAATGATCAGGAAAACAATACCTACAATATTGGCAAGGAGGGCAGCTTTAAATGGGGACGCAAGGACTGCACCCACATATCCGTTGACTGCTGTCTGACAGGCACTTGCAACACCGGCGCAGATTGCTACCAGGCGGAATAACCACTGGCGCAATACATGAGATTTGCCTGCTTCGTCGAAGCTGGCATTCTGAGAAGTTTTCTTGCCCATAGCAACCACGATCAGAACCCCGGCAAGTACAATGACAGCACCGATCACTCTGGCTGCTGTCAGCGGATTCTGCAGGGAATAAAACAGGGAGAAATGGTCGATGATCAGTCCCGTTACAAGCATACCAAGTACAGTCATGATGACAGTCTGTACGCTTCCGATATGAGGCATGGCAACAATACTTCCAGCCACGCAGATGACACCGAAAATACCACTGAGCCATACCCAGGCCGGATCCTGCGTCAGTGCGCCAAAGCCCATCACAGGACTGTGATTAAATGCCAGCACAAGCACCAGGCACATAATACCGGAAATGATAAAGGATACGAGAGTAGAACCGAAGGAAGAACCCATTCGATCCGATAATTTTGTATTTACACTTGTCTGGATAGGCAAAAGGATGCCCACCGCAATGCCGATTACAACTGGTAAAAATAACATAGGTCAATCTCCTGTAAAAAAATCAGTTAATATATTTTATCATTTTACAGTTTTAATGACAATATTTGACAAGCTACGGAAACGAAAAAAAAGAACCTCTGCCGCAAATGTTATGAATACAAAATGCAGGCAGAGGTTCTGCGTCTATGAAAATTACAATTTAGAAAGAATCAATCGTTTATACTGTAAAAATGCATCGGTCAGCATAAAGTCAGCGGAACGTGGTTTCGGTTCCCGGATAACAATTTCATCCTTGATGGTACCAGGCTTTCCTGACAGCAGATAAATCCGGTCGGAAAGCAGGATTGCTTCATCAATATCGTGGGTGATAAACAGGGTGGAAAGATTGATTTTATCCATCACATCCAGATACCAGCGGTGCATTTCGCCTTTCGTTAACGTATCGAGTGCACTGAAAGGTTCATCCAACAGAGCGATATCCTTGGAAAACATATAGGTGCGAAGCAGAGCCGCACGCTGACGCATACCGCCAGACAACTGGTGAGGATACTTGTTTTGCGTACCTTCCAGACCAAAATCCGCAAAATAGGGAACTGCTATTTGGCGGGCTTCTTTTTTGTTGCGTGCAAAGGGAAACAAACCGCCAGCTACATTGTTTTCCTTGATAATGAGCGGAAGCGCTACATTATCAATAATCGTCTTGTGAGGCATCAGCAGATCCTTCTGCAGCATATAGGCAATATGCCCAGAAGTCCCGGTAATATCTTCCCCATCCAGAATGACCTGCCCGGAATCCGGCTCCATCAGCCCGGAAATCACATTAAAAAGCGTGGTTTTTCCGCTGCCGCTGGCTCCAAGAAGACTCACCAGTTCTCCCTTGTTCAATTCTATTGTTATGTCATCAAGAATAGGTTCATTATCAAAAGTTTTTGAAACATTTTTGATGTGTAGTTTTTTCATGATTTTTGTAATCCTTTTCATAACACAGCTGAGAGTAACAATATTCCGGAGAAAACTTTTGCGGAACGTCAGCGCTTAGCGAGGTGTTTTCGCGCTTAGCGTCTGCTACGTTTCGCGATAAGTGAGAACGGGTTTTCGCAGGAATACTTGTTATCTCGAAGCGTCCGTAGGCCAATTATTTTTCTGCATTACTCCAAATACGCATTCGTAAACCCAGTATCCAGTGGAACAGGAGTTTCTGAAAGTTCATTATCATTTACCCACTGATAAAATGCATTCCAGCGAGCAGCATCGATATAGCCCCACTGTTCCACCTCAGCTTTGTACTGATCAGCCATCCATTTCTGGCTTGCAACTACCAGATCTTTGCTAAGCTCAGGAGCCGCTTCGCAGAGGATATCAGCAGCAGCTTCCGGGTCTTCAATGGCATATTCATAGCCCTTTTTTACTGCAGATAAAAATGCTTTTGCAATGTCTGGGTTTTCTGCCATCCAATCACCATTGCCGATGATGATAGGAGAATAGAAATCCAGTTCCGGACTGATATCTGCAAAGTCAAAATAATCGGTTTCCAGACCAGCCACTTCACAGGCAATGCCGCCCCATCCGTAGTAAACCCAGATAGCATCTACCTGTTTAGACTGGAGCGCAGTTACTTCGTCAGTAACAGTGCTTGGAATCAGTTCTACTTTAGAGTAATCGCCGCCGTCAGCTTCTACGACATGTTTGATCGTAGCTTTTTCCAGATCCAGATCCCAGGTTGCATATTTTTTGCCTTCCATGCCCTTTGGTGTGTCCATGCCTTCCCCGGCTCTGGAGATGATACCAGAGGTGTTGTGCTGCAGGATCGCAGCGCAGGCTTCGATGGAAAGACCGTTGTCATCTGCAAATAATGGAACCAGGTAATCCTGGAAAGATACACCAAACTGTGCTTTGCCAGAACCCACCATGATCTCAGCACCATCTTCTGGTGGCTGTACGATCGTTACGTCAAGACCAGCTTCTTCAAAGTAGCCAAGTGCGTCAGCTACATACACACCGGTGTGGTTGGTGTTTGGTGTCCAGTCTAATACAAAAGTGATTTCTGTAAGGTCTTTGTTGTTTTCGTTGGCAGCAGAACCGTTCACATCGCCGCCTTCATTTGTATTGCCACATGCTGCAAGGCCAAGTACCAGACCTGCAACAAGTGCCAGTGATAATACTTTCTTTTTCATTATTTATGTTCCTCCCAAGGCATACATTTTTTCTGAATTACGTTAATAAGCCACATGAGCAGCAGACTTAAGATTGAAATCAGGAAAATCACGGCAAACATTTTGTCAAAAGCAAATGCCTTTTTCACGCGGGTCATGTATACGCCCAAGCCGGAAAAACCGCCCAGCCACTCGGAGATGACTGCGCCAACAACTGCGTAGGACGCAGAGATGCGAAGACTGGAGAAAAACTGTCCCAGGGAACCAGGGAATTTCACATGCCAGAAGATCTGCATCTTCGTGGCGCCCATGGTACGCATCAGGTTGACAGTATCCCTGTCTGCACTTCTGAATCCGGTCAGCAGGCTGACCGTAATTGGGAAAAAGGTTACAATGACAATCAGGATGACCTTTGGAAGCATCTCATATCCAAACCAGAGAACCAGCAGTGGTGCAATAGCCACCGTTGGGATCGTCTGGGTGATAACGATCAGGGGATAAAAAGCCTGATACAGCTTCTCAAAGCGATCCATAATAACAGCCATGATAAAGCCAACCAAAACACCTGCGCCAAGACCCACGACTGCTTCAATAATTGTTACTTTGGAATGTTCCATCAAAAGGGGAAAATCCTTAACAAAAGCAACGATGGTATCAATCGGTGATGGGAGCAGATATTTTGGAATCAGTCCGGTGCCGCTTGCGATTTGCCAAACTGCCAACAAGATTACGATGGCAAGAATTGGCCAGAATTTACTGGTGGTGTTTTGTGACTTTCTTTTCAATGGTGAGTACGTCTCCTTCAGGCTTGTAGGTTACTTTGATATAAGCTGCAACAGATGGCGCACCGGCACGGATTGCAATGTGCTGGCATTCCTTTACGATGTCCATCAGTTCATCATAATCGCCCTCGATGGCAGTTTCAAAAGGTCCTACGTAGTAGTTAAGACCTGTGCTGGCAATGTAAGCGATAACTTCATCCACGATACGGATCAGTTCTTCATCATTGGCAGCCTCTGGAAGTGTCTGAATAGCTACACTTGCGTTCATTTTGTTGTCCTCCTTGAATGTAATTCGTTACATGACAAGAAAAGAACCTAACATGTAGACGGTATATGTGAATTACAACTTTATTCATTTAAGAATAAATAAAGCGAGTACGCCAATCCGTACTCGCTTGTAACTGTCGTCACATTTGTCCCTACGTTGGCATTATCCAAATCAGGTTCCGGGTCTAGGGATTCACCTACTCTCAGCCTGCTTGATACGCAAGCTCCCCTTGTCATAAATATGTATGTAAATGCGCATTTACAAGGTACATTATACTCGTGGGGAGAAAAAATGCAATTGTTTTTTTATTTTACTTGTTCAATTTATTATATGAAAGTGGTATGATTATTTTGTTTCATGAAAAAAGGCTTTTATGGACAATTTGCCAGTGCAATGTCTTTTTTTGTACTTTTTATGGTAGTAAAATAAAATAGGAGCTCAATAAAATGATTATTGATTTTACAAATATCCAAGAAGAAGAACGCCCACATTTTCAGGGCGGTGAAAAAAGTTATTTTGCAAAAATGTACGCAGATGAACAGAATAAGATTATGAGTGGTCGTTTAGCGCCAGGCGCATCCATCGGTCTGCACACACACGTAACAAACAGCGAGATGATCTATGTGCTGTCTGGTACCGGTACCGTGCTTTACGATGAGGGCAGTGAAAAGGTAGGCCCAGGTACTTGTCATTACTGTCCAATGGGACATTCTCACGGCCTGATTAACGATGGGGAAGAAGCCTTGTTGTTTATTGCTATTGTGCCAAGTCATGCGTAAGCGATAATGTAATAACGCTTGATTATATTTGAAAAGTATAGAAGTTTTTGAAAGTTGAGGAAGTAAAAGTTGTTTGATAAAAAAGTACAGCGCGCAGCACTGCAGGTGGCAGTGCTCACTGCGTTTTTAACCACATTTTCAGCAAGTTGTATGAATATGTCGGTTCCAAACATGGAATCGGATTTTCAGGTAAATGCGGCAGCCATTGGCTGGGTCATCACCGCATATATTATGACAACGGCTGCGATGACAATCCCATTTGGAAAACTGGCAGATGCGAAGGGAAGAAGAGGCGTTATGGTCACAGGAATCTGTGGCTATATGCTGGCATCCCTGTGCCTGGTCTTTGTACCAACATTTCCACTTTTGATACTGGCAAGGGTGGTTCAGGGATTTTTTGCTTCTACACTTTTTGCTACCAATAATGCTATTCTGATCAGTGTATATCCGCCTGAACAAAAGGGACAGATGCTGGGAATTTCCATAGCAGCTACTTACATAGGACTGGCAGCAGGACCTGTTCTTGGAGGTTTTATCAATCATTATATTGGCTGGCGCAGTATTTTTATTATTACAGCTATCCTGGCATGTGTTGCATTTATTCTTGCGCTGAAAGGTGTGCCAAGAATTCCGGTGGAGGAAAGTCATAAGAAGCCAGATGTGCGGGGAAATATTTTGTTTATCGCGGCCATTGTAATTACTTTATATGGACTCAGTAATTTGAGTGTGCTGAAATTCGGCTGGGTGATTCTTGTGATTGGCCTTGCAATGGGGATTGTCTTTGTGCTGGCAGAACGCAAAGCAGAGGATCCGATTGTCCGGATCAGCATGTTCACTAAGTGCAGAGCCTTTACCTTTTCCAATTTTGCAGCGTTACTTAACTATGCGTCTACTTACGCAATCAGCTATCTGATGAGTATTTATCTGCAGGTGGTAAAGGGCTATGAGTCTCAGGTGGCAGGTATTATCATGGTGGCTATGCCAATTATGCAGGCAATCTTTACTCCATATATGGGTAAGCTTTCCGACAGAGTAAAACCACACAAGCTGGCAAGTTTGGGTATGGGTATCTGTGCCGTCGGACTTGTTCTGTTTGCCCTGTTAGGTGAAAATACACCACTGGCCTTTGTATTTGTTCCACTGCTTATTTCTGGATTTGGTTATGCAGTATTTTCGTCACCAAATACGAACGCTATTTTGTCACTGGTAAAAAAGGAAGAGTATGCCATTGCAAACTCGATTCTTTCCACTATGCGTACCGTAGGCCAGTGTATCAGCATGTGTATTGTGACCATTATTGTAGGTACCATCCTGGGTAATGTGGCATTAGAGCATTCCGCACCGGCGGATCTGGTAAAGACCATGCATATTATGTTCGTGATCTGCGTTGTAATGTGTGTGGCAGGTGTGTTCCTGTCCTTGCAACGGCGTAAGGAATCGTAACATGATAATAAAACAGAATAACAAATAAAATGAAAATATAAGTCAGTTTTCTAAAATGCTGTATTCCTGATTAGGAAGAAACAGTTATTTTGGAAAACTGGCTTTTTTTATGTCTTGAACTATGTACAAAAAAGAAATAAAAACTTGGACAAATAAAAGTGATTTTGTCCAGTAACCAAATGGAAATCGTGTTATTTTCGCTATGTACAATACTAAAAAGAATACACAGATTTATCTTTGTAAAGGAAAAGGAGGTATTTTTCATGAGTGTAAAACTTGGCGAGTATGGACGTAGTGTGTCTATCATTGGTGTGGGTGCGACTCCTTTTATGAGAGCTTTTGATTCTCCGGAAACAGAAGGCTACACAGAGGGTGAATTGTTTGCCTGGGCAGCAATTGATGCAATGGAGGATGCTGGTATCAAGGCAAGCGATATTGATTATTATTTCCACACACAGAGTGGCGCGGCAACATTTTCTGATTACTCAACACCAGCAGTACAGGTAGGTGATTGGGCAGGATTGAGAGGCAGAGGGGCTGCACATCACGCAGAAGCTTGCTGCAGTGGATATGTTGCTTTGGATATGGCAGTAAATATGGTTGCTTCCGGTAAATATGACATCGTTTTAAGTGGTGGTGTTGAGATGGCATCCAGTATTTATGCAAAAGGGAAACCTGCACATATGAGAAATTCATTAGGATCCGGCGGCCTGTTTTCTGTAGGATCTGGTCCGGCGCGATTAATTGACCGTGCATATGGAAGATACATGGGAATTGATTCCTTACAGGTAACCATGGATCTGGTATGTGAAAAATATTGCCGTACATATGGTATCAGCTATGAGCAGATGGATGACATTTTAAATGCATTTTCTTTAAATGCCAGAAAAAACGCTTCAAAGACAGAACGGGCATTGCTTAGAACCGATTTTGCTGATCTTGCGAAGGAACATGGATTTGCCAGTGCAATGGATTACTTAAAGTCCGACTATAATCCACATATTTCACGTTACTTGCGTGTAAGCGGATTTGAAGCTACCTGTGATGCAGCGGCTGCACTGATTGTGTGTCCAACAGAAATGGCAAAGCAGTTCAAACAGAAACCAATCGAAGTACTTGGTATTGGTATGTCTACAGTTCATGCAGGCAGACCTGACAATGAAGAGATGGCAACAAGAGAAGCGATTCGTCAGGTATACGAAAAAACAGGTGTAACTCCGGATGAAATTGATCTTTTATTTGCAAATGACTTTGTTATTCCATCCCAGATGTTAGTTGCAGAATTGTCAGGCTATATTCCAAAGGGTGAAAGCTGGAAATATGCGTTAGACGGACGTACTGCATATGATGGTGACAGACCAATTAACACAAATGGCGGCAGAACGAACGGACATGCATGGGCGGCATCCGGATTGCAGGATCATTTTGAAGCAGTAATGCAGATGCGAGGCCTGTGTGGCGAACGTCAGGTGAAGAAGTTACCACAGACAACACTGTTACGTGGATTTGGTGGAACACAGAATGCAACTGCCACAATTCTCAGAACGGTTGATTAATTTAGAGAAAGGTGCGGATGAATATGGAAAAAATTGCTAAATATGAACGTGTTGTAAAAAAATGGTACGACTCATTAGAATAAGGCAAGATTCTTGCTGCAAAATGTGAACACTGTGGCGCCTATGAATTTCCACCATTATATTCCTGCAACACATGTGGTGAACACGATATGGTTTGGGAAGAAATCAGCGGTGATGCAATGTTAGAAAGCTTTGTACTTAATGGTCCAATGGATGCTGACTACGGTGAACGCTATTCTTTGGGATATTTTCGATTAAAAGAAGGTGCATACTTTACTTCAATTATCTTTGGTGTTTCCAAGAAAAATGCAGCTGATGTAAACAATCGTCTCCCAGCACCGGTAAAAGCAGAAATCTGGCAGCGTGATGGATTTAAAACAATTGCATTCCGCTTAGTTTAATTTTTGGAGGGTACAATAAATGACTTTTTTAGAGACACAGATCGCAAAAATCAAAGGTCGCAATACAAGAATTGTATATCCAGAAGGAAATGAACCGACCATTCTTAAGGCTGCGCAGGAAGTCGTGTCTATTGGTTTTGCGACTCCAATTCTGCTGGGTGACGTAGAAGAAATAAAAAAAACAGCAGAAGAGATTGGCGTAAGCCTGAATGGTATGGAACTTTACTGTCCAGTTGAGACAGACAATATTGATGCTTATGCAGAAACATTTGCGGCAGCCAATGAACTGCCGGCAATTGCTGCAAAGATCATTATGAAAAAACCTCTGTACTATGGCGCCATGATGGTAAAACAGGGTGATGCAGATTGTATCGTAGCAGGTCTTGCAACAGAGACAAATGAAGTGGTTGCTACATACAAACTCATCATTGGCATGGCAGAAGGTGTAACCGTTCCTTCTTGCTTTACTGTATTGGAAATCCCTGGATTTGAAGGCTCCGAAGGCAATCTGCTTGCGTTATCTGACACAGCAATCAACATCAATCCAACTTCCGAAGAACTTGCAGATATTGCCATTGCCAGTGCAAGAAGCGTGAAAGAAATCATGGATTGGGAACCAAGAGTAGCAATGCTGTCCTTTTCCACCTGTGGCAGTGCCAATCATGAATGCGCAAGCAAAGTGGCAAATGCAGTGCAGATGGTAAAAGAAAGAGAACCAGAATTAAAGGTAGACGGCGAGATGCAGCTTGACTCTGCGATTCGCCCTGATGTTGCTGCAAGAAAATTCAAACGTCCAAGCGATGTTGCAGGTATTGCAAATGTGCTGGTATTCCCGAATCTGGATGCTGGAAATATCGGAACAAAATTACTGCAGTGCATTGGCAAGGCCCAGTCCAATGGCGGAATCCTTCAGGGATTTGCAAAACCGGTAAGTGATGTGTCCAGAGGGGCAAGTGTAGAAAACATCATTCGAATTTCTGTCATGCTTACAAGAGCAATGCAGTCTAAAAACAAATAACAATCGTCGAAAGGAAGATAGAACAATGACAAAGGAAATGGTAGAAAGCACAATTTTAGAAGTATTAGGAACCGCATTAAAAAGAGATGTAAGCGAATACACAATGGAAACTGTATTAGAAGAAATCAACTTCCAGTCTATTCAGCTGATCAGTTTCTCTGCTCTGTTAGAAGAAAAATTAGGGGATGCGCCTAACTTTAGAGCATTGATGAATATGAAACAGTTAAAAGACGTAAGAGATTACATTCTCTAAGATGCATTTTGAAGACATATGTCAATAAGTGATTGGA
>JAFUPY010000052.1 GCA_017472565.1 Eubacterium sp.
AAAAAAGTGAATACAACATGCTTTTAAAAATTAAGAGGATAAGAAAAAGCATGTTGGGGAGCGAAAAAAGTGAATACAACATGCTTTTAAAAATTAAGAGGATAAGAAAAAGCATGTTGGGGAGCGAAAAAAGTGAGTTCAACATGCTTTTAAAAATTTGGAGGTTAAGAAAAAGTATGTTGTGGAAATACTATATGGGATTTAACATGCTTTTTCTTAATAAGTTCCTGGCAGGTTTATGCAAAGTCCTGTAAATGGGGCATGTTTTATGTGATTTTATAGAGAAGGTGTGTGATGGAAACGAGGATGATATTATGAGTTGTTGCCAAAGCAGAAAATCACACAGATCTTATATTTGCATCGACTTAAAAAGTTTCTACGCATCGGTAGAGTGTGCGGATCGGGGACTGGATCCCTTCAAAGTCAATCTTGTCGTGGCAGATCCGGAGCGAACAGATAAGACAATCTGTCTGGCGGTAAGCCCTGCCATGAAAGCATTGGGTGTACCTGGTCGTTGTCGTGTGTTTGAGATTCCAAAAAATATCAAGTACATTATGGCGCCGCCGCGGATGCAGCATTACATTGATGTGTCAGCGGAGATTTATGGTGTTTATCTGAAGTATATTGCCAAAGAAGATATTCATGTTTACAGCATTGACGAGGTGTTTATGGATGTGACGGATTATCTGATGCTGTATGATATGACAGCAAAAGAGTTGGGAATCCGCATTATGCAGGATGTGTATGAGACAACCGGGATTGCTTCTGCCTGTGGCATTGGCACGAACCTGTATCTGGCAAAGGTGGCACTGGATATTACAGCGAAAAAATCTAAAGACCGAATCGGAGAATTGACAGAGGAAAGTTATCGGCAAACGTTGTGGAATCATAAGCCAATCACTGACTTCTGGCGTGTGGGGCGAGGTATCGCCAAACGACTGGAAAGCAATGGAATCTGGACGATGAAGGGGATCGCTCAGGCAAATGAGGACTTGCTATATCAGCTTTTTGGAATTGATGCCGAGCTTTTGATCGATCACGCTTGGGGCAGAGAGACCACCACTATGGCAGATATTAAAAACTATCGTCCGGAGCACAATAGTATCACCAGTGGACAGGTTTTGATGGAAGACTATTCCTATGAAAAAGGCCGGCTGATCATAAAGGAAATGGCAGACTTGCTTTGTCTGGAATTGGTGGACAAGAATCTGGTGACAGAATCCATATCTTTGTATGTGGGATATTCTCGCCAGTTGAACGTGACACCATCCCGGGGAAGCATTCGCCTGCCCTTTGCCACCAATTCTGCAAAAACAATTATCGATTATGTGGAACAGCTGTATGCGCGGACTGCAAATAGAAAATATCCTATTCGTCGTTTTTATCTGCACTACAACCATGTGGTGGAAGATGTTTATCGCCAGTATGATCTGTTCACAGATCCTTTGGAGTTGCAGCGGGAAAACAAAATACAGAAAGCCATGCTGGACATCAAAAAAAGGTTTGGGAAAAACGCTATCGTGAAAGGTATGAATCTGGAAGAAGGAGCCACCACTATGGAGCGTAACCAGCAAATTGGTGGTCATCGCAGCTAATAAATAAACAAATAAATGTTATGTAAACTTTTGGTGGGTGAAAATGCAGAAAGATTGGTTTGCATGACGCAAAAAAGAGAAGAGAAAGAAGGAATATGGCAGCAAGAAAGAAAATGAACCAGGCCGCCCGGGCGAAACAATTTATGCCCTTTGCGGCATTAAAAGGCTACGATATTGCCCTGCGGGCAAAAGAAAAGATTCTTGTGCCTAAGATAGAACTATCTGAAGAGATGGCAGAAAAACTAGATTGTAAACTTCGCATGATAAAGAAAAATGATATTGTGACAGTGGTGTACTTCTGTAACCAGGAGTATCTGGAAGTGACAGGAATGGTCTCACGCCTGGATTCTACTGCCAGAGTGCTGCAGGTTGTAAATACAAAAATCCCCTTTGCAGATATCTATGATCTGAAAGGGGAGATATTTGATTCGTAAAATTTACAACCAATGTACCTGATCGGATATTGGTTTGGAAGTCAGCCTTTCCGCTTCTTTATATCCGATGATACAGCCATGGAATCCATACTTTCCAACTGGCAGACCAAACAGGTCACAGAACTCCTGATTGTCCCACATGCTTTCCAGCGGGGAAATCATATTAAAGTCCAGATTGAGGGCAGTTGCTTTCAACCACATATTTTGGATGGTGTGTGCAAGGCTCTGCCGTTCTGCTCGACGCGCACCACGCCATTCTGCCAGCACGATCAGACAAGGTGGATTTGGGAAAACAGGAAGGCCGTTTTCTGCAACATTGAACCACATTTTTTCAAGGGCAACACCATATTTTTGGAGAAATTTGTCCTCTGCCATTTCTTCTTTTAAAATGGCAAGATCAAGGATTGTCTGATCCTTGATAAGTTTGTCAATTTTTTCCAACAGAGGGTTATCCCTGAAAATAACATAAAAATGTCTGAATACATCCACATCTCCAGATGAAATAGAGGCATAAGGAGCCATTCGGCCTGCGGTTACAACTGCTTCCACATCCTTTTTGTCAGGAACCTGGTCTGTGAATTTGCGACAGATTCTTCTGGATTTCATAATATTGTCTAATGCTTGATTATCGGATGCTGTAAACATAAAAAACCCTCCCTTGGATTATTTGATGCTTTCATTGTAATACAAAGTTATGTTGTGCACAACCTAAAGTAAAGCGTGTTTTGATACGACATTTTTGCCAAATGTGTTTTCTTCTTTGCGTGTGAGTAGTGTTATGCTTTTTTCATAAAGAAGTTGTTATTCCATTCAGTAGCGAAATGAACAAACATAATGAAGGAGGCATTTTACTATGGCAGAACAGATTATCAGAAAAAGAGTCATTGAAGGCGAAGAAATCGACGTGATTTACCGTCACAGCGTACCATTGGAAGATATCAACACCATCCCAGGTGGCTGGGGCTATTATTCTCCAATGAATCAGCGCACATATGAAGAGAACGGTATTATTTGTGAACAGGATGTGGCAATCACATTAAGCGATGGGGTTACAATTTATGCAGATATCTATCGCCCAGTGGGAGCAACAAACATTCCTTGTATCATGGCATGGAGTATCTACGGTAAACGTCCACACGATATGCCACGCCCATGGGCTACATATGGCGTGCCAGCAGAAGCAATCTCTGATGGAACAAAATTTGAAGGTCCGGACCCATATTACTGGTGCCATTATGGCTATGCAGTAGCCAATGTTGATCCAAGAGGTTGTGGACATTCTGAAGGTGAAATGCCAATTTGGGGTGATACAGAAGCAAAAGACGGTGCAGAAGTCATTGAATGGCTGGCAGCATGTGAATGGTGTAATGGTAAAGTTGGTATGGCTGGCAACTCTATGCTGGCTATGATGCAGTGGTACATTGCAGCAGAACAGCCACCACACCTGGCAGCAATTGCACCTTGGGAAGGATGTTCGGATATTCTTCGTGAATTCATGTGCGAAGGCGGAATCCCGGCAATCGGTTTTAACACATTCGTATATAAAGATCTTGGAAGCGAGAGTCCGGAAGGTTTGATGGAGGATATTCCTGCTATGGCTGTAAAATATCCAGACATGAACCCATACTGGAGATCTAAAATAGCAAAATTTGAAAAAATTGAAGTGCCTGCATACATTGCAGCAGGCATGAGCCATTTACATATGAGAGGTACCATCAATGCATATCGTAAGATGGCGTCCAAACAGAAATGGTTACGTATCCACAGAGAATTTGAATGGCCAGATGCATACAGCTACGAAATGAAAGAAGATTTAAGAAAATTCTTCGATCGTTATCTGAAAGGTATCTACAATGGCTGGGAATTAACACCAAAGGTACGTTTGGATGTTATGGATGCGTACGACTGCGATATTCAGAAACAGCGTCCAGAAGCAGATTTCCCAATCCCAAGAACTGTTTACAAAAAACTGTACTTGGATGCCAACAAGAAGAGCCTGTCTTATGATGCTTCTTTCGAGCATACAAGAACAAGCTATGATGCAGAAACAGGAGAAGTATGTTTTGATATCACATTTGAAGAAGATACAGAAATCACAGGTCTTATGAAACTGCGTCTCTGGGTAGAAGCAGAAGGTCATGACGACATGGATATGTTCATTACAGTGCAAAAGTTGGATGAAAAAGGTAACTTCCTGCCAACATGGGTGTTTGGCGAACGTCATCCAGGTGCTTGGGGCAAAATGAGAGTTTCCAGAAGACATCAGGATCCAGAATTGGCAACAGATATTCAGCCTGTACAGTCTATGACAAAAACAGAAAAACTGGCGCCTGGCGAAATCGTACCGGTAGATATCGAAATCTATCCATACAGCCGTTTCTGGCACAAAGGCCAGCAGTTGAGAGTACGCGTTGCCGGCAGATATATCCGTGATCCATGGTTTGAACCATTCTCATGGGATACTGACAACAAAGGGCAGCATGTAATTCATACCGGTGGAACTTATGATTCCTACCTGCAGATTCCAGTAATTCCACCTAAATACAAAGCTGGAGAATATGTATATCGTTAATAATCCCCACCCAGGGATTTCAATTCACCTAAACAAGCGAATGGTTTTGTGCCATTCGCTTGTTTGCTGTTGTGCGCCTAGCGGCGCACGTTTCCAACGGGTGCAAGTCCCGAATCCGCCCGGTGGTGGGAAGGATATAGCTAAGACCAAGGGTGTTTACCGCGAGGTAAAATCTGAAGGAAGGTGGAGGCAAATCTCTGGTCTGACGA
>JAFUPY010000005.1 GCA_017472565.1 Eubacterium sp.
CACAGCCGTTGTTCAAAAAGAATACATCAAGATTGATAGAGCAATTGAGATCGTAAGAAAAGGCGGTGTGGAATGATTGAACCATTGCCTATGCTCATATTGGCAGCAGGATAGAAGGAGGAAAAAAGTGTGATTAGATGGGTAGCAGTCGTGATTATTATGGCAATGCTCGTTGCTGTGGTAGCAGCACATATCTGGTGCGGTATCCAAGAACGGAAAGAGGGAATAGATTCCAAAGATGACTTTTGGACAGACTAAATAGTTAAGGACTAAAAAAATAAATTGAATATTGATGATTGGAGTAGTATAATATACAAAAAATACACGGAGGGACTTTGTATGAAAAAATCTAATGTATTCTCTAACGAAACAGCTATAAAATGTAGTGTTTGCGGTAAGGATTTGATGCTTGATCCAGAAATGTCTCTGATAAATATCGTACAAAATATGGATACACAAAAAATAATTTCCGTAAAGCCATGTTGTAAAGGTAGATGTGATGATATTATCCAAAGAAGTGTAAAAGCACGAGAAGTTAGTGGATGGAAAGACTTAACAGATTTTTTGAATCCGTATTTGTATATCAAACACATTGCAAGTGTATTCAATTCGACATATACAGGTGCAGGTTTTGAAAATCAAGAGGCCTTTGAAGACTATAAAAAGTTGATATTGAGTACATATCCTTATGTAGCAAGAGATATTACTGAGGAAGAAAAAAACGCTGCTATATGGGATGATGCAATGCCATTCTAAAAAATACGACCAACCATCAATATTAGGTGGTTGGTTTTTTTATTGTCAAAAGCGAGGTGGTTATTTGACTGACAAACAAATTTTAAAAGATTATGTGGATGCCTGTGAATTGGTCAAGGAAACAGAGTTGGATATTTCAAAATTGAAAAAGAAACGAAAGACCATAATTCAGACAAATGTTAGTGGTAGCAATCCTGAATTTCCATATAATCCGATGCATTTTAAAGTGCAGGGAATGACTTTTACTTATACCGATGATCAGCGACTCCGGTATGAAGAAAGATTATTAGAAGAAAGAAAAGCACTTGCGGAAGAAATTAGGTTGCAAGCGCAGGAAATAATAAATCGAGCTCCTGTGCGAATCCAAAGAATTATTCGTTTCCGTTATCAAGAAGGATTAAAGTGGAATGAAATAGCAGAAAAACTTGGTAGAGGTGCAACAGAAGATGGTGTTCGAATGGAAATAACAAATTTTTTGAAAGAAAAATAAATTCATTTCGTTTTTTTCGGTTTTTTCGGTTTTGCCTATGTTATAGTGTACGCTGAAGAAAGTGTAATGAGATAAAATGAGTGAGGCAGCAGTCTATCTGTTGCCTTTTTTGTATGGATCTTTAGCTCAGCAGGTCAGAGCAGCTGGCTCATAACCAGTTGGTCCTGGGTTCGAGTCCCAGAAGGTCCATTTTAATCAATTTTTAGTGGAAATTATCGTTAGAATTGAAGGTGGTGAAGTGGCAGGTTATGAAAACATAAAAAATTATGGTTTTGATAAACGAACCGCGGAAGAACGACGAGAACTTGCAAAAATTGCAGGAAAAAAATCTGGTGAAGCAAGACGCCGAAAAGCAGATTTTAGAAAGACTTTGAATATGCTGCTTACTGCCGAGATTGATGCTGGCGAATGGAAGGGCATTTTGGAAGGCTTGGGTGTGGAATGCACGTTAGAATCTGCTATGCTCATGGCGCAGATCAAAAAGGCGATAGCAGGAAATACAAAAGCTGCGTATTTCGTTGCTGAATATGCTGGTCAGAGCGGCCGGACAGAAGCTGACGAAGAGGAACAGAAGATTCGAACACAAAGAGCAAGGCGTGCGCGTGATCAGGAAGTTGGAGATACAGATTCTTGTGAGGAAAATATTTCTGATTTCTTAAAAGCAATAAATCCGACACCAGAAGATTTGCATGATCTGTTTGAGGAAGAGGAAGGTGAGGGCAATGCCGAAGAAGCAGAAGAAACCGGCGAAGTTTAAGTTTATGCCATTCTCTGACCAGCAAAGACGATTGATACATTGGTGGAGACCAGCAGTAAAAACGTCAGAGAATAATTACCTGATAGCAGATGGATCCATCCGATCAGGAAAGACCATTGCATGTATTATAGGATTTTTGACCTGGTCACAGGAAATGCATTCTGGAGAAGCTTTCATTCTGGCTGGGAAAACAATGGGTGCATTAAAGAAGAATGTGGTCAGACCAATGCTGCAGATATTGGAATCGTGGGGGTGGCCGTATACATATATCCGATCAGGAACAGATGCCAGGATAGAGATAGGGACGAATACTTATTATTTGTTCGGCGCCAATACGGAAGCCGCCCAGGATGCATTGCAAGGCTTGACCGCAGCTGGGGCCTATGCCGATGAAGCGGCTCTTTTCCCGAAATCCTTTATTGACCAGATGGTGGCGAGATGTTCTGTAGATGGCTGGAAAATCTGGATGAATTGCAACCCAGCAGGACCGCATCATTATATCTGTGAAGAATATCTTAATCCTGAAGAAATGAAAAGAAAAAAAGTATATCATCTGCACTTTACGATGGATGATAATCTTTCCATATCTGCAAAGAGAAAAGAAGAGTACAAGAACGCATGGCCACATGGAAGTGTGTTTTATAAACGTTTTATACTTGGATTATGGGTTGCCGCAGATGGCTTGATATATCAGCAGTTCGCAGATAATGTGAGTGATTATCTTATTACAGAGGATTGGCTGAAAGAAAATGAAATAGTATATGCAACGATTGGAGTCGATTTCGGTGGTACGAAGTCGGCTCATTCTTTTACCCTTACTGGATTTACAAGGGGTTATAAACAGATAGTTGTTTTGGATGAATATTATTGCAAGAAACGTATCAATCCAAAACAGCTGCAGGATGATTTTATAGACTTTGTACGCAGGGCGCAGAGGAAGTTCAGAGTGTACGAAGCATATTGTGACAGCGCAGAACAGACATTGATTGCAGGGCTGGAAATGGCTTGTGCAGAGGCTCGTGTAGGCATAGACATTAAGAATGCGATTAAAGGGCCAATCAATGACCGTATCGCATTTTACAACAGTATCATTGCGCAGAACAGATGGAAAGTCATGGCGCATTGTACGAATATCATTACTGCATTTGAACAGGCGGTATATGACGATAAGAAAGTAAACATGGATGTTCGACTGGATGATGGTCTCATGAACGTGGACTCATTGGATAGTACGGAATACAGCACAGAGAGCATACAAGAGGACATCTTGTATGTGGCAGCATAGGAGGATATATGAGCAATGTAATATGTCAGTATTTGACAAAGCAAAATTACAGTACGCTTTCTGATGAAACCTATGGCCATATTGACGAATGGCTGGAATGGTACCAGGGCGAGGTGAAGAAATTTCATAAATACAAAATCTATAACGGCACATCGACAATTACCGAAGACCGATACAAATTGGGAATGGCTAAGAAAGTTTGTGAGGATTGGGCGAACTTACTGTTGAATGAAAAGGTAGCAATCAAAGCGGGCGGTTTTACTAAGCGCTTGAATGAAATCCTGCAGGCGAACAACTTCCTTATCCGTGCGAATCAGCTGATAGAATTGTCATTTGCGTTGGGTACTGGTGCATTTGTAGAGTACATAGATACATCTGGTAAAGTCACGATTGATTATATCCGTGCTGATATGATCTATCCGTTGTCATGGGATAATGGAGATGTGACAGAGTGCGCGTTTGGTAGTTTGCGAGTTATGGATGGAAAAGAACGCATCTATCTGCAGATTCACCGATTGGGGAAAGCGGACGATGGCGAAAAACCGGAACTGTATTACATTGAAAACAAATATGTGGATGCGCAGTCTGGAGAAGAACTGGAAGTACCAGAGGGCATACAAAAAATCGTGAATACAGAATCGACGTTCCCTTTGTTTCAGATTATTACACCGAACATCTGCAACAACATTGATTTAGATAGTCCTCTTGGTGTGTCGGTATATGGAAACAGTATAGACCAATTAAAGGGTTGTGACCTGGTATATGACAGCTACATGAATGAGTTTGTTCTAGGTCGTAAGCGAGTGCTTGTTCCAATGTCCATGGCAAAAATGGAAATGCAAAAGGACGGAATCAAGCAACCTACGTTTGACCCTAACGACACTGTGTTTTATCAGATTCCACAGGGCAGAGCCGGCGATTTTAAAATTACTGAAATTGACATGAATATCCGTGCGCAGGAACACGACATGGCAATGCAGCGTAATTTGGATATTCTGAGTTTCAAGTGTGGATTGGGCGCAGGTAGATATAAGTTTGAGGCGGGCGGGGTAAAGACCGCAACCGAGGTTATCTCCGATAAGTCCGACCTTTACCAGAACCGGCAGAAGAATGCGATCATTGTCAACGATGCCATTGTTGATATGGTTGCAGCTGTTGCGTTTCTTGAAAACGGCGGTAAGGCAGAAGCTACTGTTGATTTTGATGATTCCATTATCGAGGATACAAATACCACGATTGATAGAAATATCAAGCTGGTAGATGCAGGGCTTCGTTCTAAGATTTCAGCCATTATGGAAATCAACAAATGCAGTGAAGCCGAAGCCAAAAAGGAACTGGAACGTATTGCCGAGGACAATCAGATTACCGGGCAGGATGTTGATTGGACGAAAACCGGTGAGGATGAAGAGAGTGAAGAGGTAGACAATGAATCTTCTGAAGAACCAGCAGGCGGCGGAAACGATAGATAGTGTTTATCTGGATATGGAAGCTCAAATAATGCTACAGATTGCAAAGCATTTGAGAGATTGGAACAAACCGATAGACACAGATAGATGGCTTGCGAAAAAACTGGCCGAGATTGGCAAACTCAACCAAGAAAATATTCAGATCATTGCAAGGTTATCGGGTATTGGCATCGAAGCCGCAGAAGCAATGTTGGAAGAACTGGCGCAGGAGGCTTTGGATTCCATGGAACCAGGATTCAGAAGATTGGCAAAGAATGGATATGTCAAAACTGCAGTAGAACCACGCAAGAGTAAGGCGGTTAAGCAGGTCATTAAATCTTTGCAGAAGCAGGCGAAGGATTCTCTGAATCTCACAAGTACGACCATGTTACATAAGGCGCAGGAAGCGTTCAAGAGCCTCGTGCGGGATATTTCCAAGCAGGCAATAGAAATTATGAACAACAGCGTAGGTGGCACTATATCGGGCGCACAATCACGTCAGCAGGTAATGAGAACGGCCATAAAGCGATTCAATGAAAAAGGTATAACTGGTTTTGTTGATGGCCGTGGTCGTAACTGGACTCCCGAAGCATACGTGAATATGTGCATGCGGACAACTGCAGGAAGTGTAGCTAATGAGGTGCAGACCGCACGGTGTGAGGATTATGGTATCAATCTGATTTCCATTGATGCTCATTCGGGCGCACGTCCTAAATGCGCTAAAGACCAGGGCAAAATATTTGATTTGAACAATGGCAGTGGTTACACGGAAGATGTAAACGGAAAGAAAATCCGATACTATCCGTGGAAATCTTCCAGTTATGGAGAACCAGATGGACTTCTGGGGATAAACTGTGGACATCACAAATACCCGTTTGTTCCTGGTGTGAATATTCAGCGCTATTTCCCTACAGATGATCTGGACGCAAACGATAAGTTATACAAACAGACGCAGGTTCAGAGAGCGTTGGAACGCGATGTGCGTAAGCAGAAACGTGAGTGCATGATGCTTAGTGAGATTGGCGACAAGGAAGGTTTTAAAGATGCTTCCGTGAAGCTAAAGGCAAAAGAGGCTAAATTAAAGCATTATGTTGCCGAACATGAACATTTACATCGCAGGAAAGACCGTGAACAGGTAGTTGGATTTGATAAATCTATATCTGCAAGTGGTAATGCAGCTGCACAGAAACATTACAAGGAATGGGCGAAGTCGATTGGTGCCGAAAGTGGACCGAAAAACCTTGCCGGCTACTACGATTTGAAGTATAATAATGGCGAAGAAAGCAGAATTTACAAGGGCTATGTTGATGCTGTAAAATCTGGTAGATTATCGCCGATAGTTGGCTATGATCAGTTCAAAGAAGTGAACAAAAAGATTACAGAAGAATTGGATGGTCTTACCACTGCTTCGGGTGTAGTTGTCAAAGGTCATACGGCTCATTTTGTAGACCGATTGATAGGAACTCATGGTGAATTGACTGAGACGGATAATAAAGCATTGAAGAAACGGTTAAACCATGCTTCTGTTACTATTGAAGAGGCGAAACAAGCAATTACTGAGGGCATACCAGGCGAGATAATTATTGACGGAAAAGGGCGCAAAAGTCAGCGATTTGTCGGTGATAAGTGCATTGTTACCTTTAATCCGGATACGCAAGAATTGATTCAGACAAACAGAAAGAGGTGATAAGTGTGTTGGATTTAAACGAAGAACAGAAGAAATTCCTTGTTGAGCATTTTGAAAATGCAGAAGAAATGATGAGTTCGGAAGATGTGAACGATATTCTGTTGCCGTTAGATGCACTTATTACTTATCAAGGTTTTGACGACGACTATTTTTTAACACGATGGGGTAAAAAAGCCCAGCGTATTTATGATGAAATTTATACACAAAACGCAGATTAACCACTGATCATTAACGGTCAGTGGTATTTTTATACTCATTTTTAGGAGGTGGTTCTATTGATTGTGGTAAAAGTGACCACAAATGGCATTACCGTAGATGGCCACGCAGGATATGCGGAACCGGGAAAGGATATTGTATGCTCGGCGGTAACGGCGCTTGCATTTAATCTTATTGATTCTATTGAAGCGTTGACTAAGGACTCCATAGAGTACGAGGCAGATAACCCAGGGCATATTGATATACATTTTGAGAATCTGTCAGAGCAGGGATGCTTGTTGGTGGATTCTTTTTTTATTGGCATAAGCAACATTTCAAATGCTTATGGCAAGGAGTACGTGAAACTCATTTAACACGGCGCCGATGGGCGGTAAACAGAATAAAACATAGGAGGTACTTTCAATGAAGTACATGAAACAGACAGAAAAATACAATCCATTTTACCTGCAGTTTTTTGCTGGAGAGGGCGAGGACGAAGGAGCTGATGCGGGTGACGACCCAGAAGACGAAGCAGATGATGAGTCCGAAGACGAAGATCCGGAAGAGAAAAAGTTTTCTCAGAAAGACATGGACGCGGTTGTAAAGAAGCGCTTGGCAGAAGAAAAGCGCAAATGGAAAAAGAGCCAGCAGAAGAAAAAAGATGATGGCGATGATTCCAAAAAAGATGATGGTGGCGAATCTGAAGATTCAAAAGCACGTAAGGCGGCAGAAAGCAGAGCGGCCAAAGCAGAAACAAGGGTAGCTTGCTATGAGGCAGGCGTTGCAAAGGACTCTGTGGATGATGTTGTGGCTCTTGCAAGAGCATACATGGAAGCTGACGAAGATTTGGAACTGGAAGATGCTATCGAAAAAGTTGTTAAGAAATATCCTCATTTCAAAGCTGGTGCAGACCAGGAAGATGAAGAGGGTAAGAAAAAGGGATGGGGCGAACGTCATAAAGGCAAAGGCGGAAAAGGTAAGAGCGTAGAAGACGAGATTGCCGCAGCTCTTTTTGGAAATTGAGAAAATGAAAGGATGATTAAATTATGTCACAGTATACATTAGCAGATGCAAAAAATTTATCACAGAGCAAACTTACAAAACACGTGATTGACGAGTTCCGTAAATCTCCTTTAATGGACAGAATGGTATTTGATGATTGCGTAAAACCACAGGGCGGCGATTCCTTGGCGTATGTTTACAACAGAGTAACTACATACCCAACAGCTGGCGGTCGTGCTATCAACTCTGAATACGCGACAAAAGATGTTGCAAAAACAACACCAGTAACTGTAAACCTTAAAATCTTCGGCGGCGCTTTCGATTTAGACCGTGTGCTGATTAATCACGAAAGAGAAGTTATCACAAACATGCTTATGTTCCAGATGGAACAGAAGATTAAGGCAACAAATGCAGTGTTCCACGATTGGTTCATCAATGGTGACAGCGCAACAGATGCATTAGCATTTGATGGTCTGGACAAAGCAATCAAAGGAACAAAAACAGATTATACACCTGCTGAAGCTCTTGATATGTCTTCCGCTGAAGCAATCGAGCAGAACTGGAAAAAGTTTGTTTACTACATTAGACAGACTATTAAAGCTATGGATGGCACACCAGATATTATGCTTGTAAACAGCGATATGTTCGCAGTGTTCCAGACAGTAGCTGATTTCTCCGCACAGTTCCAGTTAACAAAGAATGATCTTGGTTCTGAAATCGTGAAATACGGTAAAACAAGCATTATGCAGATGGGCGATAAAGCAGGAGCTTCCAGCCAGATTATCGCAACAGATGAAACAGATGGTACATCTACAATCTACTTCGCACGTTTAGGCTTAGACGGCGTACATGCTGTTACTCCATCTGGTGAAAAGACACCAAAAACATATCTGCCAAACTTATCATTACCAGGCGCAGTAAAAACTGGCGAAGTGGAAATGATCGCAGCTATGGCAGTAAAAGCTACAAAGAGCGCAGCTGCCCTTAGAAATATCAAGGTTGGAATTGTCTAATTGAGGTGATCAAAATGGCATATGTAACAGCTGATTACTATAGCGAAACATTTAAAGGGGAGCCGGTAGCTGATGCCGACTTCCCTTCACTTCTTTCCAGAGCAGAGGAAATTATCGAGGCACTGACAATGTATCGTGTAACAGCTGATACATTGCCATTAATGTCTGCTGACACCCAAGAACGTGTAAAAAAAGCCGTGTGTGCGCAGATTGAATATCTCGATGCCAATGGTGGAAGTGATATGGATACTGGGGACGGATTACAGAGTGCAGGTCTTGGAAAGTTCAACTATTCCAAAGCAACCAGTGCCGATGGCAGTACCACCCAGTCTATTTATGCACCTAGAGCAATGCGAATATTAGCGCCTACGGGGCTTTTGTATCGTGGAGGTGGTTGTTATTAAGGCGATACCAAAAGAACTGCTCATTCACAAAGTCACGCACTCGCAGAACGTGAATAAGGACCGATGGGGTAAGTCAAAAACAGTCAAAGAACAGACATTGGAACGTGTACGGATGGAACCTACCAATAAAATTATCCGCGACAAGAACAATGCCGAGATTCAGTTGGCTGCCATCATGTTTTATGATTGCAGGAACAGTATTCCACGAGGCGTTATATTCGCCGTGGATGATATTATTTCTTTCAATGGGGAAAAATATCGGGTGCAAACGACAGACCCTCTATATGACAGAAAGAAACTGCATCATTATGAACTGGAGTTGGTGAAGAGTGGCTAAGATTACTGCAAAAGTGACTTTTGACAAATTCCGTGCCACTGCAAAGATTAAGGCGGCAAGTGATGAAGCACTGACTATGATGGGTAATCAAGCGCTTCAAGATGCTACTAAGTACGTGCCTGAAGACCAAGGATATTTAAAGGATAGTGGTATATCTCACAGCGATCAGAAAGCGGTTAACGGAGTGTTCCGTATGCGTTGGGAGGAACCTTATTCTCAGTATCTGTGGAATGGAAAAGTTATGCGTGGGAATCCTGCTAACAGAGATTATGGTCCGAAGAAATTAACATTCACGGCAGAATTTGCACGAGCAGAGTGGGCAAAATACGCACAAAAGGTGCATGGCGAGGAATGGAAGAAAGTCTATGAGGCGGCATTCCAAAGGGAGTTGAGAAAATGACACCATTAATTGAATTTATGGACGTGCTGTGTGATACCTTGGAAGCAAACTGCAACCTTTCACACAGTATTTCATTGGAAGAATTGCATCCTTCTGGCGGAATATATGCTGAATTAGGGGAAGGTTTTTCCAATACAACTTATTATGATAAAAGTGCGGTCAAGGTCTTGCCCGTGCTTTTTTTATGCCGTGATTTCGACCAGAAGAACGGCATGGAACAGCTGATCAATATCTGCAATTATCTGCAGAGGCTGAAAGAGTATCCGAACGGAGAAACGTTCTCCTGGTTGGATGCGGAAATTGCAAAGGAACCAAATAAAATCGGCAGGGATGAAGATGGAGCGTACAATCTCTCCTGTATTTTGAACTGCAAAGTCTATTATTAACGAGGTGATATCATGAAAAGATTAAATCTCCAGCATTTTGCTGAAGTGCTTCCAGAACTTCCAAAAGCACCGGAAATCAACTATGAAACGGAAGCATTTATCAATACGACACCAGATGGTGAAAGCGCAACATGGCAGTCTTTGGCGGCGCTGACACAGAATATGTCCCAGAATTTAAACGAAGTATTGCACCAGGTGGCATACTACGCAGATAAAGGTTGGGGCTCTACAGAAGTGACAGGCGCGCAGCTTACACTTACCTTAACTGGTGCTGTTAAGCCAGAAGACGAAGCGTGCAAGTATATTTTGAGCGAGGAAGTAATGTATGGATTTGGTGCTGCACGTAAAACACACTTAAAACTGGCAAAAGGTGATAAATACGTTATCTGGTCAGTAACACTTGCAAACATCACTCCTGCATATGGCGAAGCAAATGCAATCAATGCCTTAACTGTAACCGTACATGGAAACGGCAAGCCAGTAACTGGCACTACAGCGACAGCATAAGGAAGGGGAGCAATCCTCTTCCCCTTTTTTATAAGTGGAGGTAGAAAAAATGGCATATCAGGCTAAGAGAAGTAAGAAAGTTATTGAAGAATTTGAACTGGTGGACGAGAACGATAAGGTCGTGGAATGTCTGAAAGTGGATTTGAGCGCACCAGGGCTTACCGAGAAAATCCGTCAGAAATATGTGGCGCTTGTGAATATCCAGCAGGAAGTGCAGGGAGTCAACGCGGGCAATAATTCGCAGGAAGAGGTCATGCGTGCATGTACGTTATTGGGAACAGCTGTTGTTGATCTGATTGAGGCGGTATTTGGCAGAGAAGATGCGGAAAAAATCGTTGCTTTCTATGAAGAGGGATATTCCGAAATGGTGATAGAAGTTCTTCCGTTCATTTCCGAAGTGGTCCTTCCTAGAATGAATGAGATCCGCAAGGAAAGCAAGAAAGCCACACTTTCTAAGTATAACCGCAGACAGAGACGTGCATTTGCAAAGAGAGGTTTGTAATGGGATATTTGACAGAAATTCCACGGTACACGATTCGTACAACAAAGGGAAATATACGTGTCAATCCTGCATTTGATACCGTTCTTGAGATACAGAAATTGTACAGAGAAGATGAGCTGTCCGACCTTGAAAAAGTTGACCAGGCATTGCGCATGCTTGTTGTGAACAATTGGAATCTGTCTCTTTTTTCAGTGTATGAAAAGTACGAACTTTTAAAAGAGATAACAAAACTGCATATTGAGACGAAAAAGCGGGCATCCACAAAGAAAAATCGGGTGCCTATTCTTGATTTTGAAGAGGATGGAGATTATATCTATGCTTCATTCATGCAGGATTATCACATTGATCTGATTGATATGCAGGGGAAATTACCTTGGAAAAAGTTCTTGTATCTGTTCAATGGGCTTTCCGATAAGACCAAGATTAAGCAGGTCATGAAGATACGCGACATGGAAATGCCTGAACACAACGGCAAGAACATGAAATATATCCAGCAGCTGCAGGAACTGAAATCATATTATGCACTGCCAGTACGAGGCGGTGGCGGTCAGTCTGGCTTGGATATGCTGTTTGCTACCTTGGAGAGCATGGCAAAGCAGTAAAGGCAGGTGAGTAATGCATGGGAAAAGATTACGAAGGCGGCGAAATTGAGTATACCATACGTGCCGATGACAGTTATATTGAATCGGATCTTAACAAAGCCCATAAAAAGGTTGAAAAAGCCGCCAAAGAATCTGCCGAAAAAGTAGAGAAAATCGAAGCAGATAAAACAAAAAATATCAAATCTGAAACCGATAAGGTTGTAAAAAATTCAGAAAAAGCCGCCAAGGATGTGGAAAATGCTTGGCAGAGTATCGATGGTGATGTTGATATTCATACCAATGCAAAAACTGAAAAGGCTGAGTCAAAGATTAAAAGTATCAGTAAAGATAGAAGCCTTGACGTAAAGATGGATGCCGACAATTCCGGTGCAAAGAAAGCAATAGAGGAACTGGAAGACGTAGGCGAGGAAGTTTCTGGCTCTCTCAAAGATAAGTTGTCAGAAGCATTGTCGGGTGATGCGTTGTCGGAAATCGGGAACTCATTACTGGGCGGTCTGGATTCTATATTAGGATCTGCAGGCGGTAAATTTGCAGGTCTGGGTTCTGGACTGACTTCCGCATTGGGCGGTCTTGGCGGGTTATCGTCTGTATTGCCTGTGGCGGCGATTGCAGGAATCGGCACGGCACTTGTTGGTGTTGGTACTGCAGCTGTAAATGTTGCGGACGATATGAAAGGCGCCATGAACACGTTCCTTGCCAGCACTGGTACCGCAAGGGAAGAGACCGAACGATACCAGACAATCCTAGAGGATATTTACAACAATAATTATGGTGACAGTTTTGAAGATATCGCAAATGCCATGGCAAGCGTTAAGAAAAACCTTGGTGATCTTGATGATGCCACCCTGCAGGAAATCACAGAATCGGCATTTGCACTTCGGGATACGTTCGAGTATGACGTGACCGAATCTACCAGAGCAGCCAAAGCCATGATGGATAACTTCGGTATTTCGGGCGAACAGGCTATGAGCATGATTGCAGCCGGAGCGCAGAATGGATTGGATTATTCTGGGGAACTCATAGACAGTATTAACGAATATTCTGTACAGTTCGCAAAGATGGGACTTGATGCAGATGATATGTTCAAGATTTTCCAAAAGGGTGCTGAATCTGGCGCTTTTAATCTTGATAAAATCGGTGATGCTGTCAAAGAAATGTCTATCCGCGTGGTAGACGGCTCTGATACTACAAGAGAGGGCTTCAAGCTGTTAGGTTTGGATGCTGACGAAATGGCGAGAAAATTCGCCGCAGGTGGCGAGACTGCTAAAGAAGCATTCAATGAGACAATTAAGGCTCTGGCCAACATGGAAGACCCAATCGCTCAGAACACGGCAGGCGTGAATATTCTGGGAACCATGTGGGAAGATTTGGGCGCAGATGCGGTAACAGCCCTTGCAGATATCGAAGAGGGCGCATACGACACGGAAGAGGCCATGAACGGCATTAAGGAAGTTAAATATGACAGCCTTGGTGATATGTTCCAGGCATTGAAACGTAATGTGGAAACGCTCTTGATTCCGATTGGCGAGGCTCTTATGCCGTTACTGGAATCTTTCTTGGAATCTGGCTTAGAGATGGTAGAGGAACTTCTCGTACCACTGATTGAACTTACAGCAGAATTTTTGGGGCCACTTATCGAGTTAATCAGCAAGGGGATTGGTCCTTTGTCAGAAGCATTTATCTTTCTGATAGAAAGTGCCATGTGGCCATTGATGGAAACTGCAGACTTACTTCGTACATTTTTCACAGAAACCATATTCGATATGGCAGAAAAAGTGGGCGAGGGAATTCAGCGAATCCGTGAATTTTTCCAAGGAATCATAGATTTTTTCAAAGGTCAGTTTCTTGAAAGAATCCGTGAAACGGTCTCTTCTGTACGAGGTCATTTTGATAATGTGAAGCAGATTTTCCAAAGTATTATTGATTTTGTGCGAAACGTTTTTTCGGGCAACTGGAAAGCTGCATGGCAGAATGTGAAAGATATTTTTGCGAATATTGTCCAGGGCTTTGCCGGAATTTTCAAAAGCCCGATTAACAGTATCATTGACGGAATCAACTCCTTTATCCGTGGCTTGAATAAAATCAAGATTCCGAGCTGGGTGCCAGGTGTAGGCGGAAAAGGTTTTAGCATTAAGACAATTCCACGTCTGAAAGTCGGCATGGAATACGTGCCATCTGACTATTTCCCGGCTTTTCTTGATGAAGGCGAAGCAGTCCTTACCCGAGAAGAAAACGTGATGTATCGGGCATTAGGCGGTGTTGAGGGCATGCTTGCACTTTCAAGAGGATACCAGGATATTCGGGAGAGCCAGACACAGACAAGCACTATTGTTGTGCATACGCATGTAGATATGGACGGCAGAGAAGTAGCAAGAGGTGTATCGGAGTTTGTAGGCGAACAGTTGCCATGGGAGGAATTATAGTATGTTGATCAATAAAACACCATTGAGTGATTACAATGGCAAATTAAAAATGGGCTATAAAATAAGTGGCTGTGAACTGGACGTTTCCGTATTCCATGGACGAAAACGTTCTTTTTTTAATGTCCTTAATACGTCCGTGGGTTTAAAAACCTTAAAATTCCCGATTGTATTTCATGGCAAAGATGAAGCAGAAACAACGAGCAATAAATCCAAATTCGAGATGGCGATTTTGGGAAAGAGCGAATTGGAGTTGGACGATGGCTTTCTGTACAGTGTTGTGCTTACAGATATCGGTCAGGCGTCCTATCCGTCTCCACAGTTGCTTGAAGTGGAATATACATTCACTGGTGTACGTCATGGCGAGTACGTGGTAACGGATGGTAATGTTGTGAATTGCGACAGTACACTTCCATACACGGATTGCATCTTAACAGTTACAGTAACTGCAGACGGATCCAATTATAAAGTCGGTACCGTTACATTCTTAAAGGTGACAGCCGGTGAAGTATTGATTGTGGATGGAATCAACGGACGTATTCTTGTGGATGGTGCGCCTGCGGCTGAACGAGCAGAGTGGACGGAGTTCCCGAAACTTGTTCCCGGCGAGAATGAGCTTACGTGTGAAGATACTCTTATGGTGGAATTTTACCCAGTGTATTTTTAGGAGGTAGAAGATGTTAAAACTGTTATCGAGCGAGAACCAGGTTCTGCAGGTTGATGATTTTTATATCTTGGAAAAGAGCAGTGGACTTGACGAACTCGTATTTAATATATCTATCTACGACGAGAACTATCCATACATATTGGAAGAGGCGGTCATTGAGTATGAACAGCCGTATCTTGTAAAGGCGATTGATGCAGGCAGTGATACGGCAAAGGTAAAATGTCAGCTGGATCTGGATGAACTGAAAGCAGACATGAAAGTTGGTTATTCCAACAACAGCAACACTTTATTCCTTACAGTGAATCCGATTCTTCCAGACGGCTGGGTATTCATTGATGAATCGGGCAGTACGATTTCCCGAACCATTGAGGGCGATTTTACACCATACGATATCATTACGGAATGTGCCAGCACGTATGACGTTGTGTTCCGTTTTAAACCCAAAGAAAGACAGATTTATGCTTACAGTCTTGCATCATTCCAGCCATTAGGAACGTTTGCAAGCCGTGAACTGAATCTGAAAGAAATTAATTATAAGGGCAAATCGACCGACTTTTTCACAAGGCTATATGCTTATGGAAAAGACGGTCTTTCTTTTGCTGATATCAACGATGGCAACGAATACGTTGAGAACTTTGAATACACGGACAAAGTGATTAGTACCGTCATGAGAGACGAACGCTATACGACGATGGAAGGTCTGCTTGAAGCTGCCAAAAAGGCAGTGAAAACGGGCGGTATTCCGACGTGCTCTTATGAATGTACTGTGTATGATTTGGCTGCCACGAATCCAGAAATGTACAAGTTCCAGGACTTTTCTTTGTTTTCCGTAGTAAAGCTGATTGATGATATTAAGAAGATTTCCGTAAACCACCAAGTAGTAGAGTACAAACGTTATCCAAAATATCCAGAGAAAAACGTGGTCACTCTTAGCACCACAACAACCAAACTGCAAAACACGGTCAAGAATCTAAAGAATGAGATTGAAAATCCGCAGAGTGCTTTCCGTGTTTTGATGCAGAATACCATTAACAATTTAGCTGCATCCATTGCAGGTTATAATGGCGGTAACATGGTCATTACCGAAAATGATAATGGAAAGCCGAACGGGATTATGATCATGGATACCGATTCGCAAGATACTGCAAAGAATATCTTGTGGTTCAATCTTAACGGTATGACATACAGTTCCAATGGTGTCAATGGTCCATATGATACCGTGTGGTCCTTTGAGGAAGGTGGATTCATAGCCGATTGGATTGTAGCGGGTAATTTGATCGCAGATATCATGAAAACAGGTAAACTATCAGATGCAAAAGGGCGAAATTATTGGAATCTGGATACCGGTGAGTTTCTGTTAAGCGCATATGCAACTACAGAGGAAACTGACGAGAAATTCCGAAGAACACTCAAAGAGATTCTTGTCGAATACGCTGTCACAGACAGCCCAGAGACACCGCCTAACAGCAGTACACGGAATAAACTGGGCGCACCGAAGATTTATCTTGATGCTACAGCAGAGAAGCTGGATGCGCCTGTTATCCGTCTGGAATCTTCCGATACTTCAACAACAGCTGTACTTGGTAAAGCCGTACTCGGTAGCATGGTACTTGGTACAGGTGCAACAAGTGAAGCTGTAATGTTGTTGGCAACTGAACAGCTAGACACACCAGAAATCTATCTGGAAGAGGTAAATGCCAAACTTGCCACTCCTAGAATATACCTTACAGACAATGGAACAGATTCTATCTGGTCTACCGAACAGCCTACATGGGTGGACGGTCAGTATGTATGGCAAAGACTTACGTATATCTACATGGACGGAGCAACCGTGGTCGGAGAACCAGTGTGCATAACAGGAAACACCGGCAGACCGGGCGAAGATGGCAAGGACGGACGTGTTACATATCTGCATATCAAGTATTCGGCAGTTGAGAATCCGACAACAGCAGATGAGATGTCCGAAACACCGGATGCTTACATGGGTACTTATACGGACTTCTTGGAAGAGGATTCTGATAATCCGGCTGACTATACGTGGTACAAAATCAAAGGCGATGATGGTGCACCGGGCGAAACAGTCAACGGAAAGACATCGTATTTCCATGTGAAATACTCTAATGATGGCGGTGCAACATTTACCGATGGTAACGGGGAAGTTGCCGGAGAATACATGGGAACTTATACCGATTTTACGGAAGCTGATTCCACCGACCCTGCGGATTACAACTGGTACAAGACAAAGGGCGAAGATGGTGCTGCAGGAAGGGATGCTATCACGTTCCGAATCGAATCTTCCCTTGGTACAACTTTCCTTAGTGGCACGGACAGCAAGACAGTTTTAACAGCACGTATTTACAAAGGTACTGTGGAACTGGATAGTGCTGGCGCATACGGCTATACATGGTATTTGGTCGAGACTGACAATACGGAACGAGTGCTTGGTACTGGAAAGACGTTATCCGTATCAGCATCAACCATAGCAGGAAAAGGCGTGTACTTTATTGCCGATGATGGCGGTATTGAAGAAGAAATGGTACAGCTTGATACGCCTGTTATTGAACTGGTGGAAATCCTAGAAAAGTTAGATACACCTGTTATCTATCTGGAATCTCCGCCAAAACTTGAAACACCGATTATATGGATAGAGGAGGTAGCTTAATGGCTTACTACATTAAAGGTAACGCTGTCGCAAATGCGACGGGTTACGAATTATACGAAATCGCAAACGGCGTATACACGTTGCTTGCGACGGATGATGAAATCAATTTCGAAGTATCGGCACTGGGGCTTTCTGCTGGCGATCATGTGCTTGTGGTTAAGGCAGTAGCAGATGGATACGAGGATTCGGAGTATTCGAACGAGGTTACTTATACTGTGAGTGAGGGTTCTGTAGTTTGGTTGGATTTACCTGTAACAACATATGCATTAGGTGTTACATCAACAGGAACAGGACGTGTTTCAGATACTACGACCAGATTTTCCACAGCTGATCCAGATACTCCAAATGGTATATTGATTCCTGCCGGTAAGACAATACATCTTAAAGGATTGGCAAGCGGTACTTATCCATTACGATTTGATTATATGTACGGAACAGCAAATGTTGTTAATCCACCTACCGACAGTACAACAGCAATTGAAGGCTTGGTAGGAACTGCATCGAACTATGTTTCTACTAATTATTTCCCTCTGAATACAAGCGGAGATGATACCTGTGACGTAACAAATACTTACGGACAGGATTATTATTTCTGGTTTGGTTTTGCAGGGTTAAATAAAACAGAAGCAATTCAGGGCGCATTAAGCACCTATGACATCAAGTATTATATCTCGTAAAGGGGGATGGCAATGGCTTACAGCAAAACAACATTTGAAGATGGTGTTACCATCCTTAAAGCAGAACATTTAGATAAAATTGAAAATGGTATTATAGACTTGGAAGATGATCTACAGCTAAGTGCAGCCCAGATTTATAATCAGACACCGCAAAGAAAAAGTGCTGATGAGCAGATTAAAATCTTATGCTTTGGCTCTTCTTGGTTTTTGAACACTTGGTTCTATCTTAATAAAATCACTGCAAACTTAGGCATTAACGCAAAGATTCACGGATACTACATGGGGCATTCACAGTTTAATGAGTGGATTGCTTTCTATAATGGGGAATTAACGCCGTTTGCAGGTTCGGAAAGTACAAGACAGGCATATCAGTATATTTCTGAAAACGGTGCTGATTACACATCTCAGTCACATGAAACAGGTGGTACATTTGGCGATCAGGAATACAGAGACGCATGGTACAATGACCTTATTTCTGAGGAATGGGATGTTATAGCGTTCCAGCAGGGAGCGCACCAGTCCGTACAATGGGATTTATGGGAGAATTATGGAGCATTGGTTTCTATCATCAAAAGACACTGCAATCCAAATACTGTGATTGCGTTCAATAACACATGGACTCCTTCCATTACCAGTAATTACTTGCCAAATGACACTGACGGATTGTGCGAAAAAACGCTTGAAGGTCAGCAGAAATGGCAACAAATCAACTGGAATAACTGTAAGAGAATGATGAGATTGTCTGGATTGTCTAATGTTTCTCCTAACGGAGCTATGATTTATACAATGCGAAGGGATGAAACATTAAACACCGACAGCTATGATTTGATGTATGATGGTCTGCATCCAGATAACGGATTGACTATGTATGGTGTATGCAGCTGTTTCTACGAAACGTTTATCGCACCTTTTTATGGAATCTCTATTAAAAACTGTACTTGGCTACCGGATTCATCCTCACAGCGCAGTCCGTTTAATAATAGTAAATTCCGAACAATTGACACAGAACAGCAGTCTAAGATATTTACCTATGTAAAATTATCTTTGAGTAATCGTTTTGGTTTCAATGAATTGGATGAAACTGTTACGACTGACCCAGATTCCGGAAGCGTAGAAGTAGATAGCGAGGGTTATATCACACTGCCAATCTCTCATAATTCACTGGGTGTTACACCGACTGCTCCGGGACGTGTTGTTGTTTCTTCTGCTACTAGCGGTACAAGAATGTCAACAGCCGACGAAACAGACGCAAACGGTATTTTGATTGGCGCAAATGAGACACTTGAAATCAAAGGATTAACATCCGGCAATTACCCACTACGAGTGGATTATGTGTATGCTACTAGTGCTGGTCCGAACCCTGTTGATGCTGACAATGGATGGAGTGCAGCGGTTGGCTGTGCAAATGGTGGAGATACATCGAACTACTTCCCATTGAATGCGGATGGAAGCGCAGACTCTATTACTATTACGAACACATACGGCTCTGACTACTATTTCTTCTTCGCTTTTGCAGGAGTGAATAAGACAGAAACATTACAGGCAAGCACATATACGCTCAAATATAAGATGGTATAGCATTATCCCCCGGTAACCACTGGGGGATTTTTCATGCAAGGAAGGTGGTGCTTATGGAATATAAGAGCCAGATATTCGACTTCATATCCTACGAAAATGGTGTTGACGGAACTGGCGTAAAAGAGATCGTGACACAGTTCTACTTGTCTACCAGTAAGGAAGAACCGACTGGCGGCAAGTGGAGTGAGACACAAGACACATGGTCTAGCGGTATGTACCTGTGGACGAGACAGAAGATTACCTACGTTGATGCAGAAGGTACGGAAACCTTAGAATACACCACTCCATGTTGTGACAGTTCATGGGAAGCCGTAAATGGTATCGAAGTTGGTGGAACGAACCTTATCAAGAACAGTAACTTTGCTGCCGAGCTGGACGAATGGGGCACGCAGGTATCCTTGGACGGCGGTTCTGTAGCACTTGAAACAGAGGATGGGGTTACGTGCTTACATATCAGCAATACAAACGTTTTAGCAACCAACATCTATGCACAGGATATTTTAGCAAAAGTCAGCGGAGATTTACTGAATCAGTCTTACGTATTGTCAGCGGATGTGATGCTGGATAACTACGTTGCAGGAACTAATCCATGTATCCAGATAAAGACCATTGGTACGTATTACGACGAGAACGGCGATAATCAGACAATCAATGAGACATATGATTTAGATACATTGTTGCACATTGAAGAGTACGCAGGAAAAGGATGGGTTCGCTTACATAGCGTATTCCACTTTGACGCAGTGCCTAATAAGTCTATGGGGCTTGATATACTGGCGCACCGATTTACTGGCGATTTGTATATCACGAACATTCAGTTGGAACGTGGTACAAAGCCTACGGACTGGTCACCGGCTCCGGAAGATGCCAATAAGAGAATCGATGCCAACGCCGATGCTGCATACAACGCACAGCAGACAGCCAACGGGGCTGATTCAAAAGCAGGAGAAGCATTAAGTAAGATCCAGGTATTGGCTGAACAGGTTGTAACCTATGTGCAGGACGAAACAGGTAATACAAAGCTGACACAGACAGCCAACGGCTGGGAATTTAGTATCACAGATACACAAAGCACATTAAAAAGTGCAACGGATGCCATTGCTTCATTAGATACAGCAAACCAAGCATTGAGTGGGGCAGTAACCGATTTGGTGAATGAGTTTCAAGTCGTGCAACCAATCGTAGACAAAGAAACAGGATGGATGCGAATTGGCGAAGATGAAAACGGACAGCCGTGTATCGAATTAGGCGAAGCAGACAGTGATTTTAGAATCCAGATTACGAACACAGAAATCAGATTCTACGATGGTCAGACTCCAATGGCATACATGACAAACCGAAAGGTTTATATCGAGGATGCCGTTGTTAAACAGTCCATTCAGTTTGGTGGGTATATGTTTGCTTTCAGACAGAACGGAAACTGTGGATTTTACTGGAAAGGAGCGATAACATAACATGGCAACTTTTTATTTACCTGCCAGTGGTGGCTATGCTACCTCTAACGAATATATCAAATACAGGATTGCGATTGTAGAAGGTACACTAAGCGGGCGAACCAGACCGGTGACAATCAATGTTCAGTTCTACAGAACAAACAGCTATAGCACGAGCAGGAATGGTACCGTGTACTGTACGATCAATGGAACAACATACTCCGCCACCTTTGATACCAGTTCCACTATCGGCTACAATTCCTATACCACACTGTTTAGCAAGACCGTAAACGTAACTTACAACGGTGCGGGTAATGCAAGTATCAGTGTATATGCATACTGGCAGACACAGACCACTTCAAGCGGTGGCACGTCATATAACAGTAGCAATCAAGGCGGTAGTCAGGCATTAACAGCTATTTCTGCAGCAACCTATTATTTAGATCTGAACGGTTCGTTAGACGGAACGGATGTCTCGTCCTTAAGCCCTTTCGGTACAGCCGATGTTTATGTAAATGGTACTTTGCAGTCCAATGACTGTACAGATTATTACATTGCATGGGCGTATGGAAGTACATATGAGGTTAAAGGAATTACTGCCAAAACAGGTTATACATACACTGGTAACAGTAGCTACAGCGGAACGATTACGGGTAATACGGGCATTAGATTACCGTTCACGACTAACTCCTACACCATTACATACGATGCAAATGGTGGTACGGGTGCTCCGTTAGCTACTTCTTACAAGTATGCTACAAGCGGTACGACGAACCTATCCAGTACCAAGCCAACCAGACCGAATTACAACTTCTTAGGTTGGAGCTTGTCAGCCGATGCAACCGAAGCATCCTACAGTGCAGGACAGGAGTGGAACTTAAATAACGCTGCCAACTACACCTTGTACGCAGTTTGGGAACTTGCCTATACAAAACCGGCCATTACGAACGTATCAGTCTTTAGAAGTGATGCAGAGGGTAACGCATCCGACGAGGGCGTGTACCTTGTTGCAAAGTTTGACTGGTCTACGTTCCTAGACGTGGCAGAGATACTTATTCAATGGAAGACTGACTCTGAAGCAGATTATCTGAGCGCATGGTCATTACCAGTCAGTGGAACAAGTGGCAGTGTTTTAACAGACCCTTTTGGTGTAACTCAAAATGAGGACGGCAGTTATAATGAAATAAGCACAGATTATACATACGATGTTCGAATCACGGTATCTGATGCCGGTGGAAGCACACCAGTTGAAGTAAGTATTCCATCACTGAACTTCAACTTTGACATGTTACCGGAGAACAAAGGCGCTTCCTTTGGTAAGGCTGCCGAAGTTGAAAATGCAGTGGATTTTGCCTTTGATATTCTTTTGCGCAGTGGATTTAATATCCTTGTAAACTATGGCGAGAGCAGTCAGTATAACCTGCTTGACAGAGTCGGAAGCAAATTGGACAGCTATATGCAACAGATATCCAGTTTGCCAACAGATACTTCAGACTCGTTTTTGTTTACTTGTACGGCGGGCGTTACATGTGGAAGTATTACCATTCCGCAATACGCTAAAGGCATCTTAATATGCAGTTATGCATCTAGTTATGATGCGGTTGTTATCGCAGTAGATGCAAATTTGAATCTGTATTTAGGATTCAGAAATTATACCACATGGTCTGGACGGAAAATTTAATATAATTGTGCGAACGACTAGCGAAAGCTGGTCTTTTTTATTACACAGAAAGGAGAAGGATGCCTATGAGTGACTTTATCGGAAGACACGAACACGATGAGATGGTGAAGCGCATGGAAGATGAACATAAACGTCTTAGCAAGCGAATTACCACTGTAGAGGAAGCTGTAAAAGAGAACAGTAAGCTTATTATTTCCGTGCATGATCTGGCTACATCTGTAAAGAAGATGCAGGAAGAACAGCAGAAGCAAGGCGAGAAGCTGGAAGAACTGGAACAGATTCCGGCAAAGAACTGGAACACAGTAAAAACAGCACTTATCACAGGTATTATTACCGCAGCGATTGGTCTTGTGGTCGGTGCATTAGGATTTTAGAAGGGAGATTTTATCATGATTAACTGGAAAGTACGAATCAAAAACAAAACATTTTGGCTGGCAATCATCCCAGCGGTAATCGTTTTAATTATGGCGATTGCATCAATTTTTGGCTTCGCACTGGATTTAGAAGCATTGCAGGGTAAGCTCATCGCAGTAGTTGAAGCTGTATTCGTTGTGCTTGGAATCCTTGGTATTGTTGTAGACCCAACAACAAAAGGTGTGTCTGACTCTGAACAGGCACTCACATATACAGAACCAAAGGGAGATGAATAATATGATCACACAGAAACAGTTAAAAGAACACTTCTTAGGATTGTCAGGAAGCATCTATGTATGGGGTGCTAACTGTGAAACTATCACAGAAGCAATGATTAAAAAGCTGTATAACTGCTTTAAATCATCTACATACAACAGAGCATATTACGATGGAAAACTTGCTGAAGGTGAAGGAAAAATCGGTTCGGATTGCTCTGGAGCATTGTATCCAGTTAGTGGATACGACACAACGGCAGCAGGATATTATAATCGATGCACCAAAAAAGGCACGATTGATTCCATTCCGAAAGATAAAGTTTGCCTTGTTTTCAAGGTAAATTCTTCTGGAAGCATCAATCATGTAGGTTGCTACACTGGTGATGGATACGTGTCCGAACTGGCATCCAGTAAGAAAAATTATCAGAGAAAACAGCTCGCCGGTAACGGATGGGATAAGTGGGGTTTGCCTGATTTCGTAGATTATGAGGAAGAACCAACAGCAGAATTGAAAGTAGACGGCGAATGGGGTAAGGATACAACCACCAAATCCCAGCAGGTTTTAGACACAACTGTAGATGGAATCGTGTCCAATCAGCCTGTATCCTGTCAGAAATACGTGCCTAATGCACTTGAATCTTCCTGGGAATTTGAGCGCACAAATTATAAAAACGGTTCTGAATTAATCCGAGCAATCCAGGCACTTTGTGGATTGACAGGCAGAGATGTTGATGGTCACTGTGGCAAAAATACTGTTACAGCAATGCAGAAGTTCTTGAATACAAAAGGATTTTCTTGCGGTTCTATTGATGGTATCATGGGTTCAAAAACTGTTATGGCATGGCAGCAGTACATTAATTCTCGCATGTAAAAATGCACTTTGACGAAATAAAGTGTAAATTTCATTTTTTGAAAATATATAATAATGAAGGAATTGGTCTAGTTTTGTACTAACAAGCTAACCCCAAAACCTGTTATAAGCTCCAACTCAATTCCCTGTTCTTCAAAGTAGCCGTTTTCAATTGCTACATACA
Organism: Eubacterium sp.; assembly: GCA_017472565.1. Taxonomy (GTDB): domain Bacteria; phylum Bacillota; class Clostridia; order Lachnospirales; family Lachnospiraceae; genus Brotonthovivens. Next base: position 24,550 of record JAFUPY010000005.1, read on the forward strand.
TAGGGGCATAAAAAATAGAGTGTGCCACTTCGTTTAAAATAACAGGGGTCAACTCTGGCTGGTTCTGTGTAGATTCTGTCGGTGTGTCTGGCATGGAGATTTCATCGGTCTTTGATCCGCATCCGGCAAGGGCAGAGATTGCCAGAATGGCACAAAGACCCAGAGAAATCAGTTTTTTTGAAAATCTTTTCATAAAATCCTCAAGAGTCATTTTGGTATATTGTATGTGGGAAACAAAAATAGGTGAGATAGATTTTTGGCTGTGAGATAGAACGGTCATTCATTGCTGAGAAAAAAGATTGGATACAAATAAAAAGATTCCCTTTACTTAAGGACTTTAGTGTGTTAAAATTTTCATGCGTGAAACTTTCGCGGACGAAAGTGTATATCATGATCTTTTATGGGGGTTATTATGAGTAAGGATATTAGAACAGAAGCAGTAGACCATTTATTTGAGGCTATTTTATGTCTGAAGGACAAAGAAGAATGCTACACTTTTTTTGAGGATGTTTGTACCATTAACGAGATTCTTTCCCTGTCACAGCGTTTTGAAGTGGCACATATGCTTCGTCAGCAGAAAACATATCTGGATATCGCGGAAAAAACAGGAGCATCTACCGCTACTATCAGCCGTGTAAACCGTTCTTTGAACTACGGCAACGATGGCTATGATATGGTATTTGCCCGTATGAATTTTGAAGAAGAATAAAAGATAATTCAAGAGAAGAAATGGGAGAATGAAACTGCTATTCGAAAATACAGGATAGCAGTTTTTTGTTGCCTTTTTTGTTGCCTGTCAGTGGGTAAATTGATATACTTTTGTGTACGGGTGTAGTGAACTTAAGTGGAGAATATAATATGAACAACAGATTAGATTTATTAAATGAACAACAGCGTGCGGCGGTGCTACATACAGATGGACCGTTGTTGATCCTGGCGGGAGCAGGCTCTGGAAAGACCAGAGTTCTGACGCACCGGGCAGCATATTTGATAGAAGAAAAAGATGTGGATCCATACAACATTATGGCCATTACCTTTACCAATAAGGCAGCGGGAGAGATGCGTGAGCGAATCGATGCCATTGTAGGGCATGGCTCTGAAAGCATCTGGGTCAGTACGTTTCATTCTACCTGTGTGAGAATCTTGCGTCGTCATATTGACCGGATTGGGTTTGATACCAATTTTACCATTTATGATGCAGATGATCAGAAAACGGTAATGAAGGATATCTGCAAGCGTCTGGAAATTGACACCAAGATGTACAAGGAGCGTATGTTTTTAAATGCGATTTCCAAGGCCAAGGATGAATTGATCACACCGGAGGAGTTTACTCTCCGTGCGGCTGGGGATTTTGCAAAGCAGAAGCAGGCTCAGGTTTACCGTGAGTATCAGCAGGTACTGCGCAAAAATAATGCCCTGGACTTTGACGATCTGATCGTGAAGTGCGTGGAACTGCTGCAGGCAGACGCAAGGGTACTGGACTATTATCAGGAACGTTTCAAATATATTATGGTGGACGAATATCAGGATACCAATACCGCACAATTTTTCCTGATCAAGTTGTTGGCAGATAAGTATCAGAATCTGTGTGTGGTAGGTGATGATGACCAGTCCATCTACAAGTTCCGTGGTGCTAATATCCACAATATTTTAAATTTCGAAAAATATTTTCCATCTGCAAAGGTGATTAAGTTGGAGCAGAACTATCGTTCCACCCAGAATATTCTGGATGCAGCCAATGCGGTAATTCGAAACAACACCGGACGTAAGGCCAAAGCGCTGTGGACGGAACAGTCCGCGGGAGATCCGCTGATCTTTAAGCAGTTTGAATCTGCTTATGATGAGGCAGACTATATTGCGGGAGATGTACGCCGGATGAAGGGGATCTATGACTACAGGGACAGCGCAATCCTGTATCGTACCAATGCCCAGTCCCGTCTTTTTGAAGAAAAATTTGTGGCGGCCAATATTCCGTACAAAATTGTGGGCGGTGTAAATTTCTATGCCAGAAAAGAAATCAAAGATATGCTGGCGTACTTAAAGACGATTGATAATGGCAAGGATGATCTGGCGGTAAAACGTATTATCAACGTGCCAAAACGTGGAATTGGAGCCACTTCCATTAACCGTGTCCAGGATTACGCGGATGCATATGGTATCAGCTTTTTTGATGCATTGTGCAAAGCAGAGGAAATCCCAGGCATGGGCAGAGCAGCGGCGAAGATTGCGCCATTTGTTGGATTTATCCAGCGACTTCGTGCCCAGGCGGATTATATGTCTGTGGAATCATTGTTGGAGCAGATTGTGGAAGATACGGGATATGTTCATGATTTGGAATTGGAAGAAACAGAAGAATCCAGAGCCAGAATCGAAAACATCGACGAATTATTGAGCAAGGCTGCCTCCTTTGATGAAGAAACTGAAAATGGCGGCTTAAGTGCATTTTTGGAAGAGGTTGCATTGATTGCAGATATTGACAGTCTGGATGAAGACAGTGACTACGTGGTGATGATGACCATCCATAGTGCCAAGGGGCTGGAGTTTCCAAATGTATATCTGGCGGGTATGGAAGATGGGCTGTTCCCGAGCTACATGACCATCACCTCTGATGATCCGATGGAAATTGAGGAAGAACGCAGACTTTGTTATGTAGGGATTACCAGAGCAAAGGACCGTTTAACATTGACCAGTGCCCGTATACGCATGGTGCGGGGGGAGACACAGTTTAACCGGGTTTCGCGTTTTGTAAAAGAGATTCCGGACCATCTGATGCGTGGTGTGATGCCAAAAGAGACCATTAAGGAAATGCCGTCTCAGCAGGCATACGCGACAGCGAAGAAGGCATTCAACAGTAAACCGTATGGTGGTTATAATACCAAGACCGGCTATGGAAATGATGCTGTCTATCATGCAGGAATGGGTTATCATTCAGAAAAAAGTTATGTAAATCAAAAGCAAAGCGGTGTGGCAAGTCGTTATGCAAGTTCCGGTGTTTATGGAACCGGAAAAGAGTTTGCTACAGCATCGACTGCAGGAAAAACCCTGGATTACCAGGTAGGTGATCGTGTTCGTCATATGAAATTTGGTGAAGGCGAAGTGCGCCAAATCCAGGCTGGTGGAAGAGACTTTGAAGTAACGGTAAATTTCGACACCGTTGGTACAAAGAAAATGTTTGCTTCATTTGCAAAACTGAAAAAGGTATGATACAATGAATTATAAGTATGGTCATTTGCATATTTCCATGAAAAATGACAGATACTTGATTTAGACCTCGATAAGTAAGAGCCCTTTAGGCTCATTGCATAATAAGTAAAGGAGCAGTGTATATGAATAAGATGGAAGAATTAATGAGCATGGCAAAGATTACAGAATTCCTTAAGAGACAGGAAGATTCCGACAAAAAGAAAAAGGTGTTATGGATCATTGCTATCGTTGGCGTGGTAGCAGCTATCGCAGTGGCAGCATATTTTATCTATAAGTTCTTTGCTCCGGATTACATGGACGATTTCGAAGACGAATTTGAAGATGAGTTTGAAGAAGATTTCTTCGATGATGATGACGAAGACGAATATGAAGTAGAGTAACAATACAGTTAGGGGAAGGGGCTGTTGTATGATGATTGAACCTTCGCAGAAAAAACGAAAGCTATGCTGCTGATAAATGCAGCTTATCTTTTATTTTCTTCTGCTACGGGGATGAGTCGTTTTACAACAGCCCCTTTTTGCTTTGCAGATATTAGTTAAGGAGATGGGAAACCGAATGAAAAAAGGTGAAATTGTAGAAGGTATTGTTGAAAAAGTGGTATTCCCCAACAAGGGAGTGGTTTCTGTTGGTGATAAAAAAGTAGTGGTAAAGAATGTGACACCGGGACAGAAGTTGTCTGTCATGGTAACAAAGGTACGTAAAGGGAAGGGAGAAGGCCGTGCGCTGGAGATTTTGGAAAAGGCTCCACAGGAACTGGATGCGCCAGCCTGTGTACACTTTGGAAGCTGTGGTGGCTGTGTGTATCAGAATCTGCCATATGAAGAACAGTTAAAGCTGAAAGCAGATCAGGTGTTGGAACTGATGGAAGCGGTGGTTCCAAACGCGGCAGAGATTTTTGAAGGAATTAAGCCAAGTCCAAGACAGTTTGGATACCGCAATAAGATGGAATATACCTTTGGAGATGAGATTAAAGATGGACCCTTGTCTGTGGGCATGCACAAAAGAGGCAGTTTTTATGACATTGTGACTGTGGATCAGTGTCAGATTGTGGACGAGGATTATCGTAAGATTTTATCTGCTACGTTGACATTTTTTGCAGAAAGGGAAGTTCCATTTTTCCATAGACTGCGCCATATAGGATATTTGCGTCATTTGTTGGTGCGTAAAGCGGTGAAAACAGGGGAGATCCTCATTGATCTGGTTACAACCACCCAGAGCATCAAGAAACAGGAACGGGAATTGCCAGATGCCGCAGGTGTAGCGGGCAATAGTATGACGGCAAGAACACCAGAAGAAGTGCAGATGGAAGCAGAACTATTGGAAGACTGGAAAAATATGCTTCTTGGGCTTGCTTTGGATGGAGTCTTTGCCGGTATCTTACATACCAGGAATGACAGCGTGGCTGATGCGGTGAAAAATGAAGGCACAGACCTGCTGTATGGCAGGGATTATATTGTAGAGGAACTTTTGGGATTACAGTTCAAGATTTCAACGTTCTCTTTCTTCCAGACCAATTCTCTGGGCGCGGAAGTGCTGTATGAAACAGCTCGCCAGTACATTGGGAATACGCTGGATGAAAAAGCAGACAAGCTGGTATACGACCTTTACAGCGGAACTGGCACAATCGCACAAATGCTGGCTCCAGCTGCGAAGAAGGTCATTGGTGTGGAAATCGTAGAGGAGGCAGTGGAAGCAGCGAGAGAAAATGCGGCATTGAATCAGCTTCATAACTGCGAGTTCATTGCAGGCGATGTATTAAAAGTGTTGGACAATATTGAAGAAAAACCAGACTTTATCGTACTGGATCCGCCACGGGATGGCATTCATCCAAAGGCGTTGGAGAAAATCATCCAGTATGGCGTGGACCGCATGATTTACATCTCCTGTAAGCCAACCAGTCTCCAGAGAGACCTGGAAGTGCTGCAGGCGAGAGGATACAAGGCGGAGAGAATCTGCTGTGTAGATATGTTTCCTGCAACAGCCAATGTGGAGACTGTTTGCATGTTGAGCAACCGAAAATAAAATATAACATACATATGGCGAGAGGAAAATTTTTCCCCTCGCCATTCTGTTGTTTAGATACCGTAGTTCATATGATTTCTCGGGTGGTTTTATTGCGATTATTCACAATCGTACTTAAACTGGGTTGGTTCATTGATCAGAGAAGCCACCTGGAATCTGTGCACATGGCCGTCTTCGCTGCCTGTGGAGGCAGTGGCATAGTGTACATGTTTTCCATTCCCTACATCAATGGCACAGGATGACTTGCCGCAGAATTCGTGGTAATGTCCATCTGCATAATCGGTTCGGAAGGTAACTTCGTGAACATGATCATTGCCGGCAACTGCAATTGCTTCTCCTGACATGGTGCAGAAACGGTGATTGTGGCAGCTGTTGCATTCACCAACTGGCTCTGTGCTGCCGATTACTTCATGCACATGCTGCTGGTCATTGCAGCCACAGGAATCATTTTTGTTGTACATGCCGGAGTTACTTCTGTTATACATATTGGAATCGTTCCGGTTATGCATGTTGGAATTGCTTCTGTTATACATATTGGAACTGCTGCGATTGTACATATTAGAATAATTTCTATTGCTCATAACGGATAATCCTTTCTTAAATCGTTACTCCTAATATATGCAGTCTGAGCAAAAAGGGAAGTTATTGTTCTGGTTCCTGTTTTAAATATTCCAATATCTTAAATGAAAAGTGGAGCTTAATCAGTTCGTCACCGTGATTCAATGGATTGCCGGTGATTTTTTTAATCTTTTCAATACGATACAGCAACGTATTTTTGTGAATGTGCAGATAGTCTGCGGTCTGCTGTGTGTTTTGTGAAAAGTTCAGGTACTGATACAGGGTATTGAAAAAGTCGGTTTTCTTTTCTTCGTCGTAGGCCTTTAAGACAAGCAGGGCTGGATGACAGAAGTCCAGCAAACTGTAGTCCTTACTTTCGGAAATCTCCATCAGATGGAAGATAGTCATGGATTCGTAGCGGTAAAGACCAGGTGCATTATCCATTTTCTGACCGAGCTGGGCGGCCTTTAAGGACTGCTCATAATATTTTCGGATTTCCTGAATGTTGGAAAAACAGTTGCTCAAGCCTGCAATCAGGCCATTGGCTTTTAGATAGTTTTCCACCTGTGGATTGTTAAAACGATGATTGTCATCTTCGCGGCAGCCATTGATCAGGAAAATGATTGTATTCTGGTAAATAACGTACAGACTGTTTGGAATCATGCTCTGTAAGTCGGCGATGATCATTTCCTGCTTGGACTCCGAGGTGGCATTGTACTTGTTGCTGACGGACAGCAGGAACAGGTCATTCTGCAATACATAGCCCAACGTTGCCAGACGCTCCCGGCTTTGTTCGATGTTGCCGGAGTTGTTGTCCAGCAGATCCCCGATAAAGTAGGCATACATGGTGCCTTTGTTTTTCTTATAAAAGTCGGTTTTCTGCATTTCAATAGAGATGATTCGGCAGAGTCGATTCATCAGTTCATAGTCGTTTTCCGTAAACATGTGATTCTGTTCGTACATCATAATGTGAGCCACTTCGATGTCGTGGATCTTTACAGAACCGATCATCATACCCTTATAGTTGTGGATAGGGTTCTGCAGATAATATGGACGACGGCTTTTACGAACCTGGTCATCTACCTTGTTGCGGCGGATGAACTCGATTCCTTCTTTTTCGATATGTCCCAGAGTGTTTTCTTTTTCCATCAGCGGATTGTCCGCTTGAGCACCGGAAGATACGGCAAGATATTTATAGGAATTGTCTGATAAAAACAATGGATTCCCCAGTACACTGTAGCCCACGTCAAGGATTCCCTGCAGTCCTTCATCGTTAAACAGCGCATCCAAAAACAGTCGCATACCGGTCACGACCTGCTGGCTCTCTAAGAAAATCTCCTGGATGGTATTGTATACGGCAAATGGATCCGACTCTTCGTTCAGGTGGAGCAGGGTCATTGGCGCATTGCCTACGTAGAGCCCAAGGATGTCGAACTCCGGCCCATACAGCATAAAGTTGGTGCTGAAGGTAAACTGCATGTTCTTTGGCAGCATATTCACATGTCCAAAATAAAGGATATTAGGCAAAAATACAGTCTGATTCTCTGTCAGCAGCTTGATGCCGGTAAAATCTGTCTTGCTGTTTTCGTTTCGAATATATCGGATATCCCATTCATCCAGACGTTCTAAAATCTCTTTCAGGAACATAAAAGACTCCTTTCTTTTAGTTTGGTCAATGGCAATCAAAAAGCTTTGGTGCTTTTTCATAAAATTTAAGCAACGAATTTGTGCATGTTATCAGAAAATGGTTTGTACAAATACAAAAACAACACGATACTCAATGCGATATTGTGCGTTTGCACAAAACTGATTTGTGTCTAGTATACAACAAGAAACTAGGCAAAACAAGGTTGTTTTATGGCTTAAAATATGGGTTTTTTAAGAAAAAATTTTTTTATTCCCTAAAAGGTAACCGGGATGATAAAAAAATATTCGTGCAATTGCACGATGTAAATACTGCGTTTTGATACTATAATGAAAACATCGAAAAGCGCAGAGGCATACTGCTCGGTCTTTTATGGTATATAGATGTTCAGGAGCGTTCCTGAATCCCTTCATTTTTTGGTCTTTTTCGAGATTGGACAGTATGCAGCTTTCGCTTTTGAGGTCTTATTTAACGGATATTATATCGGAGAAGGAGGATTTCTTTAATGAAACAGGTAGTGAATCAGACAAAGTTAGGACAGTACAGCAGAAGCGTTTCTATCATTGGTGTTGGTTGTACACCATTCATGTACACTGTTGACAATCCAGAAACAGATGGTTTAACAGAAGGTGAAATGTACGGATATGCAGCACTGAAAGCGATGGAAGACGCAGGCGTAAGCCCACAGGATGTACAGTATTATTTCCACGGACAGGCTAACCCATTAGCAGGTTCCAATTACTTAACACCAAACGTACAGATTGCAAACTGGTTTGGTATGAAGGGCAAAGGCTCTATCCACCATTCCGAAGCTTGCTGTACAGGTTACCTTGCACTCGAACAGGCTGTTAACGCAGTAGCTTCCGGCAAATATGACTGTGTACTTACAGGTGCAGTAGAATTTGGTGACTGCGGTGCTGATGACATGCATCCATATAGACGTAACAAAATTCCAATGGAAGAGTTCTTAAAAACAACAAAATGGCTCTATGACCGTAACTATGCAAGAAGCTTTATGGCTCCAATGGAATTAATCTATGACGGAACAGCAGAATGGTACAAACGTACACGTGGCATTACAGATGAACAGATGGATGATACATTAAACCATATGTGCATCAACAACAGAAAGAATGCTTCTGTTAACCCACTTGCATTAGAAAGAAAAACATACGAAGAATACGCAAAAGAAGCAGGATACGACGATGTAATGGATTACATGAGATCCCCATACAATCCAAAAATGGGTGACTTCCTTCGTCTTGGCGGTATCGAATTAAAATGTGACGGTGCTGCAGCTGTTATCGTATGTGCAACAGATAAAGTAGAAGAAATCACAAAAGGCAAATGCAAACAGCCAATCGAAGTTCTTGGTATTGGTTCTGCAGCTTGCGAAGCTACAAATCCACACTTCGAAGTACGTGCAACACAGGAAGCTGTTCGCCAGGTATACGAAGCAACAGGATTATCTGGAGATGATCTTGATATCTTCTACGCAAACGACTTCATCATTACTTCTCACCTTGTATCTGCAGAAATCGCAGGATACCTTCCAGAAGGTGAAGGCTGGAAATACATCTGTGAAGGACGTACAGCTTACGATGGTGACAAACCAATCAACACAAACGGTGGTAGAACATCCTTTGGTCATGCTCATGCAGCATCTGGTGTAGCTGACATCTATGAATGTGTAAAACAGATGAGAGGCGAAGCTGGCGAAGGTCAGGTTAAGAAGTTGCCTAAGACAGCAATGTTAAGAGGTTACGGCGGTTCTCAGAACGTAGCAGCAATCATCTTAAAAACACTTGAGAAATAGGAAGAAGGAGGAAATCTATCATGGCAATTAAATTAGAAAAAGTTGTAAAAACATTTTATGATAAACTTGAAGAAGGCAAAATCATGGGACGTAAATGCCCAGAATGTGGAGCAGTAGAATTTCCACCTGTATACGCTTGTAACACATGCGGATCTTATGAAACAGAATGGGTTGAAATCAGCGGCAATGCTGTAATGCACTCTATCGTATTACCAGCAGCTCTTTCCACAAAACCAGATTATGCTGACTTAAAACCATACGCATACGGCGAAGTAGAACTGGAAGAAGGTTCCAGATTAAACGCTGTTGTTCGTGGTATCAACAAGAAAAAACGTAAAGAACTGTTAGACAAACTTCCAGTTCCAGTAAAAGCAGCAATCTACCAGAGAGATGGCTACAAAACAGTAGTATTCGATTTAGTAGAAGACTAATCCGTTACCAAAATAATTTATTATAAAGGAGACCAAAAAAATGGATAGAAAAGAACTTGAAGCAAAAGTACTTGAATGTGTAGCATTCGCTTACAAAAAAGACATCGCTGAAATCAGCGTTGACACAAACATCAAAGAAGACCTTGGCGGAGCTTCCGTAATCATGGTAGGTCTTGTTTCTCAGATCGAAAACGAACTTGACGTTTTAGTATCTCTTCCAGAAGCAAGTGCATGTGTTACAATCGGTGACTTAGTAGACAAAGTAGAAGAAGAGTTATAAGAAACACTTTATGTCCCGCGCATTACTGCGCGGGGCAATAATAAGGTCTTAATTATGGAGGATTCAAAATGAACGTTTTAGATCAGCTTTATGAAAAAGCGAAATTAAATCCTCAGAAAGTTGCTTTCCCAGAAGCATTAAATGAAAAAATGATGCAGGCTGCATACGAATGTGGTGTAGAAGGCTACATTGTACCAGTTTTAGTTGGTAATGCAGAAGAAATCAAAGCAGCAGCTATTGAAAGAGGATACGATGTTAATGTATTTACAATCATTGATATCGCTGAAGAAACATATAAAAATGAATTAATTGCTAAATACGTTGCTATGCCTGAAACAATGTTAAAAGAAAAGGCACTTGGTCGTCGTATGCAGGATCCACTCTACTATGCAATGGTTATGCAGGCAGTGGATGAAGCAGATGTAACATTTGCTGGTATCGACTACACAACAGGTGACGTACTTATGGCAGGCCAGATGATCATTGGCTTAAAACCAGGTATCGCTACAATCTCCAGTATTGGTCTGTGTGATATCCCAGGTTTTGAAGGCAGTGAAGGATCTCTGCTTGCAATCGGTGACAGCGCTGTATGCACAAACCCAAACCCAGAACAGTTAGCATCTATCGCAATCTCAGCATGTGATACTGTTTCTGCTTTACTTGATTGGGAACCAAGATGCGCAATGGTAAGCTACTCTACACAGGGCAGTGGCCAGGGCGAATTAATTGATAAAGTAAAAGAAGCATTAAAGATTGCACAGGAAGCACGTCCTGATCTTGCTATCGATGGCGAATTCCAGCTTGATGCAGCTATCGTTCCAGCTGTAGCAGCTAAGAAAGTTAAGACAGAAAGCAAAGTTGCTGGTAAAGCAAACGTTGTTATCTGGCCAGACTTAAACGTAGGTAATGTTGCAGTTAAACTGATTCAGCAGTTTGGTAAAGCAGATGCTTACGGTCCAATGCTTCAGGGCTTCAACAAAGTTGTTTGTGACTGCTCTAGAGGGGCTCCTGTATCCGAAATCAAAGGTAACATCGTTATCTCTGCAGTTCGCGCAGCAGGTGCTAAAAAGTAAATATGATTTAAAAGTGGCTGTTGCATAACAGACTTGAACCGCTCCGGGAAAAAATTGGCTCTTACAAACCTTAAGAACGGTTTGCGCGAGGCAATTTTTCTCCCAGCCGCGGTAAAGAAAGTTTACGGGCAACAGCCTGTTTTATGACATAATAAGGTCTTTTATAGAGGAGAATATAATGAAAGCATATAAAATTTTTGCTATTAACCCTGGTTCCACATCTACAAAGATTGCTTTAATCCAGGGTGACGAAGTTCTTTTTTCAAAGAACGTATCTCATGATGCTAAAAAATTGGCTGAATATGATGGTATCTCTGCACAGAAACCATACCGTGTAGAAACAATCATGAACCTTCTTGACGAAGCAGGCATCAAACTTGATGATGTAGATGCTTTTGTAGGTCGTGGCGGCGGTTTGCTTGCTATGGAAGGTGGTACATACAAAATGAGCGATATTATGCTTGACCATGCAACAAGAGGTGCAAATGGTATCCAGCATCCAGCGCAGTTAGGACCACAGATTGCAAATGAACTCGCATTACAGTACAATGTACCAGCATTCGTAGTAAACCCACCAGACGTAGACGAATATCAGGATCTGGCTCGTATGACAGGTATGAAGGGCATCTACAGAACATGCCACCTTCACGCTCTGAACTTAAAAGAAACAGCAATTCGTCACGCTGATTCCGAAGGCAAAAAATACGAAGAACAGAACTACGTTGTATGTCACATCGGAGGCGGTGTATCCGTATCTGCACACAAACAGGGTAAAATGATTGACGGTTTTGATATCGTTGGCGGTGAAGGCCCAATGTCTCCAACAAGATGTGGTGAACTTCCAGTTGGCAACCTGTTAAGATACTTAAAAGACAAAGACATCAACGAAGTAAAAGCAATCTGCACAAGAAGCGGCGGTTTTGTAAGCCACTTCAATTCCTCTGATGCATTAGAAATCAGCAACCGTGCAGCAGAAGGCGACAAATATGCAGAAATGGTACGGAACACAATGATCTACCAGATCACAAAATGCATCGGTTCCATGGCATCTGTACTTCACGGTAAAGTAGACGGTATCCTCCTTGGCGGTGGTATGGTTTACAACAAAGGCCTTGTAGCTCAGATCAAAGAAGCTTGTGAATGGATCGCTCCAGTAAGCGCATACCCAGGTGAATTTGAAATGGAAGCTATGGCAGCAGGCGCAAACCGTGTATTAAACGGTGTTGAAGAAGCGAAAGAATATACAGGTGTTCCTGTATGGACAGGTTTTGACTTTGAATAA
>JAFUPY010000053.1 GCA_017472565.1 Eubacterium sp.
GATTCCGAAGCTGCAATTACCGCAAAACAGCATTATTGCGTTGATTGGACACAACGGTGCCGGTAAATCTACTTTTGCCAAGTGCCTTTGTGGTTTGGAAAATAAGTTTAGAGGCATTGTGACTCTTGACGGAAAACGCTATAATAGGAAGCAAAGGCTGAAACTGGCGTACATGGTCATGCAGGATGTGAACCATCAGTTGTTTACAGAAAGCGTGGAAGAAGAACTGCTTCTCAGTATCAAACAAACAGACAATGAGCATATAAACGATATCCTGTCCCGTCTTGATTTGGCAGAATATAAGAGGCGACATCCAATGTCCCTTTCCGGTGGTCAAAAACAGCGCGTCGCCATTGCCAGCGCCATCGTATCAGAACGTGAAATTATCGTGTTTGATGAACCGACCAGTGGATTGGATTTCAAGCACATGAAAGAAGTGGCAAGGGAACTTCAGCTGCTGCGTCAGATGGGCAAAACCGTGTTGGTCATTACCCATGACTATGAACTGATTGCAAGCTGCTGCACCCATGTGCTGCATCTGGAAAAGGGTGTTGTGGAAGCTCAGTATCCTCTTGATGAAGCGGGAATTGAAAAGATAAAGGAATTTTTTGTAGAGTGAGGTGAGGGTTGTGAAAGGTGCAGACCGATTTTTCTTAAGCCAGAGAATGAAACTGCTATGCAAAGACGAGGTTTGTTCTGTTTATCAGATGAAGAATGAAACCGGTGATGGGACAGTCACGCACTATCAGGTGTATCCGGGAATCAGTGTCATGTATAATGATTTCCATATGGAAACCTGCCCTCCAAGAAAATATAAGGACGAGCATATCATCAATATTGACCATTGCCGGGAAGGTCGCATTGAATGGAATGTTGCGGGCGGAGCTTATCTGTATCTGTCCTCCGGTGATATTATGCTGGACAGCTCCGCAAATGTGAATAAGACCTGCAGCTTCCCTCTGAGCCATTATCACGGTATTACGATTTCGATTTCCGTACCGGAGGCGATGGAAAGTATTTGGGACTTGCTGGAACTGTTCTCTATTGACCTACTTGCTTTGGAAAAGCGCTTCTCACTTAAAGAACAGCCATTCATCATGCATGGAGAATATTCCCCAGACCATATTTTTCACGAGTTATATCATGTCCCGGATTCTATCCGAAATGAATATTTACGAGTAAAGGTTCTGGAAATGCTGATTTCCTTTAAGGCCGTTGATCCATCCCTCATCGGTGAAACCCGCCCTTACTTTTATAAAACGCAGGTAGAAAAAATAAAAGCAATCATGGAACTGATGACGTCCAATCCGGACATTCATTACACCATGGAGGAACTGTCAAAACAGTTTGATATTTCTGTTTCTTCGCTTAAATCCTGCTTCAAGGGTGTGTATGGCGTGGCAATCTTTACCTATATGAGAAACTACCGCATGGATTTGGCAGCCACGCTGCTGACACAGACAGAGGAATCCATCACAAGCATCGCCGGAAAAGTGGGTTATACCAACAGCAGCAAGTTCTCTGAAGCATTTAAGCGAGTGAAAGGGAAAACACCGCTGGAATATAGAAAAATTAAAATCTAATCAGA
>JAFUPY010000054.1 GCA_017472565.1 Eubacterium sp.
GAAAACAAATAAAAAATAACTTATAATCTTTTACCTTGAACTTAAACTCTTGGATTACCATAAAATCTCATAGAACCTTGTACGGAAAACATTTTACATGTTTACTTCAAATTGTACTGTCTGATTATATCTGTCCAGTGCCATCTGCATTTCCATAATCGTTTTGGAAACAGATTCGTACTCCTCCTTAAGCAAATCCAGATCGTAATTAATGTATCTATATTCAGGCACTGTATTTCTTGACATATAGGACCTCTGCTCTTCTCTAGCCTTAGGAAGACGTTTACGCATTACATCCAATACGTTTTTTCTCTTATTTAACTGTGCCATTCTAATGAGAATGGTATCGATACTCATTTCAATATCGCCAACCACTACTTTCGCAGTAGCATTCGCAACATTCAATGCATGCTTAATAACAGCTATCTTCTTATCAATTTCAGCTATTGTGTTAGCCACTTGCACATAATTATATTCAGGCACCACCGGTTCTTCATTATTTGCAACTATATAAGTGCTTGATGTTTCTTCCTTATTTACCCAAAAGGCTTTATCTTCTTCCAAACTCTTAAGCATTTTGTTCGCATATGCTGACGTCATTTTCTGCATCTTGTCGCCCTCCATTTCTATCTCTTGTTCAACCTGTTGAGATTAGTATAAGGGTGCAGCATACGATTGTCATTGAACTGTTAGTTTAAAATCTCCCCATAAACGAACAATATCCCCGTCAATGACGAGGATATCTTCTATACTTGTATGTAATATTTTACTTAAAATAACAAAATTATCTAGGCTTGGTAATGACCTTCCGGAAATCCACTTATAAATGGCTTGTGGATTTTCAAACCCGCAAGCATCCTGAATGTCTCTTACCGTGTAACCTTGCTCCATCAACAACTTCTTAATTTTCTGACCGGTTTCTTTTGTCCGGATTGACAAATACATTGGTTCCATAATTCTTGTACCTCCGTAATTTTCTTCTTCATCCCAGAACACGATTCTAACTTAGGTAATTATTTTATCACATTTAATTCAAAAAGTCATTAAACCTACAGTTTAAAAATCTCACTAAACCACTTGTATCATACGAATTTTCCATGTCACTATGGCACAAACTTCCCCTTCATGCTAAATTGTTGTTATTTCTCGCTCCAAAATCTCCCGTAACTCCAGCAAATCCAACATTCTTACCACTTTCCACTCCAGTTGCCGTGGCAGACCATTAGGATTTTTATCATAAAATTAATCTCCTTTAACCTTTTCTTTCTATCTCTGTCTGGATATCTCCCTCAAATTCTGATTCATATTTAAATTAGAACGAATTTGTTTTATTAGTTCTTTCATCGTTTCGCCTCGCTGCTAAAAAGGAATAGACCTGCGCCTATTCCTTCCCATCCATCAATATTTTATTTCCATGCCTCAGCATATTCCTGAATCGCAAACAAATTGAATTTTTTGATTGCGTATTCCTGTACACCGGCCTTTACAAACTATATGCTTAGCGCCAGTATAACAATTAACACGTTATACTGCAACCGCAGGGTGGCTTCCGTTTCTCCTTTTCACTCATGCAAATGACATTTTAATTACATACTTATTTGCTTTTTAGCATTAATGCATTTCCAGATAGTTCACGATATCTGCAACTGTCTCAAATTGCTCCACATCTTCGTCTGGAATCACCACATCAAACGCAGTTTCAACTTCAACTATCAAATCTACCATATCCATGTGATCCAGCCCCAAATCACCAGCAAGATGCGTTTCGAGGGTAATTCTTTCTTCCTCTTCATCAAAAATATCTATAATTATCTTCTTAATTGTTTCAAAAATCATACGTTCTGTCCTTTCTCCAATGTGATTATTCAACGCATATACTATTTCTTAACGCTAATACCTTATCCTCAATCTCTTTCATCACCTTGATAAATTCTTCATCCGATTTCCCGGTCGGATCATCCAGCCCCCAATTATCATCGAAGCCTCGTCCGATAAAAGGACAGCCCACATTGCAGCCCATGGAGATGGCAATGTCTGAATCCGGAATGTCTGAGAGCAACTTGGAATACTGGTCTTTCTCCATATCGATATCGTACCGTTCTTTCATAATCCGAACTGCATCCTGATTGATCTGTGGTTTTGTCTCCGTTCCAGCAGAAAAAACATCACAGATGGCGGACAGGTATTTTTTCCCTAAAGCTTCAGCTATTTGGCTTCTGCAGGAATTGTGGACACAGATGAAGGCAATTGATTTTTTGGTTTGCATGGTCTTCTCCTACCCTTTCAACTCCGTATACTTTTCCTTACACCCAAATGCTTTCTCCACCGGATATTTCTCTGTATTCCGCTTGATTTTCTCACAGACAATCTCATCCAGATCCAATCCGCAAGCATCTGCCATAAGGATACAATAATTCACTACGTCAGCTAACTCTTCTTTAATCTTGTCCAGTTTCTTTTCGCATCTCACATCTTCAGCACTCCACTGGAACACTTCCAGCAATTCTGCTGCCTCCAGGCTAATGGAAATCGCCAAATCTTTTGGATTGTGAAACTGCTTCCAATCTCTATCGTCACGGAATTTCAGCACTTCATTAATGGTCTCTTGTGTCATTTCAGCACACCTCTTCCTGTATTATTCTGTATCTACATACTGTGAAATATATTCTCGCAACTGGGAATCACAAACATATAAATAGGTTCCCCGAATTCCTCTAGTCATAAGAACATAATAAACATGCTGTATGTACTCCTTCAGCTCCTCATATGACGCTGACTGCTTGCCATACTTATCATAATAATTCTGTTCGCGAACTACGATGCATTTCTGCTCTGAATCATACCCAATCTCATTACCCATAATGATAAAAGCATAATTCAAATCATACCCTTGCGTAGAATGAATACAGCCAACTTCATTGATTGCTTGCTCCGAATGCACCCAACCTTCTGTACAATGGTTCCACTGCTTCTTTATCCCCTGGATTTCAATGTCATATGCAGTCTTATCATTTTTACTAGCCCAGTCCCAGGCATATCCAGCCGCCATTCTAACAAGCTGAACTTCCTCTTCCTTTTGATACATCAAATCATTAAATGCCCTAAAATCCGTCATCAACTTTAGTTCATAATTGGAAAATGTCCTCTTTTCTTTCACAGAACCAGACAAAATATCATTCACATAAGCAATATAATCATTTCCACCATTCACTCGCATCTGCGTCAGCAAATTGTAGTAAGTCAAAGCACGCTTGTCTTGTTCCGCTTCCATCTTCTGCCGGAATCGAGTGACATTAATTCCGGATGGTCCTACGACCTGCATCGAATCGTAAAACAAAACTGGACACTTGCACTGATGTAATATCCAATCTAATTCATCACTCTCCGTAGTCAGCCCAATTCTTTCACAGCTTGCTTTGAATGGTCCTCTGTATGAAATATTTTTATACTGATGAAGTCTATGTGCTTCGTCTACAATCAAAATATCGTAGAATTGTTTTGTCACATCTGATGGTGCTAGGACGTCTGCTGCCTTCAGTCCATAAATACTCTTAAAAATACTTCTTAGAGTTTTTCTTAATGAAGTCTGTGGCACAACAAAACCAATCTTCTTGTCCTTGAATTCATCGCTATCTTTCAGATACTTAAGCAGAAAAATCGCCACGATCGTCTTACCACTTCCTGGCATACCATTCACAACAACGGTTTGCTGCTCCTCTTGTTTTAAAGACGCAATGATTTCCTCAACCGCGGTTCTCTGGTCATTATTCAGCTCTTTGTACGGCGAATACTTGAATAGATCAGAATTTTCCAATTCCTCCAGTGAATGCTTTACAATCTTTTCTCGCTGCAGCTTTCTCCAAAGCTCTTGGAACTTCTCGTCATACTCTTTTTTACCATAGTATTCCTTATCAGCCATTCCCGCATTTTTGTTACGCACTTCATAAAGCTCATCCGCCGCAATATACTGGATCAGCTTAGACTCATAATCGAAAGTAACCGACTGATTGAACAGCGAAGAATAAATGAAATGCACCTTATCATAAATCCGCTTGTCCACAGAACTATGGTGCTGGGACATACGATGCTTCACATGATTGGACTCACCAATGTAGGCTTGCTTTCCATTCTCCAGAATGTAAAGCATTGGCCAGTTGGTTAAGTAAGTCGCGTCGCCGTATATTTGATTTTTAAAGTCACCTTGGGTAATTTTGAACATGATGATTTCCTTTGAATATTTGTCTTTTGTGTGAATGATTGTTTATATTATAACTCTTTTAGGTGAGTTTCTCATTAAAATCATTACATAAATTATAAATAAAATGATTTTAGAAAAAAGCACTCAACTGTGAAGTTGAATGCTTTTATATCACTTCTGCGTTATATTTTTCAATTACTGAAAGAACCTGCTTACTATCTAATGCGCTTTCAGTTCTTTTCATAACTCGTATTACTTCACCTAATTGCTTAATGCGCGTTTGATTTACAGCATATCCCTTTAATATGTATTCCTTCAGAACGGAATTTGCCCAACGGCGAAATTCTACACCCCGTCTTGATTTGACACGGTACCCAACAGAAATGATTACATCCAAATTGTAGTATTCCGCCATATGTGTTTGTGTTTTTCCTTCTATTGATCCATGTTTAGTGGTAGTCGCAAATTTTGCGACTACCACTTGATTATCTAACTCTTCATTTAACGCATTATTAATATGTTTCCCTATCGTTTTTACATCTCGACCAAATAATTCTGCCATTTGATTTCTATTTAGCCACACTGTTTCCGCTTCTATCGTTACCGGCAGCAAAACACTTTTATCCTCTGCTTCAAACAATACGATTTCATTTTTCTTCTGTTCCATAAAAAATCCTCCCACAAAATTTCTTAATACCATTTTGTAGGAGGTCTTCTTTTTTGTCATTGAACTTGTAGTATAAAATTTCTCCCTCTACTCTACCTTCTTGCCCACTTTCACTCGCTTCTTCCTCACATCCCCTACAACACCCAAGTAGATGCATATTGCAGGTATCACGTAGATAATCTCTAATTCATACATACTTACATCGTTAAAGAAGAAGAACAGCTGCCTGCGCAGTTCGTTTCCACCATCGCCAAACCATGTCGCCACCATTGTTGCCACAAACACGACTATGAATAGGAAGCCTGCTGCCAGTAACACGACTCGCAGCCATTTCCGTGGGATGTAAAGATTTACGCTTACACGAATCAGTGAAAGTACCGCAATGGCGAGGAAAATAAATCGCAGTGGTTTCAACAGGTAATACCATAAAAATGCTCCTATGACATTTACATCTAATGTAATGAGCTTTTTATTATACCACTGCACATATTTCTGACATATAATAAACCAGACCACGCTGATTGCGACCCAGATCAGTGCAATCACCAGTCGTTTTTTCCAACCTGTTTTTATTTCTTCTTTGGACTTGCGTTTTCCATAAATCAGTTCTTCCACAGACACCTGCAGCACTTGTGCCAAACGTCCCAGGGATTCCAGATCTGGTTCTGTTCGCCCGCTTTCCCTTAGTTAAAGATATGAACCCTCTTTATCAATCTACTTTTCCAATAAATCGGTAGTATATCTCTATTTCCTGTATTCTTTCGTTCTCCTCATTCGTTGTTGCCTCATGAATAAGGATTTTTTCTATCATTGCATTTAATAATGGTGCTGTCAGTTCCTTTGGTACGGAATACTCCTTGATTAACTCAATCCACTTTTCAGCACCTATCATATCCTGTTCCATTTTACTTAATTCTTCTCTTAGGTTGGTTATCTGCTGTTCCAGTTCTATCTGCTCTTTTTGATATTTCCCCGACAGCATGATGAAGTTTCGTTCCGTTATCTTCTCACAGGCTCTATCTTCATACATTTTCGCAAATAAACGGTCAATCTCATTTTGTCGGTTCTCGGCTTTCCTCAAGGCACTTGCCTTTTTCTTCTTTTCCCGTATTCGCTCTGCATTGCCGACTTTCTGTATCTTATGCAATACCTTTTCTTCGTCCTGCTGTACTGCCTTAGCCCAATACTGCAATCGTTCCAATACAGCTTGATACAGCACGTCATAACGAATGTAGTGCATAGAACAATTACCTTTACCAAACTGCCCGTAGTAACTGCAAGCATAATAACTATACGGTGTTTTATTTGCCTTATTTGTCGCAAACCTCATAGACCAACCACAATCCGCACACTTGACAAGCCCTGCAAATATCGGCGTTGCCTTTTCCTTTGTCTGTCTACGCCTTGATTTTATCTGCTCCTGTACACGATAGAACACTTCCTTGTCAATAATCGGTTCATGCGTGTTTTCTACTCGAAACCATTCGCTTTCGGGTTTTCGTACTTTCTTCTTGCTTTTGAAAGAAATGGTTGACTGTCGATTATGAACGCTGTTCCCGATATAGACTTCACTTTTCAATATCGCCTTTACATGAGCAATCGTCCACTCATAACGCTTGCTTTCGGGCTTTCCCTCAAAGATATGAGCAAAAGTACCATACCTTGTAAAATTCAGCCAAGACGCTGTCGGGACTTTTTCTTCTCGCAGTATTTTTGTGATTTTTGCACTTCCGTAACCTTGATAAGCTAGGGAAAAGATTTTTTCAATAATCCATTTTGTTTCATCATCAATCAACAGTTTCCCTTTGATGTCGGGGTGTTTCTTATATCCTAACGGAGCATAAGCCCCATAATACGCACCCTCTGCAAATTTTGTCTTAAACGCTGATTTCACTTTACGGCTCGTATCTCTTGCTACCCATTCATTGATGATGTTCTTAAATGGTGCAATCTCACTTTCGCCTTTTTCGCTGTCTACACCGTCGTCAATCGCTATGTAACGGACATTATGGCTGGGAAAATACAATTCAGTATATTGCCCTGTCATAATATAATTTCTGCCAAGTCGTGATAAGTCTTTTGTTACAACACAGTTGATTTTTCCTGCCTCTATATCCTCAATCATTCTTTGAAAGCTCGGTCTTTCAAAATTTGTTCCCGACCAGCCGTCATCAATATATTCATCAATCACATTCAAATGATGTTCTTTTGCATATAGACGCAACATACTTCTTTGTGTGGTAATGCTGGAACTTTCGCCCTGTAATTCATCATCTCGGCTTAACCTAAGATAAAGTGCAGTATTGTAAATCTGTTGTTTCATTGTCAGTTATCCTCCTTTATAACTAACCCGTGTTTACAATACCTGCTTGCAAGTAAAGTATAACACGGGTACTTTTTGTCATTCAATCTATTTCTTACAACTGCACCGATTTTATGCGATTGTCTGCTTTGCTTTTTCCAACATGACATCCGTTAGAAGTTCTTCCATTGTCTTTCCCTTTTCGGAAAAATGCTCTTTTACAACAATCTTTGTCTTTCCTCTGTTGCCAATGCCACACTTGCCATTTTTCTTTTGAATTGTTTTTACAGCATTATCAATAACACATACCCCCTTTCTGTAAAATCTTTCTAAGCAATTCAACGGCTTTTGTCATAGCCCACAGGAGTTCCACCTCTGCATAGTTCTTATGTAGCCGTACCCATTGCGTGCGACGCTCTGAACGCTCAAGCTGTGGCTGTACGGGAGTATCATTATCTGACAGCACAGGTCATAGCGATAAAAGAGGACAAGTCTTTTACAAGAACACAGATAGGTTATCGCTCGCTTTTGCAGGGGAAAGGTCATGGCGTATCTGTTTCAACGGCTCGCTGTCTGTCAAACGTATTGAATTGCTTTATTCAGTTGTCAAAGAACGATTGAAAGAAGAAAATCATCTTTCCTATATACCGCGTTGGAAAAGAGGAGAAATGTAACTAAAATTCAAAACTTTTTCCCTTTTTCACTACTATCTGTACAGCAAACGTCCATTTGCTAAGTTGAAATAGAAAAATTTTAACTTCTTTTCATGCACCATATAGGGATAGCAAGTATCGGTTTGCTAAGTTGATGATGAAAAAAGATTGTTTTTCTTTCCACGCCCTAACTCCCCATACACTACCGTTCCTGCCAAAAATGGAATGAAAGATTTTCTTTGCTCCATATAGGGAACGGAAACTACGGATTGTTAAGTTAAAAATGAAAATAGTTTCTTCTTTCACACCATATAAGGACAGCAACCACCGATTTGATGACCTGTTTTCAAAAAAAGTTTCGATTTTCTTTCCTCGCACCATATAAGGAATAGAAGTCTTATTTTGTTGCAGGTTTTTCAAAAAAATTTCAATTTCTTCTTACATTCCGTATCTGTACACCAAAGGAAGATTTTATGACCTTATTTAAAAAGTTAGATTTCCTTTCCTCGCACCATATCTGTACACAAGTAGCCGTTTTGTTGCAGATTTTTTGAAGAAATTAAAAAATACCGTCATTCCTTTGTGGAACAGCGGTATCTTTCTCAATCATATCTGCTATATCTGTTGTCATTTGTTTGATTTTTAATTCCTGCTTTTCTGTTAGTCTTGTATGCCTGTCGATTTCTTCCAGATACTTTGCTCCTGTTTTCTTTTCAATCTCTTTTATCATCAATAAAGAGGGCATGACCTGTCTTTCTAACCAGCGTTTTGTTTTATCCATATTGACAGCAACAGGTGTCATAATAAATGGAAGTGAAGTCGTTACATTATCTAAAAATATATCCCATAAAATATAATCGGGAAAATCTATTTGTGTGAGGATAAGATTTGCTATGGTCTGTTCGGGATTTCTTGAAAAAACAAGTTGTTCTATCGTTTGTTCTGCTTTTCCATTTTTCAAACGAATTTCAAAGCGGTTCTTAATGTCTGTTTTTATGCCCTTGCTTTTTTGTTCCTTTTCTTTTTCATACAAGCAAAAGTAAATAGAACTACTCTTTGAACCAATATAAAAAGTTTTTGCAGTATCTCCATTTGTACCCGATAATTTTCCGCTGTCTACTGCTTCATGGGTTCTTGAACGTTTCCATACCTTGTTGGCATAATAGCGTTCCCTTAGAATTTCTATATCCAGCAATCCGCCCATATCATTGATTGCTAAATCTATACGTTTAAAAACGCCTTGATAATCTATACAACAGCTTAAAAAGGAATACCAGTCTATCCCTCTTGCCTGTAAAACATATTCCAAATTCCGACACCCCATACCTCTTAATTCTAATAAAACACCCATAGAACTATCTTTAGAAGCATTTACACTAATATCCCCATAGATATACTGTTCTTCATAACCAAACATTCCATAATCTTCATGTATAAAATATTTGCTTTTCATTGCCAGTACATTTTTTATAATCTCCAATGCGTCTGTGGTAGGAAAACGAACACGCAGATAGTCAATCGTTAAAGTGAAAGGCTGTGTACAATTACAATAATCAAGATAATGTAGAAGTATATGTTTCATTTCTTTACTGGCTTTTGTTTTTCCGTTTTCAATTTCATTTAAGTTCTGCCTGCTGATTTGTAGTTCCAGTGCCAGTCGTGATTGCGAATAATCACAGGCATTTCTCTTTTGTTTTAATGTTTCAATAAATTTTATATCATTCATGCTTTATTCCTCCAATCAAAAAAGGCATATACTCATAGGAGCATACACCTTGTATCTTATATTTATATTCTATTGATATGCTGTTTTAGACCTGTCGGGTAAAAAGAATAGGGTGTGAAGTGAAATAAGTTCTTATAACTTTATAAATCGTTGCATATCAGCAGTTTTGTATTTGTTTTTGCTCTTGTCTTTTGTAATAGTACCCCCCTGTTAGATAACGGGGGCTTTGAACGGCTCGCAAGCTCGCCGAACCGCCGAAGCGAACCGCCCCCTTGCAAGCATGGCGGAAAAATCTTAAGGATTTTCCCGCCAACGTGGTCGGATCGCTCCGTCGGTTTAACAGCTTTTCTGTTTCTCTCTAGTTATCTACGCATATAAATCAAATCGGTTATTCCGTTATAAGTCTGTGTTTTACAAAGCCTTAACTTTATTTCCCTGTCTATGTTGCCCAAAAGACGAACCCCATTTCCTAACAGAGTAGGAATAACAGAAATGTAATATTTATCAATCATATTTTTGCTTACCAACTGCTGAACAAGATTTGCTCCGCCACAAATCCAAATATCCTTTCCTGCTTCTTGTTTTAGCCGTTCCAATAATAAAACAGGATTTTCACTTGTAAAATGAATTTGTTGGGAAGAATTGCACTCTTTATGTGTTAATACATAAGTTGTAAATTTATTATATACCCATTCTTGCGGAGAAAGTTCAGTAACAACCTGATGAGAAGTATTCCACCCCATTAAGACAGTATCTATATCTTTGGTAAATTCTGTATAAGTGTCGATGTTTTCATTGTCATTTCCATGACCATTTAGCCAAGCTACTCCACCATTACCGTCCGCAATATATCCGTCAAGGCTCATGGCAATAAATAAAACTACTTTTCTCATTTTTTCTCTTTTATAAATACAAACAGGAATTTATTTCTCTTTTTTACTCATAAGGGAACAACTGATTGCTACAAATAAACCCATTAAAATCCATGGAAATGCTGCTCTTATAAAATCACTAACCATACTTTATTCCTCCTTAAATTCCAATTTCCTTAGTTCTACAAACTGAAATTTTTGCCTATGAATGTATCTTGTTCTTTATACGCAAACAGGCTTCTGTGTGCATAATCCAATGTCTTGAAAACGGCATTTGAATTAGTCCACAAATATCTTTATTACACCAATAATCAATCAGCCAAATTGCTTTTTCATTGTCGTTTACTACATTCAACGATTCTAAGTATCCTTTTCTTTCTTTCGGTATTTTTCTTTTCAATTCATCATAAGATAACCGTTCAAGCATTTTCTCAGTGCTTTCCCATACTTCGAAAATATATAAATATAATTCTTCCAGATTAAGCTGTTTTGAAAAGTCTGCAATCTGCTGTTTCATGAGTTCATTTCCTGTTGTAATGATAGGTGAATTGATACGCTCTTGATAATTGCCTGCAAAAAATACTTGTTCATCTTCATTTATCACTGTATGCACAACTATATCTTCAATGCGGAAAATATGCCAAATAGAATAAGCAATCGTCTTACTATGATAACCATCAGCGTTTATGAAGGGGATTGAGTTAAAATCTTCTCTGCATAATTCTTCTTTGAAAGATACTAAGGTTTGTATTAACTGACTTCGTAAAGTAAGTAAAGTATCAATACCCCTCTTATAAGTATCTTTCTTTTTTATTTGTGCCTGCATTGTTTTATTAAGTTCAGACCATTCCTTATTCATATTCAATCCTCTCTCAAATTCTGATTTTATCGCCCCATACAAACTGGAATTTGTCTTACAACAATTTATATATGCATAAAAAGCAATATATTTATGAAAACACCCTAAATCCAAAATTTACTCAATTCATTTTTTCCTTACATAAAATGTTCTCGTATATTTCACTTCCTCACCAAGTGTTTCCCCTATCAAAACTTCAAAATCATTGATATCAAATTCTGGAAAGAATGTATCTCCATCTTCAATATTTAAATCTACTTCTGTGATATACATTTTATCTACTATTTGCAAAGCTTCCTTAAATAGTCCATATCCACCAGATATGTATACATCTCGTCCTTTAGCCAATAATAATGCATCTTCTAATGATTTAACTGAAACTAAATTATCTCCTTGATACTCTGTTGTGGTGGAAACAACAATATTCATTCTATTAGGCAACGGATGACCGATTTCTTCATAAGACTTTCGCCCCATAATAACCACATTACCCGTTGTTAACTCTCTAAATTGCTTTTGTTCTCCCTTTATTTTCCATGGTATATTACCATTCTTGCCTATAACATTATTCTTTGACCTCGCAACAATCAAACCTATCATCTATTTCATCCTCCATAATATGATGTCGTACCTGTGATTCCATCAAGTGCACCACATCTTAACAAACTCAAAATTATCTCGAACTAACCAGCTCGACAAATTCCTTTTTTGTCTTCATCTGCATTATATCATATTGTTATAAGCATTGCCATTTCTTTTCTGCTTTTGAAAAGTTACTTATCAGCCTATGTTTTGTAAAGGGTGATATTCAGCATTTCTCACGCAACAAGCCCTTGACAAACCATAGACTAATAAGTTTTAAGGTAATCAAGCAGAAATGAAATAGTCTGCTGTTTCACGGCAACAAAAAAGAGATACCAACACACTTATGTAGTATCTCTTAGTCTAGTAGCAATATTCTTTTGTTTGCAAGCAGGTAAACATGGGCTGTTTCTTAATATCTTTTTGTTTGGGAAACACCCTGCTCCCAACCTGAAATTGTTTGTCGGGTAACGGACATTTTATCAGCCAGATCCTGCTGGGTCATCTGTAATTCTGTTCTATTGGTTTTTATATTTTTTCCTACCTGTGTCATACTACCACCACCCATCGATTTAGGACAAATCAGCTTGTTACCTGCCACTTAACACTTCAAATGTTTGAAGTAAGGTCAATCTTCTATTTTAGTATAGCAAAACAGTGGTGTTTTGTAACGCAACATCTTGTTGCAGGATGTAAAGTCTGCTCTGTTTTCACAAACCTTCCCTTTACACCTTTCTCTTACACCTTGCTCTCACAGCGTCCACTCACGCTTCTATCTTTCGCATGATCTTCCCGCCATTTTCTTTCAACCATTTCTGGCATTGTTTATAGGCTGGAAATACTTTGTTGATCTCGCTATAAAAGGCGGCTGAATGGTTCATTTGCTTTCTATGGCACAGTTCATGCACCACCACACTGTCAATTACTTCGTCTGGCATCAGCATCAGCAGGCAGTTAAAGTTTAAGTTGCCTTTGGATGAGCAGCTTCCCCAGCGGGTGCGCTGG
Organism: Eubacterium sp.; assembly: GCA_017472565.1. Classification (GTDB taxonomy): domain Bacteria; phylum Bacillota; class Clostridia; order Lachnospirales; family Lachnospiraceae; genus Brotonthovivens. The sequence continues at coordinate 12,865 of JAFUPY010000054.1, forward strand.
CAGCGGATGGTGATGCGGCCATAGTCTACGCCGACAATTGGGGCATAGTGCTTTACTTTCTCTGGTATCACCACTTTTGCCTGTTTTTTTAGTGCTTCTATCAATTCTGTGTTAGTTTTCGGTTTCGCTTTTTTTCTCACACGCCTCATTTACGGTTGCTCCCTGAGCTCTTTTACAACAACTTTATCACCGCTGTTCTTGCATAGGTCAGCGGTTCCCCATGATTGAAAAATATCACGCCATCTCTTGGGGCAATGAGTTCTTCTTTGACTTCGCCGTCTAATGGATCGATCATTTCTGCCAGCAGCTGGCCTTTGACTACATGATCGCCTACTTTTACTTTGCTTACATATAATCCTGCAACGTTTGCACGGATTGGAAGCATATCTACGTCTACGATCACCTGTGGTTCAGCCACTATACTGTCATTCACCACGTTCTCTTCCAGCACGCCCTGTTTCACCATGAATCGCAGTACGCCTTCCACTGCTGCCACTGCACTTTCTTCGTCCAGTTCATCAGTAGTTGTAGTGTAGATGGTAAAGGCCTTGGTTTCCCAAATCTGCCAGTTATAGTTCAGTGTGGTGGTCTCGTATGGACGCACTTTGCGGAGCACCACGTATGGCATACCAAAGGACTTGGCCATTTCCACATCTTCAAATCCGGTCTGCATCATTCGCACATGTGGCATGAAACGGCCTGGCATATAGAAGGAGCCAAACTGAATGCCGTATGTGTAATGCTGCACTTCCTCGAATACTCCTGCTGCGATACGCTGTGTGGTTTCGCCCAGGTTGTAGCCCGGAAACATGCGGTTGATGTCGGTGTTATCTGTCGGCCAGAAACGCTTCTGACTATTGACAGAATATGGGTTTGCAGATGGAATCACCAGAATCTTGTGTCCTGGTTTGATCTTGCCTTCTGCCTCCAGACCTTTGAATGCTTTGACCAGCTTGGAACAGGTATATATCTGCTGCACTTCGTTACCGCGAGTGTTACCCACGATGCAGACAGACTTTTCCCCCTCGCCGAATTCGAATCCGGTCACGCGAAACTGGTCTCTATATAATGAACTTGTTTCAAAAATTATTTTCTTTTCCATAACAAAAATCCTTATGCAAAACAAATTTTATAATAAATTTATGATAAAAAATCTTTTTTCATAAATTACTCTTTTCCAAAAGCAATCTACCCAAGAAGCTTCTATACTTCCTGATAGACAACCTCTCCACGAAGCATTCTGCCCATTAGGGAACCCTCGTCCACCACCGGATATTCGCGGATGGTGAAAAGAATGCCGTCCACTGGCGCCAGAATGGTATCCAACACTTCACCCTGCAGCGGGTCGATGATTCTGCCAATCTCGTCTCCTGCCTTTAACATCTGTAGATGCTTTGCACTTGGGACGAAAACACCTGCTGTAGATGCATTTAAGTAACTGACATCGTCAGGATTTTCAGAAATAATAGGCGTTCTTGGTGCCTTGACTTCTCCCTGCCAGATGCCAAGCTTTGCCATCAGGTTGAAGACGCCATCCACCAGCTGATTGCAGTATTCCTTGGTGATACGCATGCCCACGCCCATCTCTACCACCAGCGTTGGAACACCACGGCTATTTAAGCTGTGAGCCAGTGTTGCTTCCAGCACGGTTGCTGCGCCATGGATCCAGATCAGGTCAATGTTCAGCTCTTTTGCCAATGGCACCAGCGTATCCTTGTTCAGCTCGTTGATACGAATCTGGGGAATCTCCGTCAGAAAAATATTGCTGGCATGAATGTCCACACAAGCGTCAGATCCAGCGATATCCTCGATGATCTGTGCTGACATGGACTCTGTCATATTACCATCCAACGCTCCAGGGAACAGACGGTTCATATCCATATCAAAAGCAGGAATGCTGCGGGTAATGGAGTCAATGCCAAGCGGATTCAGCGCTGGATAGATATCCACGATACCAGTCAGCTTATCCATGTTTTCTTTGATAATACGATTGACCTCAAAGCAGACATACTGTCCTTCCAGCTCGTCACCGTGAACACCGGTCACAATACTAATACGCTTTTCCTTGCCGGTAAGCTCGCCCTGTGGCACAAGCCGGTTCTTTTTTATTTCCAGAACTTCATCTACAGGAAGTCCTAACGATACTACTGTTTTAACCATATAATTCTTATCCCTTTCCAAGGAGTTTTACGCGATGATTCACATCAGTTTATTATAATCAAAAAAGAGGCTTTTTGAAAGCCCCTTTTCGTTTATTCCATTTCTTCCACTGCAACGCGGATTTCCTGTGTCTGCCAGCCTCCGCCTTTCACGATGCCCTTGTTGACGACGCAATCGTTGGCATGTCTGCCCACTGCAATCTTAATATAATTGCCGGTGGTCACGCCGCCGTTAGTTGGATCTAGTCCATACCAGTAGCCTTTGGACAGGATTTCTACCCATGCGTGGCTATAGCCCTCGCCTACCATCATGCCGGTCACATAGCGAGCTGGAATGCCTGCCAGATGGCACATCCCAATCAAGATATGGGCATAGTCCTGACAAACGCCTTTGCCTAGCTGCCAGGCTTCTTCTGCGGTGGTTCCCACATGGGTCACACCTGATTCATAGACGAAGTCCCTGTGCAGGGCATTCATCATATAGACAGCCCTGTCGTAATCTGTGACTCCCTCCTCCAAAGTACCACACGCTGGCACCTGCAGGCTGTCAAAATATGCCTTAATCCTGCTTCCCGCTTTATTTAAGGTATTCGGATAACGATAAATCCCAACAAACTCGTCTTCTTTTGTCTGTTCGCTGATGGCGCATTCGGTGTGGGCCACACCGGTGATGTGAAATCCAAATCTGTTATGTGCCTCATAGATATCGCCGTACAGGGTCTGATTCCCATAGGAATCCACACTTCTATGGTACTCATGCTGTGGTGTCATTGCTATATTCAGTTCTTTGATTTGCTGCATGTCCGTATCCTGAGGCAGACATTTTAACGTATAATGGCACTCGTTCACTACCTCTGAGTAAGAGATGTCCGTCCAATAATCGAAATGCAGTTTACTCACTTTTGTTTCCTCCGGTTTTAGATGATAGATTCTACTATCTCAACAATCTTGTAGTAATCCAGTTCTGGCTGATTTACCAGTTCTTTTAAGTAAGCAAGGTTTTCTTTATTATAGTCAAGACCAGACTTTTCTACACGTGGCATCAGTCTGTTGACTTCACGGCGAAGCTCTGGCTGTGGTTTTCCAAGGCGCGCCCAAAGGTCAATTTTTTCGATTCGTTTGCCCGCCTTAATCATATTTCTTGCCTGTTCGGATGGCATGGAATCATCAGCCAATCCCCAGAATGCCAGCAGATAGTCGATTACATTCTGCATTTCAATCAATGGTGCTGTACTGATTCTTGCCTTTTTCATTTCATAAATGCAAAGCTGGATGTAGGAAAGCACCTCAGATCCAATCTCATCACGCAGCTCGATGGCATTGTCGTACGCCCGATACAGGTTGCTGAAAATAGAGTCTGGATTGTCGGTGTTGAATGCATAGTTGTATTCAAAATCTTCTTTGGATTCGTAAATGTTCGGAATATCGATGCTGTTGCAAAAATCGATATAGCTGTCTCCAAAACCATCAATCAATTCATCATAGCTTTTGGCATAAAGTCTTAAAATGCCATATACTCGTTCGGAGTATCTGCCTAACCAATATAATCTGTCCGCTTTTTCTACCGAGATAATACCCATGTGTCTTTAAAGCCTCCTCCCTGTGATGAATTTACAATAAAGGAATCTGGATTTCTGGAAAATCTGGTCAGACCACTCTTCCATACCAGTGGTTCATCTGCCATAAGGACAAAGGCACGAAGATCTGCCTTACGAGGAACCATCTGTCCTTCGTCTAAAATGTCAATATCTAAGAAATCAATGACTTCCTGTGCAATGAAACGGCGTGGCTCTTTTTTCATCAGTTCGATGAAAGTAGCCTTTTCTTCCGCAGTCATCTTATTGCCAAATACAACCCCATATCCACCGGCTTCTGCTACGTCTTTCAATACCAGATTGTCGAAGTTTTCTAAGGTGTACTTCATGTCTTCTTCGTAGAATGGAAGGTATGTAGGTGCATTCTGTAGGATTGGTTCTTCGTTCAGATAATACTTGATCATCTTTGGAACAAAATAGTAGATGCCCTTGTCGTCCGCAACACCATTACCAGGTGCGTTGATCAGACCTACGTTGCCCTTTTTGAATACGTCATAAAGATGAGGAATACCGATCAGGGACTCTGGATTGAAGTTCATTGGATCTAAGTATTCGTCAGAAATACGACGATAAATGGCGCCGACACGCTCTAACTTGCCGTCAAAGGTAATATAGTAAAGCTTGTCATCCACAACTTTTAAGTTGTTGCTGCTAACCAGCTGTGCTCCAGTTTTTTCTGCCAGATAGGAATGTTCAAAATATGCCGCGTTGTAACGTCCTGGTGTAAATACAACGTTAATACCGCCCACGTTAACATTGTCCATCGTACGTTTTAACAGTTCTGCATAGTTACGGTTATCCTCAAGCTTGATATTTTCAAATGTCTTAGGACTTGCTTTACGGCAAAGTTCTCTGGCAATCGTTGGATAAGATGCCCCTGATGGCACACGTAAGTTGTCCTCTAAGATATACCACTGCTTATCCTTGCCCTGCACCAGGTCGATACCAGAAATATGGGAATAGATACCCTTGATTGGCATCACGCCCTCGCACTCAGGCATATAGCCGCTGGACGCAAAAATAAAGTCCTCTGGAATCACGCCATCCTTTACAATCTTTTTCTCACTGTAAATGTCCTTCAAGAACAGGTTCAGTGCCACAACACGCTGTTTTAAGCCCTTCTCCAAATAGTCCCATTCGTCCGCTTCAATGATTCGTGGAATGGAATCGAATGGAAACAGCTGTTCTTTAAATTCGTTATTCTTGTAAATACCGAACTTAACGCCGTATCTTGCCAGCAGTGAGTTGACCGTCTCGGTTCTGGCAATCAAATCCATGTCATACATAAAAGAATCCTCCCTCTTACATTATTCCTCATCTATTTCAACCATAAATATTGTTATATTTATGCTTCAAATCCGCTTATAAATTCGAAAAAAGCGTTCTGTTTTTTTTACAGAACGCTCCTTGGCAAAAAAAAATATTTTAACTATTTAAATTACTAAAATTTTACTCTTTTTTGTATATGTTGTCAAACATTTCTATGAGAATGATTGGGTAAAATCTACATTAACAAAAATCCTCTGCTGCCACATAATCAATTAAATTGCGCACACTTACCTCATGAGTTATAATGGATTCAAAACAAGGTCTTTAGGAGGTATCTTATTATGAAAATGGCACATGTTAGTATTTTTTCCAAATGCATTGATGAATCTGTAGCATTTTATCAAGACATCGTGGGCTTAAACATTGTTGTGGATATGCGCGCCAATGTGGCACATCCAATCGTGTTCTTAGCAAATGCAGCTGGAGAAACATGCGTGGAAATCATCGGCGAACCTGAAAGTGCATATCAGGGAAGCGGCATTTCCATGGGATTTGAAACAGAGGATGTGGAAGCAAAACGTGCAGAAATGGAAGCTGCCGGCTACAAACCAGGTCCAATGATTTCTCCAAATCCATTCACCAAGTTTTTCTTTATTCAGGATCCAAATGGGGTAGGAATTCAGTTCATTCAGCAGGATAGATAATCCATTTTAGAATATAAAAGCATGTTGAATCGCTATTTTTTGATTTCAACATACTTTTTATTTTTTACACCCCAAAAAAAGCATGTTGAATCGCTGTTTCTCGATTTCAACATGCTTTTTTATTATTCTTCCTGCCAGCCCTTGCAAATATCTACCCAGGATAGGTAGTTGGAGTGTTTTTTCAGCTCTGGAATGGATAGCTCCACGGCGCTGTGGCCGCTTCCAGCGGCTGGATACACCAGTTCGAAGCGCCTCAGGGACTCGTCCAGATATACTTCTACGCCTTCGTGGATGACAAATGGGCACACACCGCCTGGCGCATGTCCGATGTAGCCTTCCACTTCATCGGCTGGAATGAACTTAGCCTTCTGGTGGAAGGTTTCTTTATATTTCTTGTTATCCACGCGGGCATCGCCTGCTGCCAGCACTAAGATGGCCTTGTCTGCCACCAGAAATGACATAGTCTTTGCAATCAGCTTTGGCTCACAGCCAAGAGCAGCGGCAGCTTCCTCTACTGTGGCACTGGACGCAGCCAAATCCTTGACACGGTCGCCCAAACCTTCTTTTTCAAAATATTCCTTTACTATTTCAAAAGCCATTTTTCTTTCTCCTTCTTTTCTTCTTGCATTCACTTACTTGCTTTACCGTGCAGTATCTCCATGTGCATTATAAAAGTTAGTAAACAATGCTATCGCCGGGTTGATATTTTCCTGTTTCCAGGCAATGACACTGATGGTATTTTTACATGGCATATCACTCAGCATTTTGATATTTGGATTCTGTGTCAGATTGTTCATAGAGTTGACCACACAGATTCCCATACCAGCCTCGGTCCAAAGCATGGCTGTTTCCAATGTTGGAGCGTATTTTAACATCGGCGTAAAACCCGCTCTTTTACAATCTTCGATAATCATCTTATCGCTGGCAAAGCAGTCTTCTTCCGTAACAGCGATGATGGTGTAATCTTTCAAGTCAGCCCAGGAGGTCACCTTTTTTGCTGCCACCGGATGGGTCTTGGCAACCGCTGCGATGGCCGGACAAACTTCCAGCTTTTCGTATTGGATATTAGGAACACCTGCAATGTCAAACTCCAGAGTGATTGCCAGGTCAATACTTCCGTCCTCCAACGCCTTTCGAAGTCCGGAAAAGCTATTGCGCAGCAGGCGGACAGAAATATTCGGGTACTGCTTTGCAAACAGTCCATACACTTCCGTAAAGGTATCCCCCACCATCTGCCCCTCCAACAAACCAATGGAAAGTTCACCGGATACACCTTCGTTGGCAACCTTTGCTTTATGCAGGATGTTATCATAATGTTCCTCGAACTTTGGAAGTTCCTTTAAGAGCACTGCACCTGCGGGCGTCAGCCGCACCTTTTTCTGACTGCGGACAAACAGCATCATATTCAGTTCGTTCTCGATGGCAGTAATCTGCTTACTCAATGCCGGCTGTGAGATATACAGCTGCCTGGCTGCCTCAGTAAAATTCAACGTTCTGGCTGCTGCCAGAAAATATTTGATCTGGGTGGTGTTCACAAGCATTCCTCCTCTGAGAGATTTCAAAACATACCTACCTCTTTTGTACCACGTATCCTTACATTTTTCAACAAAATCAATAACTTTTGGTTATCGAAAAATTCCATTTTCGACTTTTACATTCCTTTAGACAACTACTACAATGGAAGCAATAAATTGGGTTTTATTTCATTTAAGGGAGGATTTTTTATGAATAGCATGCAGAAATTTGAACACGTTATGAGCCTACAGCCATTTGAGAAAAAACAGGATATTCCAGTCTTTCCACATATCTGTACTTATGCGGCAGTTCCAGCTGGCGTAACGCAGGCGTATTTATTCCAGGGCAATGAATCATTCATGGATGCTTACAAGAAAACTTGTGAAATCATTGGTTATCCAGACGTTGCATTTCCATTAGGACCAAAAACAGTTACCTATATTGAACAGATGAAAGTTCGTATTCCAGGAAAAGATCTGGGCGAAAATGAACTGTTCCAGTTTATTGAAGAAGAAATCATGAAACAGGAAGATTATGACCTGATCATCAACAAAGGGTTTGGCAAATGGCAGATGCCTTATGTTTGCTCCATCCAGAACCCACCTTTCACAGGTCCTTTCAAAATCTTCAAAGCCATCGGCGGATTTATTGGCTGCGGGAAAGAAGTAGCTGCAAATAAGAAATTCTGGGACTCTAAGAACATTCCTATGATGTTCCACGGCGGTACAGCTCCAGCTTTTGATACCTTCTCTATGACACGTGGTCTGGAAGAATTCTTCTATGACTTATACGATGAACCTGAAAAAGTAAAAGCTGCTATTGCAAAAGCAACACCAGATATCATCAAAACAGCCATCGGAAGCGTTAAGGGTATTGAAAATCCTCGTATCGCAATCTTTGCAATGCGTTCTTCCGCAACCTTTATCTCTACAGATATGTTTGAAGAGTTTGCTTGGCCAGCATTAAAACAGATGTGTCTGGCATTATACGAAGCAGGCATCACACCAGTCGTTCATGCAGACGGCAACTGGCTTCCAATGCTTCCATACTTCAAAGAACTTCCGAAGGGAAGCTGCATCATTGAATTAGACGGGGATACAGACTTTGAAAAAGCATACGAAATCTTAAAAGGATATCAGGTTCTTCGTGGTGACGTTCCTGCTACCATTCTCGCATTTGGCACACCAGAAGAAACAAAAGCATACTGCGACAAGCTGATCGACATGGCTATGGGCGGCGGTATCATCATCGGTTCCGGCTGTGAAGTACCATTAAATGCCAAGCTTGAAAACATGAAAGTGTTCTTAAGCTGTACAAAATAAACACTTGTATGCCCAAAAATTAATAAAGAAACAATCATTAATAACCCATATATAAAACAAAAAAATAGGGAGTCATGATGTTTGATGCATCATGACTCCTCATTTTCGTTTAAATTTTGTTTTTGTATTTTCTGATACTTTTTCTCCTGTACAATTTTAGAGAACGCAACTCAGATACATCTTTACCTTACTGTCTTACTTTGATTGTTACAGCATTTGGTGCCTGTGTAGAAACATTTCTTGTAACAGAGATTGTGTTGCCGGAAATGGTTCCAGAAGTTGTGCTGCCGCTGCTGCTTGTAAATGTAATAGAGCTGCCGTTTACAGAGTATGTTCCAGATTCAGACTGGCTCTGTGGATAAGTCTCTTCTCCCATTGTTACAGAGAAGCTTACAGAATATTTATAAGTTCCATCTCCGTTTAATGTAATGGAATAGCTGTAAGCGATATCCTGTGCCATGCCATCACTGTAGGTTGTATGTCCACCGCTGTATGTGCCTGTGCTGTAGGCTGGTTTTGATGGTTCTTCCGCTTTTGGTTCTTCTGTTGTTGAACCGTTGTTGGAAGATGTGTTGTTGGAACCTGTGGCTGTGTTGCTTCCCGTATTAGAGCTATTGCTTGCGTTATTATCAGAACCACTGTTGGAGCTTGTTCCAGTTTTGTCTTCTGCTTCTTCTGTGTTTGCGTCATCAGCATCTTCTTGCTGTTCTTCTGCTTCTTCAGAATCTGTCTCTGGTTCTGCGGACAGATTATTTTTTGCATTGTTTTCTACACCGGCACTTAACTCTACGCTACTAGATGTCACTGCACTGCCATCCGCTGGCTGTTCCTGTTTGCCGCATCCTGTGAATGCCATAGTAGAAACGGCAAGACAGAGAACGCAAACAAGGGACAGTAATTTATAAAACTTTTTCATGTTGATGGTCTCCTTTATCATATATTTTTTCGGTTTATATATCTCTTCTTTGTTGATGTTCGTTTTCACATCTATGTTATCTTACATATCGACATGCCACAAAATGTTCTGGCTCAATTTCCACCAATGGGCTCTCTACGGTCTCGCAGTCTGCCACTGCCATTGGACATCGTTTACAGAAACGACAGCCTGCAGGTGGATCAATTGGACTGGAGATGTCACCCTTTAACGTGATACGTTCTTTTTTTGAATCCACATCAATGTCCAATACAGCGGAAATCAACGCTTTGGTATATGGGTGACGTGGATTTGCAAAAATCTTATCTGCATCTCCATATTCCACCACCTTGCCCAGATACATAATGGCCAATCGGTCACAAATCTTTTTCACCACCGCCAGGTTATGGGAGATGAAAAGATAGGTGGTTCCCATCTGCTTTTGCAGATCCATCAGCAGATTTAAGATCTGTGCGTGAACGGATACGTCCAGCGCACTGACCGGCTCGTCACACACCAGATATTCTGGATTTAGGATCAGTGCACGGGCAATGGCAATACGCTGCTGCTGTCCACCGGAAAAATCCGTTGGGTAGCGATACAGATCTGCCTCGCTAAGACCTACCTTGTTCAACATATTGATGACCAGGTCCTTTCGCTCCTGGGCAGTGTAGCCACCGCGAATGACCAACGGCTCTGCAATCAGATCCAAAATGGTAAATCGTGGATTGAGAGATGCTGCCGGATTCTGAAAGATCTTTTGCATGTCTTTGCGAAGCTCTTTCATCCGATTTGCCGATATATTGTTAATATCTTCTCCTTTAAAAAACACCTGACCATCCATTGGTTTTTGAATCCCTAAGGATGCGTTGGCAAATGTGGATTTCCCGCAGCCACTCTCTCCTACCAGGCCAAAGGTCTCCCCTTTGTGAATTTGTATAGATACATCTGTTACCGCCTGGACATATTGACTTTTCTGCCAGGGCATTGCTTTTTTTACCGGAAAGTTTACGCTCAGTCCTGTTGTTTCTAGCAAAATCTCTTTATTCGACATAGCAAACCTCCTCTCTCCAATTCCAGCATCTTACCTGGCGTCCATTTTCTAATGTTTCCATATATGGCATTTCCTGTCTGCATTGTTCGGTCGCATAAGGACATCGTGGATGAAAATAACATCCCTGTGGCTTGTTCATTGGATTCGGCAATGAATCTGGAATCTGAACAAATTCCCCCTTCTCATCACTCATTTTTGCCACCGAATTGATCAGCCCTTTGGTGTATGGGTGTAATGGTTGCTTGAACAAATCACGAGTACTTGCTTTCTCCACGATTTTCCCACAGTACATAACACAGATTTCATCTGCCATGTGTACCACCACGCTTAAATCGTGAGTAATCAGGATCAATGATGTGCCGTTTTTCCGCTGCATATCGCTTAACACCTGCAATACCTGGGCCTGAATGGTAACATCCAGTGCGGTTGTTGGCTCGTCTGCAATGATCAGATCCGGATGGCAGGCAAATGCCATGGCAATCAGTACACGCTGTCGCATACCGCCGGAAAGCTCATGTGGATAAGCCTTGTAGCGCATCTGCGGCTCTGGAATCCCTACCATGCGAAGGGCCTCTATAGAACGAGCCTTGGCCTCTTTTTTGGAAATCTTAAAATGCTTGCGAAAAATTTCATCCAACTGTTTTCCCACAGTCATAACCGGGTTTAGGGCAGACAGTGCATCCTGAAAAATCATGGAAACTTTTCTGCCTCGAAGTTTTTGCATTTCAGGCTCAGACAACTGTGTGATATCCATGCCGTCCAGTTCCATTTTATCTACCTGAACCACTGCCTGGGCTGGGTTGAGAAGCTTCATGGTGGCAAGTGAGGTAACACTTTTTCCACATCCACTTTCCCCTACAATAGCAACGCATTTTCCTTTATCTACAGACAGGTCAATGCCTTCTACCGCCCGAAGCAGCCCCATTTCCATAGGAAAAACAACCTTTAAGTTTTTAATCTCCAGCATTTTCTGGTGTTCAAAATCATCTGTTCGGGTTTTCAGGCTAACGTTTTCCTGTTTCATGAGCCCCTCCTTCCTGCCAGGATTTTGCTCCCGGCCTTCCAGGTTCCACATTCTGATTTGTAAGATCCGGTTCATTCATGGACAGGAATACTTCATCCATATAACGCTTTGTCATATGTTTCAGCAGTACTTTCGCACCGCTTTGCTTTTTCATACGAGGATTTAAGATTTCCTCAATGGCAAGTCCTAATCGCATAAATGCAAATACAGATAGGAAAATACCGATACCTGGAGTGATGATGGTCCACCAGTGGCCAAACAGCATAGAACCGCCGCTCTGGGCATCTGCCAGCATCTTACCCCAACTGATGGCGGTTGGATTGCCCAGACCTAAAAAGCTAAGACCTGCCTCTGCAATCATGATACCTGCACAGGAAAGTGCGGTGTTCATGACCACCAGATGGGAAACTCCCGGTAAAATATGTTTGAACATAATATATTTTCTGTCGGCCCCAGCCAACTCTGCAGATTTGACATAGTCTGAGTTCTTAAGGAGCAGTACCTGGGACCTTACCACACGGGCAAGGCTTTGCCAGCCGAACAGTACGAATACAAATACGATGACCACGTAACTGTGGCCAAAAATGTTGGTAATTACAATGGTAAGAGGTAAGGTTGGAATGACAATCATGATGTCTACGATTCGCATCAGAACCATGTCTACCACACCGCCCATATAACCTGCTGCCACACCAAGGATTGCGCCAATAACCGCAATACAAAGTCCAGTGACAATACCAACACTTAAGGATACCCTTGCACCAAAAAGGAGCATACTAAAGGAATCCTGTCCAGTGGTAATGGATGTACCAAGCAAGTGAGCAAGACTAGGCGCAAGTCCCTTTTGCGCTCGCTGGGTTACATCGTATGGATCATAAGGAGCTAAAACGTCAGCAAAAATGGCGATAAATACCAGTGCCAACACAATGATCAGCCCGATTCTTCCCTGCTTATGACCCCAGATTTTTTTTACGAATCCCACACAGTTTACAAGCACCTGTGTCAGGAGTTCTTTTAACTTCAACCCTGTCATCTAGCGTTTCTCCCCTAAGGTTACACGAGGATCCAACAAACTGTAGCACAGGTCTGTTACCAGATTGGCTGCCAGGGCAAAAGCAGATAAAAAGATCATAATGCCCATCATCAACGGATAATCGTTGTTATTGTTGGCTTCAAGAAACAGGGTTCCGATTCCGTTCCAGTTGAAGATTTTTTCGATTACAACAGAACCACCGATGAGACCACTGATACTCATACCAAGGCTTGTTACAATCGGAAGCATGGCATTTCGAAGAGTGTGCTTGTAAATCACTCCTGTATTGGAAATGCCCTTTGCCTTTGCAGTAATAATGAAGTTTTCATTGGACACTGCGATGACACTGTTTCGTGTGCTCTGTGCATAGGAGATGATGCCGCCAATGATACAGCTAATAACTGGAAGGGCTGCATTGTACGCCACCATGGTGATGCTGTCTAGGTTCCACTTAAAGTTGGATACCATATTTTGGTCCGTGTACGCTGGGAAAATCTCCCACTGAAAACCAAGAAAGAATGCCAACAGCAGTGCGATAAAAAAGCTTGGCACTGCGGTGGTTATGGTGGAGGCATTCATCAGAGCCCGATCTTGCCAGCCGCCTCGCTTCCATGCGCAAAAGGCACCTATTAGCACCCCGAAAAACAGGGATATCAAAAGGGTGGACACCGATAATACCAATGTCCAGGGCAGTCGTTCAAAAATCAGGTCTGCAACCTTGGGACTGCCTGACTGATAGGAGGTTCCCAGATCCCCGTGGAGCACTCCCTTTATGTATCTGACATACTGAGACCAGGTGGAGCCGTCTAAGCCGTACTGCTCTCTTGTCAGTTCTTTGATTACTTCATATTGTTCATCCGACATATTGCCCTGTGCAGGGTAATAACGAGATGCCGGGTCTTCTACACCGATACGTGGAATAAAGAAACATAACGTAACAACCACTACAAATATGAAGAACGTATATAAAATTCGTTTGACGATATAAGATTTTTCCATTTTCTATTCAACCTTTTTTAAATTTGCAAGGGTGTCTACGTTAAATACGGTCTGACCCGGTGCTGCCACATAGCCGGTATAACGGTCTGTACGGGCAACGGAAAGTACATCCGAAGCATAAAGTGGTATCTTGTAATACCCATTTGCTGCTTCTACCTGAAGGTCCTTAATCAGAGAAACCTTTAAGTCTTCGTTTAATGTGTATCGCATTTCTTCAATCATGGCAGTCATCGTTTCATCCTGATATTTGCCATAGTTAGAGGAACGCTCAGTAGTAACAAAATGAGCCCGATACATAATGTCTGCATTGGACATGGACAGGATTACGTTCTGTACGGTCATGTCAAAATTACTTGGATAAATATATGTAGTCTCTGGTGTGGAACCAGATGCCGCAAACTGGACATCAATACCAATTCGCTGGAACTGACGCTGCAAATATGCCACCAGATCCTGCTGACCAGCGGAGGCCAGAATCTCAAAGCTGATCCGCTCTCCATGTAACAGACGATATCCATCCTCATCTTTTTGCGGATACATCTCATCTAAGATGGCATTGGCCTGGGCTACTTTTTCTTCTGTACTTCCAGATAAAATATCTGCCTTCGGATTATAAAGCAGGTCATTGGATTCTAAGATCAATCCGGCAGATGCCCTCTGCCCAGCTCCATTTAACACATACTGAATCAATTCTTCCTGATCGATTGCAAGAGCAATTGCCTTACGAAATTCCACATCCTGCAACAAGGTCTTGACACCTTCGTTGTAAGGATCGGAAGGATTCACATTCAGCACCAGGCTGGTGGTATAGGTTCCCGGTGCCTGTGACACATAGATATCCTCTTCCTGCTGCATCAATGCCAGGAAGTTGGAGCTGATGGTAGAGTCCAACATATCCACATATCCTTTGCGCAGGGCAAAAATCGCTGTGTTGGAATCCAGATACAGCATCATCTTAATCTTGTCTACCTTGTACAATTCCTGTCCATTTTCATCTTTTAGATGATAGTTTGGATTCCGATCTAAGGTGATGACCTGGGTATTAGTCTCCTCAGTGTTAAGAATCCATGCACCGCTTCCCACAGGGTTCTGATACTGTTCTAAAAATTCTCCCTGAGGATTTTTGTTGTTCAACTGCTGTGTTTCTGATACCAATGGCGCCCAAATATGTTCCGGTAAAATCAAAATGGTGCTAAACAGTGTGGTCACTGCTCCCAATACCTTATTGACAGACAGATACATAACAGTGTCTTCTTCTCCTGGCTGGATCACAAAAGTTCCGCTGTAATCAGGGTGTTCTGCGGTAAACATTCCCTGCTGTACCAACTCTCCTTTACCGGACTCATGACGAAGGTCTGAAGTCCATGCCAGTGCTCCGGCGTGATTACTCAGGGCATTGTCTGTGGCCACATCGAAGGAGTAATATACATCCTCAACGGTCAGTTTTTCTCCGTCATGCCAGTAAATATTATCGTGAAGTTCAATACGGACAACCATGTGATCTTCTGCAGAAGCACCATAATATTCTGCCACTGCGTCATAGTCGATGTCTCCGTCAAAGGTTCCATCCTCAGTCAATGGATTGCCCTCCAAGTCCACATAGCACCACTGCTTTGCTGTCAAAGGAGCAAACTCACCGGTTTCGTCATCATAGGAAAACAGCGTGTTATACACCATGCTGGCGATGGTCGGTGCAATCCCATCTCGGGACAGCCATGGCATGAAGGAAGTCGGAAATGAGGTTCCCACGTGTCCTACATACAATGTATTGGAGGTGTCTGACTTTCTGGAATCGATAGAAGTATCGCAGCCAGTCAAAGTCAGAGAACCCAACACCATACAAACCGCTAAACTCAAGGCAATGAGTTTTCTTTTTATAGCTTGCGTTTTCTTTTTCAATGTAAGTTCCTCGTTTTTTTCTTAAAATACTTTAAAAATAACAAGTGCCTATTTCACCTCTGGCACTGGATACTCCAGTCTCTTGCCAAATCCATTTGGCGTAGCAGAGTTGTCATAGATTTCTTCAATTCGGAAAATATAAGCAGGGTAGCTTAACCATCTGCTCATATCTGGTGTATGGTACATATCGTGCATCGCGTTGATAAACTGCTGATACAACTCTCTTTTACCGGAAGTGGCTTCATCGTAAATTTCCACGGTACCTTTTAATTTGTAAGAAATTCTTGGTGGCTGGAAGAACATTAATGCAGCTTCCTTGTTTACCTGATAGTTTTCCCAGCTCTGTTTTTTCGCCATTTCCAGACTGCCAAGCTTTGTAAAGTCCATTCTGTGATGGGCTTCTTCTGCATACATGTATTTGATCAGCAGTTCCAAGCCACGCTTGCCATATGTTTTGTCCTCTGGATCATAGGTTTTGATGTGACCCATAAAAGCCTCTAAGGTTTCTTCTAAGTATTCATCCTTTGGCATAAATCCAACCCCTTTTACGCTTCCGTTTAAGCCTGCAGGACCATTGGAAATAAAAGTTGGTTCATGGCATGTGAAATTTAAAAACAATCTTTCGTGAGTGATTTCCACGCCGTTATACATGTTAATAACGTTCTGTGCTCTTGTTTTAAAGCACCAGTCAAAAAATCTCTGAGATGATTCCATTTTTTACATTCCTTTCTTCCACTTGATATAATTACTCCATGTTGCAGGCATATCTGGTCAGACTATCAGAAGTTCTTACTCTGATATCTACAAGGCTATCCCCATCCAGTGTTCCTGCTGGAACGGTGCCTACCTGTGTCAATCCTCTCACTCCTGTTTCTGGGTGGTCTGGATACTGTTTTACATAGTTTTCTGCGGAGTTAATAGCTAACACACCTTTTTCCATAAATCCTTCTGCGGATGTTTCATAACTGCCATCTTCGTACAGTGTTAAGGATGCGTTGAAAGTGTCTGTGGTTCCTGTTACCGTACCTGTACCAGAATAGGTGTTAAGCTGGCTGATGATGTCTGCCTTGGCAAAATCTAACACGGTACGTTCTGCACCTGGATAAGCAACGACGGAAGCTTTGATGTTTGTGCCATCTACTACTTCACATTCCACACGTTTCATGCCTTCTGTTTCCATTCCATCTGGTTCTAAGGCAAGCTGTGTTGTGCTGACACCATAGGTACCAGTCTCGCTCATAAACATCAGCTGACCATTCTGGTCATAACTTACAAAATGCAGATAGCTGTTATCCTCATAAAATGTAATTACATGTGTGTAGAAAATACCATCCTGCTCTACCATTGCTGCTGTGTAGCTTCCCATCTGGAAAGCGCTTTCATCGCTTGGTGCCTGGTAATCTTCTGTTACAACCATACCCATCAGAACGATACTTGCATCTTCTTCTGAAACAGTGTCAATGTTTGCTGAGCCATAAGGCACTGCACCGCCAACAGAGAAATCCAGATTGCCATCTTCTGTCACAACAAAGCTGCTTGTAAGACCATCAGAAACAGATTTTTCTTCCCCGTTTACAGAAGTAAATACCATGATGTATTCATCACCGGATTTCTGGAAAGTACCAGAGCTTTTATCCACTGCAAAGTCCAGTGTATTGGAAAAAATGAAAGTACCATCCTCATTCAGTCTTAAGAACACGGTCAGTTTCATTCCCAGTTCTGTTAAGTCTAAGTAATAATCATTTGCCACTTCTGCAGTATTGCCACCGCCAGATGTAGCGCCGCCTTCTGTACTGCTGCCCTCACTGCCACATGCCACAATGCCAAACATCATGCACACTGCAAGCAGGACCACAAGGCCTCTCTTTAATAACTTTTTCATCCTGTTACCTCTCATATTTTCATTTCTAGAACAATCGCTATAACGCAGACTGAGAGCCCTGATAAAACATAGGGCTCCCGTCATATAAAAATTGTTAGTTTAGTCTGCTATAAAATTTTCAGTGATATTTGTTTTTTTAATTAAGCAATTGCTCTTTTTCTAGCTGCTACGCCAACTACTGCAACTGCTGCTAAGCAAACAAGGATCATCCCTGTGGAAGATGCTGTGTCACCTGTTTCTGGAGCTTTTGTTGTAGTATCTGTTGTTGTACCGTTGTTATCTGTTGTGCCGCTGTTATCTGTTGTGCCACTGTTGTCTGTTGTGCCGCTGTTGTCTGTTCCTGTACCTTCGTCTGTTGAGTCATTGCCTAATACGGTAATTTTTGCTGTGTAAGGAACGAATTCACCATCAGCATTTTTCTGATTATAAGGAATACCATTGGAGTACAGTGGAGCAGTAAATGCTACTTCGTCTTTTTCTGCATCATATGTAAATGTTGTCACAGCATTATTTGCAGCATTTTTTTCATCTGTATATGTCAGAGTATATTCGCCTGTTGTTTCATCAAAAGTGATGTTACCTGAACCTTTGATTGTATCAACTGCAGAAGCATTGTATACTTTGAAAGTACCATTTTCTGCATCTACATCAAGGATAGGCTGGAACATGCCCGCCATTGGAGACCAGGAAATATCTACTGCATATGTGCCGGATTCAAGTGTGTCTTCTGCATAAAGTGCTTCAACAGTTACGTTTTCCCAATTAACTGTTAATGTTGCCGCATATCTTGCATCATCTGAACCACCAAACTGTACACCCATTACATTACTGTTCACATATAATCCAAGTGCATAAGTACCACCAACTGCAGATACAGGGAAAGTTACAGAATCAACATAATTTACATCTTCACTTGCAGGATTTTTTGCAGTATTTTCGCTGAGCGTATAATCTACCGTTTTCCATTCTGCACCATCATGATAATTAAGAACTGAACCAGCCGCACTTACATCAATAAAAGTGTCACATGTGATTCCATAGATTGTAACCTGGCTTTTATCAAGCACAAGTGTCATTTCTGCAGACCCATCTTTTGCAACGTCCAAAAGAGCATCCTGCAGTAATGGCGCACCAAATTCAACACCACCCATAGCGGTTACGTAACAAGAGAGAGAAGCATTTACATCATAAACACCTGGTGCTAAATCATTGATATCTTCTACTGCAATTGTGTCTCCTGCTTCTGGTGCTTCTGCAGCGAAAGCAGTTGTTCCTAATGTTGATACAGCAAGTGCTGCTACAGCCACTGCTGCCATAAATTTCTTTTTCATTTTTTCTCCTTCCTGCGCCTTAGCGCAAAACACTTTCGTGTTATGATCATTTTTTCTTTTTTATTTAAAGGTCATTGACCTGTAAATCATTTTTGCCGGAAAAAAGGCAATATTTTTTTCCACCTACCGAAACAATCTCTGTTTCTACTAAAAACGCTTCATCCAGTATTTCTTCCGTGATTACGTTCTCTACATTTCCTGCCGCAATAATCTGTCCCTTTTTCATCACCACGATTTCATCTGCATATTCCATAGCTTGATTGATATCATGAAGAACCATTAGTACAGTGATTCCCTGTTCTCGATTCAGCTTTTGAATTAGAGACAAAAGTTCTATCTGATAATGGATATCAAGATAAGTCGTTATCTCGTCCAGCAACAGAATTTCTGGTTCTTGAGCCAGTGCCATGGCCATCCAGACGCGCTGTTTTTGTCCACCGGACAACTGGGACATCATACGGTTTTCGAATTCTTTTGTATTCGTCAACATCAACGCCCGTTCTACTGCATCCTTATCCGATTCTTTATGGGAGTAAGCCAACAGATTTTGGTATGGGGTTCTTCCCATCTCCACCAGCTTTCTTACCGTTATATCCGCAGGAGCCGTGTTGTATTGGTGCACTACCGCCACTGATTTTGCAAACTCACGTTGTTTTATGTATTTAATATTTTTCCCCTCATAAAACACTTGACCAGAAGCGGGTTTTAATCTGCCTGTAAAAAGTTGGAACAATGTGGACTTGCCACATCCATTGGCACCGATAAGTGCTGTAATCTTGCCTGGCGCCACCTGCAAAGAAACATCTTGGATAATTGTTTCCTTTACTTCGTAACCAAAGACAAGGTTTTGTACACACAACCCTTTTTTCATCTTATCCATATACACCACGACTCCTTTTCAGCAAGATAATGAACATCGGTCCGCCGATAATAGACATGATGATGGAAGAATTGATTTCATATGGATATGCGATTGTTCGTCCTACGGTATCTGCCACAAGGAATATCAATGCCCCTAGGCAAGCACTGTATGGAATTAACACTTTGTTGTCACTTCCCACAATCAACCTTGCAATATGCGGAACAATCAAGCCCAAAAAACTTACACTTCCAATCACTGCGGTAAAAATACTTGCCATCAAAACCGAAATAACAGATATGACAACTCTCATTCGACTCACATTGATTCCCAGTCCATGCATTGTCTGGTCTGATAAAGCTAGCAGATTGCACTTTCCTGCAATCAGAACACAACACACAGCCGCTATGATTACATAAATTAAAAGGATTTTTACATCCACCCATGTTTTTAATGAGATATTTGCATTGACAATACTCTGTGCGCCAGAGTAGCTGCCACCTGTTGCAGATGTAAATGCCTGTAAAAGTCCAGTGAATAGTGCGTTGATTGCGATACCGACTAAAATCAGGCGGATTGGACTAATCTGTCCATTCCATGCCAACGTATATACTAACGCAAACGCGATCAATCCTCCGATAAAGGAAAAGACTGGTGTGAACATTGCCAGCGCAGGAAAAATTGCTGTGATAATAACTGCTGTTACCGCAGCTCCAGAAGTGATACCAATAATTCCCGGATCAGCCAGCGGATTTTTCATAACTGCCTGCATCAGCACACCTGCTACAGCCATCAGTGCTCCGCCAAGAATGGCAACGATGATTCGTGGAAAACGAAGTTCCAAGATGATTGCCACGGTCTCGTCGTACTCAACAAATAATCCATTCAACAATTGCAGTATGGTCGTCTGCAGACCACCTGTGTTTACTGCCCAGAAAAATACGAGCAAAACACCAATGATCGTTATGATAAACGCGGCTATTTTTCTACCTGTTAAAATGCTTTTTTGCATTTTTATTCCCCATACAGAATCGGTTTCAAATAATCAAGCGATTCTGTCCACTCTAATGTTGCACTCATTCCGAACATATCTGATGAAAGATAGTAGATTTCATTGTTTTTCACAGCATCGTAATACTGCCAGGTAGAATCTGTTTTGAATTCTTCTTCCATATATGCAAAAGCTTCTTTTTCGTTGTAATGAGCAAATACAAAAATCTTATCTGGATTTTTCTGAATCATATCTTCTGGGTTAATAGATACGAATCCGTTTTCATCCCCTGCGTAATTGGAATATACGTTAGTTCCACCAGCCAGCTCTACCAGATTACCAACATAGGATTTTTCTGTTGCAATCAGATGAAAACCATCTGGGAAACACATGAGGATCATACAATTACCGTCTTCAACTTCTTCTGTTGCATATCCTTCCATGTAACTTTCATAATCATCATGAAGTGCTGCAGCCTGTTCTTCTTTCCCTAAAAGCTCTCCCAAAGAGTCAATCGCATCATACATCCCCTGCACACTGCTCATATTTAGAAATGCAGAGCTGATTCCTGCTGCTGTATACTGTTCGGAGAGAGAACTTTCCAATGACTGTGGTGAAAGCACCAGGTCTGGTGAAATACTTTTTATTATTTCAATATCCGGATTCATCGAACCGCCAATTGTTTCCAAATCAGCATACCGCTCTGGCAATGTACGAGAAGTCTCAGGAACGGCAACTACATGCTCATATTCCAGGGCATCCAGAATTTCACAAATGGCAACAGAAGTAGATGCTATTGTAATGTCTTCTGACTGTTGATCTGTCAGTGTGTTTTCGCCATCGTTTTCAGGCGCATTACCTGGAGAGGACGCACAGCCTGCAAGGGCGTTTGCCACAACTGCTGCAGCAAGTAAAACTGCTATTTTTCTCTTCATTATTTACTTACCTGCCTTCACTTTTCTTTTTGCAACGTATCCCACGATACCAGCCACCACAACAATACAGATTACAATTCCCGCAACTCCTGCCGGTTTCATGCCTCCTGCCCGAGCTGTATCCGTACTTGTTTCAGCTACTGCAGAAGAATCTTCTGCTTCATCATTTGCATAATGAATGTTCAGACCATCTTTTTCCACAATTTCTGATTCTGACTGTGTTGTTGTTACTTCATCTTCTGATGTTACTTCATCTTCTGATGTTGCTGTATCGTCTGTTGTTACACCTTCGGTTGTTTCAGATGTTGCTGCACCTGTTGTAGTATTCCCATTCTTATCCGTAGATAAAGTGGTTGTGTTTTCTGCTTTTGTAGTAATATCAGATCCATTTGTATTGCCGGAGCTTCCAGAAGTTCCGCTATTAGTTGTTGTATTTTTATCTGTCGAACCTGTGTTATTTGATACATCACCACTACTGGTTTCCTCAAACGGTACATTACTCCAATCTACAGAAAGTGTTGCATCAGAAGAACCACCTGCACCAAACTGGGCTCCCATTACATTACTGTTTACATACAATGCCAACTTATAGGTATTGGTTTTCTGATCCAATGGGAAGCTGATTGCAGAAACATATGGCACTGCTTCATTTGCTGGATTCAATGCAGTATCACTACTGTTTGAAACACTTACACCTGATGTCTGCAAAGTTCCATTTTTATCGTAATAACCAATCGTTCCCGCAGCTTTGTCAATAAAGGTGTCACAGGTAATACTATAGATTGTCACACTACTTTTTCTGAAATAAAGTTTCATAGTCCCTTTGCCATCTTTAAATGTAACTTCTGCACTTTTTAACAAAGGCGCGCCAAATTCAACACCACCCATGGCATTTACATAGCAGCTCAAACTAGCACCAACGCTATAGGTACCATCTTTTACCGCCGGAACCTCAGCCGCCTTCGCAGTACTTTGTGTGCCTACCAGCATCACTACCGCCAAGGCAAACACCAACATTATTTTCCCTAACTTTTTCATTTTTTTACCTCTTTTATTTGTTATGTATTTTGCAATTAGCGTTAACTAACTCCCTCTGATAAAAAAAGCAGTCCAAGACCACATCGCACATTACATTCATATTATTTGATATTAGTAGCCTAACATAAGCCCATAGATTTTTTCATCATATCGTTTGTAGCAAAATTGCTATAGGTTAATCACGACTAACTTTTGTTTATAACTTTTTATCGTCCAAAACCCTTGATTTTACTGAGTTTTGCTATTTTTGCGGATTTGCAACATTTTTCTCTAATAGCAATTTTTTCTCATTTTACTCCTGTTTTAGTGATTGTTTTTTCTCAACAACCTTTATCCAAACTCTTGTTGACAGACGAATATTGCAGTATAAAATAGAACACAGGAGTGTGATTTATTATGTTTTTTATGATGGGAATTACAGACGGGCAAAAAAGATTTGATTTTGTACAGACAATTATCTGTAATGTTTGCGGTGGATATGGACGATATGAAGTATTCATGACTTACACGGTGCTTTCACTGTTCTTCATCCCTGTTTTTCGCTGGGGCAAACGTTACTATGTGAAGTCCACCTGCTGTAATACGATTTATGAATTAGACCCGGAAGTGGGCAAACGCATTGCCCGTGGGGAAAATGTGCAGATTCAGGAATCTGATCTTCGAATGTGCAATCAGGGCAGAAGAACCATGTACAAACGTTGTCAGAACTGTGGATTTACAACTGAAGAAAACTTTGATTTCTGTCCGAAGTGCGGAAATCGATTTTAAAAAAAGAGCAGGTAGCAAAATTGCCTCGCCCAAACCGTTCTAAGGTTTGTAAGAGCCAATTTTGTACCTGCTCAATTTTATTTACACACTTTTATGACAAATGTTTTGCCACTCTACTTCATTGGATGTTCTAACAAATCTTCGATAGAACATCCCAGCACCCGAGCAAGCTTGTATAAGGTATGCCCCTGTGCCTTGTCAATATCATTTACTCTTTGTTCATACATCTGTATGGATCGAAAATTGACTCCAGACTTATTGGCAAGTTCCACCTGGGACAAGCCTCGATGTTCACGGATTGTTTTCAGTTTTGTCTCTATCGAAACATCATTATACAGGGCTTCCATGGCATCTATAAACTGGAGAATATCCATTTCGTGATAGACTTTATACATGGAAATTACCCTTGATAAAGGAACACGTTCAAATATGTCGCGGAAACGTCGACCTGCATACCACTGATATTCTGCCAAGGCCCAGCCTGCCCAGTACTCTGGCGTTCTATCCTGTATGTAGGTCGGAACTGGAAGCACAATATTTTCACAGGCAGATTCCATGACATCTCGCACCAATTCTATTCCGGATTTTCCTGCAATCCATCCAGGATTTCCGTTTTCGAACTTTTCTGCGATTCCAGACTGCACAAACAACTCTGCAAAAAAATCTGCGCCTTGCTTCATGTCATTAATGGCATAATCGAACATGACCGACAATCTTTTTTTTGCATCACTCAGATACAATTCGTTGTATGCGCGGGTCATCGTTTTCCATCTCCTCTCGTAAAATATCCATTACAAAGATGTCATCCTTATATGTTTTACTTTTTCGAATCTCATTTCGATACGTTTCTCGTGCTATCATATCTCTGTCTAGAAATCTCGGATAGTATTCTGTCCTATCTGCCAATTCATAACCAGAAAAAACAAGTTTTTGAAACGCTTTTTCAGATACAAGAACAGTCTGCTCTCCTAATTTTCCCAACCGTAATGCTTGATTCAGTCCACGAAGAGGCAGCCCATTTTCCACAAAGGATTCTGCAAACGAAAAATAAGAATCATCTGCACGATATCCAACTACCACATCATACTGGCTTGTATCTATCAAATAATGGACGATTATATAGTCTCTTGCATCTATCGCAATCTCATTATTCAAAGAAAACGTCCGATTCTTTAAAAGTAAGGCAATCCAATTAAGGATGCTATAATTACCATCCTGCAAATCAAGGATGCGCAAATCCGTTGTATCCAATTCATATTGATTCACAAAACCATTTTTATTGTTCTTGCAAGCCCATTCCTTGGCCATCTCCACACTTCTGGTACAGTAAAACCCCTGCCCATAGTCATTATACAATTTTCCTGCTCCTAGTTCTGGCAGTTTTATGATATGGTCTGAGCCATGAAATAATACAACTTTTGACATAGTCTTCTTTCTCCTATCATTGCAATGATATAATATATACTATCATTGCGATGATAGGATGTCAATTTGCAATTTCAAATGACTAATTTTATTTTGCACTTTTTAGTCTATCTCAGTGATTTACGCCGCAAGATTCTCGCCCTCGCGCAACGCTTTCGCATCTTCCTCGGAGCAAGTCTTGATGATGAATACAAATAAGATAATGTGGAACACCCACACACAGGCAAGCACGATTCTGCCGATTAGCACTTCGTCCATCATGAAGAATCCAAATGCCATCAACGCTGTCACGATAATCATAACACGAATCTTGGTCTTCCATGTCATGCCTTTCCCATGCACAAAGGTTTCCAGATTGTTTTTATATAATTTTGTGCCTCGAAACCAGTTGTTCAAACGCTCGGAGCTTCTGGTAAAACAAAATGCTGCCAAAAGTAAAAATGGAAATGCTGGAAGCAAAGGAACTACCACTCCTACTGCACCCATTCCAAGACCGATACAGCCTAAAATAACTAATAATAATTTCTTGATACTCATGCTTCTTTCTCCAATTTCTTCTTTTCTTTCTTCGTCGCTATCACATGATGCATCGCCGCTATCGGGTGGGAAAATATCATCCGAGGACCGGAAAAGCGCATTACTTCACGGATTTTTTCTCTCATTTCCGGCTTGTAACAATGTATCTTGCAGTTGGAGCAAAATGTCTTTGTCTCCATAAATGGACACTTCTCACTTCGCTCTCTTGCGTAGCGGTCCAATGCTTCACAGTCTTTGCAAAGGCAAACGGACTTGCCGCCGTGCTTCTTTTTGCAGTACAACGCGATCATCTGTGATACCATTTTTTTCTCTTGTTCACGCTTAGTGACTACCTTGTCCGCCATGTTTCCTCCTCCCACAGCATAGCGTTTTCGTGCAATACACTGTTTCTAAAACTTAAGATTTTCTACCGTTATCCATGTGATATACCACATCGGCAATACCCATAGTAGAGGCACGATGTGACACCAGAATGATGGTCTGATCCTCTTTTGCTTCCTGCAGGGATTTTAAGATAATACCCTCGTTGAGAGAATCCAGATTGCTAGTCGGTTCATCCAGCAGCAAAAATGGCGCATTATGTAAAAATGCTCTGGCAATACCGATTCGCTGACGTTCACCACCAGACAGAGTGTCACCCAACTCGCCAACTGGAGTGTCATATCCCTTTGGCAATGTCATGATAAAGTCGTGGATAGAAGCTTTTTTTGCGGCTTCCATGATTTCTTCCCTGGTCGCATCTTCTTTTGCCAGCCCAATATTGTTGGCAATCGTATCATGGAACAATATGGTTTCCTGGGTTACATAGGATTCCATATGGCGAAGATTACTGGTATTCAGATCTCGTACATTTTTACCGGAAATCTGAACCTTGCCGTCCTGCACATCCCAGAATCGCATCAGCAGTTTTAAAAGGGTTGACTTACCTGAACCACTGACACCGTGAATACCTACTACTTTTCCTTTTGGAAGTTCTAAGGATACATCATGTAAAATCTGTTCTTCACCATAGGCAAAATTTACAGACTCTACGTTTGCTCCTTCAAAAGTTACGTCTACGCCGTCGAACACCTCGTAAACCTGTGGTTCTTCTTCTAACACAGACAGCACACGCTCACCACTTGCCAATGTCTGGTTCAAATTGTTAGACAGACTAGCCAGGGCAACGACTGGACCAAAAGAGCCCATCATTGCAATCGTCGCAATTACTACCTGCGAAAAATCAGCTGTACCATTCTGCCACAGTGAAATCATTAAAAATAACATTCCTACAGAAAACAGTAAGATGATCAAGTTGGTCAATGCGCCCTGTACCGTTGCATGACCATTCAGTCGTTTCTGCAGTTTTGCCAAACCGTTGGAGCGGTCTGTTAACTGTTCTGCACGCTTTTCCCCTGCTCTGTACTGGATGGTCTCATCCAGACCACGAAGGGAGTCAAGCACGAAGCTGTTCAAATCCCCAAAGGAGTCACGAAATTCCATACCGTCTTTCGCACCTCTTCTGCCCATTACTAACGGCATGATGGCGCCTACAACGATATACGCACAAGCTGCCAGAATTCCTGCTGGAATGGCCTGAAAGCCAATAAAAATTGTCATGATAATACTGCACACAATACCAATCACGATTGGAGAAATAGTGTGAGCATAAAACACTTCCAGCAACTCGATATCAGAAGTAATAATAGAAATCAGGTTTCCCTTATCTCTGCCCTCTAACTTGGCTGGACAGAGTTTTCTCAGTGCTGCAAACACTTTATGGCGGATGATCGCTAACAGCTTAAATGCAATAAAGTGGTTGCAATACTGCTCTCCATAGTGAAGAACCCCACGAAGCACCGCCATTACAAATAATGCCACAAAAAGCACAGACAACTTCGCATCAGGGAATATCTGGCCGGCAACTGCAAAAATATCTGCATGGCCGAATTCAGCAAGAATCTTTAATAGGATCATTCCACCCAAGATGGTCAGGAAAATCGCACACAAGAATCCTATTACCCCCAGCACAATAGCAGCGAGCATAATTGGAAGCAATGGTTTTACCAGCACGATCAACTGTCCCATGATCTTGATGCCACTTCGGCGGCTCGCTGTGGCAGAATTGTTGTTCTTAACCTCTGTCATTACAAAACCACCTCCATTTCTTCTATTCCTGTGGCAGATTCTGTTACAAATTCCACAGAATGACCTCTCTTATTTAACCTGGAAAACTTCTCTAACTCCTGCTGCTGATTGTATAACTGCGCGTAAGCACCAGCATTTGCCATCAGCTCTCTGTGAGTTCCTGCCTCTGCTACCACACCGTCTTGCATCATATAGATACAATCGGAGTCCACCACATTGGCAAGTCTGTGAGAAATCAACACAACGGTTTTTTCCTTAGCAATACGACGAACCACATCCATGATCAACTCTTCACTTTCCATATCGATATTGGATGTTGCCTCGTCAAAAATATAGATTTTAGAGTCATGAAGCAATGCTCGCGCCAGGGCAAGTCTCTGACACTGTCCGCCAGAAAAATTGCTTCCTTTTTCCTGTAATTTGGTTGCAAGCCCTTCCTGATCATGCAAAAAGGCATCTAAATTCACCAGTTTCAGCACGTTCCACAGTTCCTCGTCAGATGCCTCTGGCGCGGCCAGACGAAGGTTTTCTGCCACCGTCCCCTTAAACAGATAGCTGTTGTGGGCGACCATAGTCATGTTATCCATAATGTTGCCTTCATTTAACTGGGAAAGTTCCAATGTCTCTGTTGTATTCCCAATGGAAATATTGCCTGTATAACCACGGTTTCTTCCCATCAAAATGCCTGCAATGGTACTCTTTCCGCAGCCTGAGGTTCCAACCAGAGATACGATTTTTCCCGCAGGGAACTCCATAGAAACCCCTTTTAAAATCTCTCGCTCTTCCTCATAAGAAAAATGTACATCCTTCAAGAAAATAGACACTTCTCCCTCAGGAATCATACCTGTTTCTTCTTCTGGCTCTGGCAGATCAAGCAGAGCAAAAATCTTGTCGCTTGCCGCCATACCATTCATTGCCACGTGGAAGAAAGACCCCAACAGACGCAATGGAATGAAAAATTCTGCCGCCAGTAAAATAATCATCAAGGCACCGGAAAACTCTACATTTCCCATAAAAAGCTGGCGAAGAACCACTATGATACCTACAGCAGCGCCGCCATATGCTACCACGTCCATAATTGTTGTGGAATTTAACTGCATGGTAAGGACCTTCATGGTAATACGGCGAAAATGCTGTGCCTCTTCGTCCATTTCAACGGCTTTCTTTTTATCTGCCTGATAAATCTTTAATGTAGTAAGACCTTGGAGGTTTTCTAAGAAATTGTCGCCAAGGCTTGCATAAATACCCCAATATTTGCTGAGTAATTTTTTCGCAATCTTCATAACCGCCATGATTGAGATTGGAATCAATGGCACGCATACAAGCAACACCACGCTGGCTGGCTTGTTGATTGGAAATAGAATAATAAATAAGGTAATTGGCGCAATCAGACTGTAGAAGAGCTGTGAAAGATATTTTCCAAAATATACTTCCAACTGTTCTACCCCTTCTGCTGCCACCTGCACAACCTCTGAAGTTCCAACCTGTTCTCGATATCCAACTCCCAGACGAAGGAGTTTTTCATAGATTTTTTCACGAAGCACTCGTTTCACATCCACACTGGCTTTGTAGGAGGCATTGGAGGCACCCACGTTACAGATCAGACGAACGATAATCGCCACTGCACACACAATCAGACACTGAAAGATATCTGCCTGTGTAATATTACCCTGTAGTAAAAGTCCCAACAGTCTTGCAACTGCCCACACCAGGAAAACCTGTCCGATCAGGGAAATCCACTGCCAAACCACCTGATAAACAATGTACTTCTTAGAGGTGGCAAGTAATTTTAACAATCTCTTCTTAATCATAAGTTCTAACCTTTCCTGTATTTAGTCACAACTAACCTATAGCATAGTAACATATGAGCCAAAGATCGTTCATCTGCCAGTTTGTTGCATTTTTGCTACAAACTCTTTTTTGATTGCATTCAATTAAGTTTTTCACAAACAAACACCACTCCATGCTTATTTTTCTACTTTTGTGCTTTGTAGCATTTTAGCAACATTTGAGTGATGTTTTTTATTTTTGTCATATTCATTTATACTAATAAGGTCAGCACCGCCACAGATTCTGGCATATTCATTGTGCCTACAGACACGGTTACCATGATCGATACACTTCCGTGCAGAATCTGAGACACACCAGATCCGATGTTGACGAACTTCAATGCAGCGGCTGGAATGGATACAATATCACCAACAAATTCAGCCGTGTTATAGTCTCCATACTGCATGTATTTTAGCTTCTGTACCTTTCCCTGCATGCGGATACCATCTCTTGGGGAAACTACACTGGCCTTTACCGTATGAAGCTGCAATGTTCCCACCCCATTTTTTACTGTCATGGTACACGGAGATTCAAATCCAACATTTCCCATAGAAAGTACATCTCCATCCTTTACGTGCTCACGGTAGATTAAAAATGGAAAGGAATAGGTTCCGTCACGCATCCGTTTGCACAAATCCGCGCCCGAAAAGGTGTTTTTGCTTCGCATTTCATATTTAATGCGGTACATTTCCTCTGTGGCACGAATCACATCCATGGTTTCCTCAGAGTTATACAGCGCCCAGTAATATGCATCCTGCTTGGCTGTGGCTACGTCCACGCCCTCATAACGAAGATGGGAAACTGCGGTTTCCATTCGCTCTGCATAATACTCTGCCTCTCGCTGTCCTTTCTCTGTTAAGACCGGACGGCGGATATTGGAACGGTCAATCAGCCCCATCCGTTCCATCTCCAGACAGACACGGCTCAATGTATATTTCTCAATTCCAAGTGTTTTGTTCAGACTGCTGTTAGAACAACCTTCTGGTCCTGCATTCAAAAAACACATCAAGATGCGAAGCTGTAGCAAAGTCAATTCTTCTACCATGGGCTTAATCTCCTTTTGGCGTGGTTGTTCACCATTAATTAATGTTAGTTTTTCCTAACTATTCTACAAAAAAATAAGAATATATGTATATATCCAGTTTGTTGCAATATTGCAACTTTTACAGTTAGTCTATTCTAATTGCAATACACTGTCAATCAATGGATTTCAAGAATATTTCTCACTTATTTTCTATACAACAAAAAGCGCCTGTGTCAATGACACAGGCTCAACGTATATAATATGTACTTTTTATTCCTATCTTCCGTCCAGCTTGTTGACCTTTTTACCGATACGGATCACAATGCGAAGGAAGCAGGTTCCAAGAATTACCAGTACCAGACCGATGATCAATGGCAGTGGTCTTCCTGTAAGAATACCACCAATCAACTCTGCCAGACCAGCCACATACTCAACAAACATCATGGCAATAAACATCAGACCAATCCGATTGTACTGTGCAATCTGATCCTGCACTGGCTTGGTGATCATAAAAGGACCGTTTTTCTTCAGCTTTCTGATATAAACATAATTGCCAAACTGCGTGATGACTTCAATTCCAACCGCTTCTAATGGCGCTCTGTATGCTTCCAGATCAAAGCGAGCTCTGTCGATCAGATCCACCATGTAGTAATACATACCAGGATCTCTTTCTTCAAATTCATACATGCCAAGCTTGAAGCTCTTTAACTGATATCCCTGATCAGACAGCTTGTTCAGCCATTCTGCTTCTGCATCTTTATCATAAAAAATTCTAAACTTTTTCATGTCCTTCTCCTTTGCAGCCAAACTTAACATTTATTCTACTCTTTTTAAGAATTTGGTACAAGAATAATTTTGTGCTTTACTTACCCAAAATTTTTCCCTGTTATGCGAAAAAAGAATATTAAAACTCCAGCATCAGTACATTTTCTTCAAAATGGTCCACGTATGTAATCTGATTTTTATCCACATATCGATACCAGTTACTTCTCTCAATCAGATAGTCAAAGGCTTCGTCATACACTTCTCTGTTGGCAAATTTTAA
Organism: Eubacterium sp.; assembly: GCA_017472565.1. Taxonomy (GTDB): domain Bacteria; phylum Bacillota; class Clostridia; order Lachnospirales; family Lachnospiraceae; genus Brotonthovivens. Next base: position 44,143 of record JAFUPY010000054.1, read on the forward strand.
CAAAATGGATTCCTGCCCGCCATCGTAGACCGCCTCAATCTTATCACCTACTGCGTGACGATCCCAGGTTTCAAAGTAAAGACCTTCCTTAATAAAATAATTGTTTTCGGTAGCGGTACACTCTGGTAACGGCACATAGTCATAGGCCTGATGCTCTTCCATAAATGCGGTATCTGCATCGGACACACCAAAGTAACAATAGTTGACCGTCCCGGTCTGCTCCTGATCTGCATCGGCGGCGTTCGCCTGTCCATCCGCCCCCTCGGTGCCATCCCGGGTCTCGCTATCATTTTCACCATTTACATCTTCCCAATAGGATACTTCGCCCCAGGTCACATCCATGTAGTAATACTCCCCGTCCATCTGGAACAGATTCCAGGAATGGGCTTCATTTTCTGACATCCCATAAATCGTTGTACATGGAATACCCAACTCATTCAGCAGATACTGAGCGCCATAGGAATACCCCAGACAAACGGTTTCATTGTTGACAAAGGTACTGATGATGTTCTGATTGTGCTCTGATTCCAGATCATAATCATTGTCCTCGATCAGTGTGCGATATACATACAGTGCCTTGTCATAGTCGCTTCCATCCACTGGTGCATCTGTCAAAATCGCTGCCACTTCGGCATCAATCAGTTCCTGATACTGGGCCTGCTGTTCCGGATCCATAGTGTATGTTGGCCAAAATACCAGCTTCACCACCTCGTCCTTGCGGTTGGTGTAAATCTCATACTGATAAGTCTCTGACCAGAAATACTCACAATGATCGTAGTAAACTGCCCAGTGGGCCTTATCCAACAGTTCTTCATCGATAGTGGAAACTGTAATCGAGTCCAAACGGTTTTCAATGGCGTAGGTAATCTCATTGTAAACCTGCTTTTCTTCCTCATTTAGTGTCTCATAGGCATACATGCCCTCGGAAGCTGCTGTAATCTCATACTCTGGCTCTGGTTCTGGTAAAAAGGAGCAAGCCGTCATCGACATGCACAAAACTACCACAAGTCCTGCCGCTGCACGTATCTTTTTCCATCTATGTTTCATATTGATTTTATTTCTCTTTCTTGTGTTACTTCTTTAATTTGTTATTGCTTTCACTGCTTCTTACTTTTCTACGTTTTTGTTTCGGATTCTCTCAATCTTTTACAAAAAAAGTCGCCAACAGTTCGGACATGGCTTTCATATCTGCCTCTGCCATCAATTCCCTCGCAGAGTGCATTGCTAAAACAGGCACACCCATGTCCACGGTCAGCACCGGCAAAAATCCGGCTGCCACTGCGCCCAGTGTACTTCCACCCGGTTCATCAGCCCGATTCATGAACACCTGCCATGGAATCTGCTTGTTATCACACAACTGTTGTACAATGGCAATGGCTGTGCTGTCTGTTGCGTATGACTGGGAAATTGCCTTTTTGATACAAAATCCCTTACCCAAAATAGGATGATTCGTTGGATCCATCTTGCCCATATGATTTGGATGACTGCCGTGAGCCACATCCACAGACAAAAGCATGGCATCTTCCAAAAGTGCTTCCACCGATGGCGCCTGTGGCCAAAACTCTGGCAGCAGACTTTCACTTGACGCAAGCTTACCAAGCACAGTGCGCAGCAGCATGGACCCTGCACCCTGCTTGGTCTTACTGCCGATTTCCTCATGGTCAAACAGGGCAATCATGCGAATCCCTTCCACAGAAGCGGTTGCACAGTTGAAACAATCTGCCATATCCGCCGCTTCCCTGCAGGCAATGATACCGTCCAGCAAAGCCTGCACACCAGTGGTGTCATCCAGATGACAGGCAGAAACAAGTTCCTCCCGCATGCCCACCAGTTCTGGTCTTTCGGTGGCATACAAATAGAGGCTGTAGTCCAGGATATCTTCTGGAGAAATCGGTATTACAGCGTCTGTATTCTCACTGGCAAAATTACCAGGCACCATTGTTCTATTCATATGATCAGCAAGATACGTCATAAAACCAGCCTGATCTTTGCTTTCGCCAGTCAGTCCTGCCACAGGGATCATATCAGTCTGCCGGTTCAAAGCCACACCCTTATTCACTTCCCGGTTCATATGCAATGCAAGGTTTGGAATCACGCAGAATGGTTTTTTCAAATCTACATAACAAACCTTCGGTTCCCATGGATTGGCAGAGCGAAGCACGACCTGACCCGCCGCGCTCAAAGGACGATCCAGCCAGGTATTTAAGATCGGACCACCGTACACTTCAATATTCAACTGCTGACAGCCGCCATTCTCCATGTCCGGACTCTTTTTTAACACCATACATGGAAAATCTGTGTGGGCTGCTGCCATGCGAAGCTTTTTCGCACCCGCAAATCTCTGTCCAAGCACAAACGCAAAGAGGCTGGAGCCGCCAGGTGCAACATAGTAAGCCCCACCTGCACGAAGCTTCCACTTACCTTTGCTGTCCAGTAATTCAAATCCGGCTTTTTTCAAACGTTCCTCCGCTGCCAGCACTGTGTGGTATGGCGAAACCGCTTTTTCTAATAAATCTATAAAAAATGCTCTGTTATAACACATACGATTGCCCACTCCCAAAGAAGATTTCTTATCAAAACAATGTTTTAAACATCAATTACGTCCATTCTAACATATGAAAACCTTTTTGGGACAGGGAAATACATTCTTAATGATTTTTTTATTTATTTGTATCCCTGTGCTGTGATAAAATCTATCTTATAAAGAAACCATTGTTTCTTTTACCACGTATATCGGAAAGGATTTTGTATGACCGCTTTTACTATCAGTGACATTAAACAATTTATGAACCGTCTTCTTGGAAGCCCGCTGTTTGACAACTTTCTTTTGTCAGAAGCCATGATCCAGACAGGCGTGACCTGTCAGATTGACGGCAGCCTGCAGAAATCCTTTTATACCGAAGAACAATTGGAGGAACTTGGCATCACAGATTACCCATATGCTCCATTTTCTCTGGTCCGCGGCAACTGTTTCGACCTGATGAAGGGCAAACATGTGCCCGTAAGCTTTCGATTTGTCTTCTTGCTTTCCCCAGAAAACATGGCGAATACACTGGAGCACAGCCACAGCAGCTTTACTGCCAACGATATCTCTGGCATGTTCATCAACTTGAACTACCGCGGCGGCAAACTGACCTGCACCACAGGCATTTCCTACAAGACCTTTTCCATGGATAAGACATTGGAGCAGGAGTGGGATGTGCTGGTGGAGCGATTTTTCAAAAAATCACAGATTGAAATGGAACCTGTTACATAAGTGTGAGACGCTTGTGCGAAAAATCGTGCAAACGTCTCTTTTTTATGCTTTTATCTTGCTTACTCTTGCTGTGTCCGCAGTTGATTCAGCGCCTCAAATACATCCAATGTGCCGTAGCCCCACTCCGGATTGGGATAACTGCGGTCTGGTGTTCGTCTGGCTCCGCGGGTCAGGATGGATCGCATTTCCACCGAATTCAAACTGGCGTATTGTCCTTTTACAAGTCCCCACTCCAACAGTTGCGCGCATGCCCCTGCGGTAATGGCCGCTGCCACACTGGTTCCAGTCATGGTGGCAAAGTTGCCCAGGCGGTCCGGACCATAAACGTTCACGCCGGGGGCTGTCAAGTCTGGCTTGATCTCGCCATTGGCACTAAAGCCTCTGCCGGACTCTGGATACAGGCTGTTGCCTCTTGCCAAAAATGCACCTGTAGAAACGGCAGATGGAGTGTAAGCCGGTGAAGTGGCAGTCACATCCGGTGTAGAACGCAGAAAAAATACTTCTCCCGACATCAGTTCGCTCTGGGGCAGCCACATATGATAGCCACCCTGTATGGTCTGCCGGCCAGTGACACGTATGGTCCAGATGCCCTGCAGCGGTGTGGCAAACCGCAAAAACGCAAGCTGGTTGGCATTGGCTCCTTCCACAATATCGTACTCTATTGATACGGTTGTATTTTCAAACAAAAATCGATACTCTTTTTTGCCTGTACCCGGGCCACCTACCGGCTGGAACAATTCTCCTGTAGGCGACAACACTGCCACTTGATACAGATTGGGCACCGATGCCCACAGTTCCAATACAAATCCATTTACATTACTTCCAACAGAAATCTCCACATTTTCCTGTTGACCTGTTTCCAGCCCTGCACTGTAAAAATGATGTCTTGCATTGGCTTCATTTCCTGCAGAGACGGTAATCACCCGCCCCCGCCGCAGACCGAAGTTGTTCAGGTATAGTGACAACGGACAGTCTCCCATGTGACTTCCCAAACCTGATCCCATGGTAATGCAGACAACCAGGGGCATGTTCCGCTGGTCTGCCTGCCCCTGCAGCCATGCTACTCCCGCCATAATGTCGTTTTCCTGAAAACAGACTGCATTTGGAGGAATAAAGTAGTAATCCTTCAGGTTTTGCTTGGCTTCCTTACACTTTACTACTGCTAATGTTGCAAGCGGTGCTGCTCCGACAAACTGTTTTGCAGGATTTCTGCCACCACAGGAAATCCCTGCAAGAAAAGTTCCATGTCCATTGGTATCGGTGCTGGGAACGACGGATAGTGGGACTTCTGATGCCAACGCCTGGTTGATTTCCTCTTCCGAATACTCTGTTCCATACAAAAAACCTTGTGGATTCCTGCCAATTCTATCATTCCCACCATTCACATTATTCTCATTTTCTGCCACTTCACGCCTCCCTTCCATCGCATCAGCCCCAGGAATGGTCTGATCCCAGATGGCTGCGATTCTGGTGCTGCCATCTTCGTTGCGAAACACAGGGTTGCGATACTCGATTCCCGTATCCACAAATCCAATCATCACACCCTCACCGTTTAAATCCAGCACCGGCTGATTCTGCAAGAACAAAATATTGGTTACTTCCAGTGCAGAATAGTCAGTCAGACAAAAGCACTTTGGAATCGCACTGTAGCTATAATCTACCACGCTCAGTGGCGGCAGCTCTGCCCGCGGATAGTATCCCACCTTAAATCTGGCATCCACGGACTGGATGCACTCTGGGAAAATATAATTTTCAATCAGGTTATAATCAATAATCAGGTCATAATACTCGTCAGAGTAAATCATTTCTTGTTCACAAGCCATAAAAAATCCCCTGCACAAACGCTTTATTGCATTTTATGCAGGGGAACTGTTAATATTTCTCTATTTCGCCGGCATCCGCCTGCGCTCACCATTGCGCCAATATGCGTTATGCCTGATTCTCCTCCGCCACCTTTTTCCGATACTCTGTCGGTGTGCATCCGCACTGCTGCTGAAAAGTTTTGGAAAAATAACTCATATCCTGAAACCCACACTGGATTCCAATATCTACAATCTTTTCCGAAGTGTTAGCCAGTAAGGACTTTGCCTCCTGAATGCGGAACTGCTTTACAAACTGGATTGGTGTCATGCCGATGACGCGTTTGAAGCAGCGCATACATTCACTTTCACTGATATCTGCACAGGCTGACAACTGAGATAAGGAAATATCCTCACTGTAGTGTTCCTGGATATACAGCATCATGTTTTTGATGCGTTTTGCATCTCTGGTCTCTTTTTTCGGAACCGTATCCAATTCGTTTTGCGAATGCTGGAAGGCAAGATAGGTCAGTTCGGACAGATCATTGCGCACCTGAAACTCATAGCCGGATTCCTTCTTGGTGCACTTATCCCAGATCTGCTCTACCAACCGGGCACAGCGCTCCCGCATTTCCTCTCCTTCCTGAAGCACAAATCCTCTCACATGAGGATTGTCGTTCAGTGGCGTCACATATTTCTGCCAGAAAACACTTTCAATACTGCCGCCAATAATACGGGGATGAAATACGATCACGTGCATCGATACCGTACCGCTTACAGCCGCCCATGCAGCATGAAGCACTTCCGCATTATTAAAGAAAAAATCCCCTGCCTTGAGACGATACTGCTTATTATCCATGGCAGCAATGCCTTCCCCTTCGGTAACGATCCCAAATTCCCATTCCTTGTGCCAATGCCAGTAAATCGGATCATTGAGCAAATCCTCTTCGTATACCGCTACCGGGAACTGCACTGTACCATGCTCAATCAACTCCTGTCTGGTCTCATCCAAAATACCTCTTGATTCCAAATCCGTGTACATTTCAAATGTTTTCATCTTCATCCCTCAAAAAAAGAAAAACGGAACCGGCTTCTGCATATACAATACCCAAAATCATTTGCACGATTGTCCGGTTTTTTTACACCTGTGACCACTGAAAAAATCGATATTTTTTATCAAAAATGTGTTTTTGCCGATTTTATCATATTATTTTGCGCATTTTATCCTACAAAACAATTTGTTACGCTGATAGAATCATAATGAATTGAATATAAAAATGCAAGTGTTTTTTAAGCATTTGTTCAATTATTTTATGTTCATGTTTAACCTATCTATAAACCTTGAAAGAGCATCTTGGAAGGTCAAAACCTTCAAACAAGATGCTCTTTCCCTTTTACTTATTTTGATCTAAATTATTCAAGACTCGCTTCTGTTTTTAACCTGTTTTCCATTACAGGAACGACGATGCGATTGGCAAAGCTGCCAAAATCACGAAGAAAGAACAGATTACAAAAAACAGGTTGTGAGTTACTGTATTTCGCATGGTAATATGCCCTGGTCCAAAGAACAACGGCGATGGAACTGCTGCAGACGGTGTCAGTGTTGCCATAGAAGATGCCAGCGCAATAATGATGGTGAATGCAGCCATGTTGGTATTGCCAGTGACAAGGAGCACTGCGCCAATATTGAAAAACAGTACCATGGTAACGGTGTTGGACAGGAAGTTGGTAAAGATGATGGCAATGATCATCAGTACAACGATGATTCCAAAGTCTGGCAGATCTGCTACCAGTGGCTGGAACACGTTGCTCATCCATGCAGTGATACCTGTTACTTCTGAGGACAATGGTGTGGCATATACACTTACCGTTCCAGCAAAAATAATTGCTGGCCAGGGAAGAGTTCTCATTGCCTGCGGTACATTCAGAATCGGCTCTTTCCTGATATGGATAATACCAAGAACAGCAACTGCCAGCATCGCAGGAACTGCTACACCAATTGCATTTAAGTATCCCATTACTACTGGGAATACATTAATCAGCAGTGATGGCATCAGAACTACCAATACAACAATCACAAAAACAGCGGTAGAGATTTTTCCTCTGGTATCCAATGGCGGCAGAGTGCGCTTTACTTCTTCCACGTTAAAGTTCTTGAATGCGGTTGTGTCTGGTTTCCACAAAAGGACACCAATCATGATAACAATCCACATCACAACAGAGAACGGTACGCCGACCATTAACCATTCTGCATAGGTAATAGTGATTCCAAGCTGTGTTTCACATAAGCCCATAACGATATTTGGCAGAGCATGGGCAATTGGTGATGCAATGGACAGGATAACGTTACCCCACATAACCCCTGTGTACATACAGGTGTAGAAGGAATCGCCTTTTTGCAGCCCCATCGTCTTGCACAACTCACCCGTTAACGCAATATAAATGATGGCCAGAGAAATATTGTCCATGAACAGACCAATCAGCACATTGGAGCCAAAAAACATGGCCATAAAAGCATACGGTCTGCCCTGGACAAATTTTCTCGTAACGAACCACATGGCAATTCTTTTGATTACTCCGGTCTCACTTAAGGCCACGTTCAACAGCATGTAAGAAATAACGGTGATAACAACAAAATGTCCCATAGATTCCGCCCAGACCTGATTTGGTGTCATCGCCTGTGTCATAACCAACAGTGCCAGTGTCAAAAAGCAGGTCCAATGGGTGTTGGTGGTCAGCCATAAGTACAGTGTAGGAATCAGTACTGCTATTACTCTCACACCAACTTCCGTCAGACCATTGGTCGGTTGAAGCGTAAAAAGCAAAACCAGTCCTATGACAAGTGCAATTCCATAATGGATGTAGTTCTTATTCAATCTCATTCGCTTTCTCCTTTCTTTCCTATCGATTTCTTCTATTAAAATATGAGAAGCAGAAAGTGATGATGCCAATAGAATAAGCAAATAGCTTGCACATTTTCCAAGACTTTGCCGGATAATGCAAAAAATATACAAAAGGAAACTTACAACGCAAAAACTCCTGTATCGCATCTGCTGTGATACAGGAGTCTGTCATTTTTTTATTATAGATTACGCCTCGTCAATCGCTTTGCCGATATCGTTACGCATGTATTTGTTTTCGAATGTTACCCATTCTGTTGCTGCGTATGCATTGGCTCTTGCTTCTTTTAAGGTTGCACCCTTTGCTGTGATGCCAAGAACACGTCCGCCGTTTGTAATAAACTTGCCATCTTCGTTTAACTTGGTGCCAGCGTGGAAGCAATAATATCCGTCCTCTGCATCAAACTTTTCTGTGCCTTCGATAAGTTTGCCCTTTTCGTATGCCAGTGGATATCCATCGCTTGCTAAAACGACACATACACAGGCATTGTCTTCGAATTCTAATTTGATCTGATCCAAGGTGCCGTCAATGCAGGCATCCATCACATCCAGGATGTCATTCTTCATCCGAGGAAGAACTACCTGTGCTTCTGGATCGCCGAAACGAGCATTGTATTCTAATACCTTTGGACCTTCTGGTGTAAGCATCAGACCAAAGAAGATGATTCCTTTGAACTCTCTGCCTTCTGCTGCCATGGCATCTACCGTTGCCTGATAGATGTATTTCTTACAGAATTCATCCACTTTGGCTGTGTAGAATGGGCTTGGGGAGAAGGTTCCCATGCCGCCTGTATTTAAGCCCTGGTCGCCGTCTTTTGCACGTTTGTGATCCTGTGCAGAAGACATGATCTGGATTGTCTTGCCATCTACGTAAGAAAGAACAGAAACTTCACGGCCTGTCATGAACTCTTCCACAACCATGTTGTTGCCGGCAGAACCGAACTTCTTATCTTCCATGATTTCCTTAACGCCAGCTTTTGCTTCCTCTAATGTCTGGCAGATAAGTACACCTTTTCCAAGCGCCAGACCATCTGCTTTTAAAACGATTGGCATCTTGGCTGTTTCCAAATATTCCAGAGCCTTTGCCGGGTCATCAAATGTTTCATAACCCGCGGTTGGAATATTATATTTTTTCATTAAATCTTTGGAGAACGCCTTGGAGCCTTCCAAGATAGCTGCATTTTTTCTTGGTCCGAATACTCTAAGACCTTCTGCTTCAAATGCATCAACCACACCGCCAACCAATGGATCGTCCATACCGATGATTGTCATGTCGATTGCATTTTCCTTTGCAAATCCTACTAATTTATCAAATTCCATAGCGCCGATTGGAACACATTCTGCAATCTGACCGATACCAGCGTTACCTGGTGCGCAGTAGATCTTTTCTGCCCGTGGGCTTTTTGCAACTGCTGTTGCGATTGCGTGTTCACGTCCGCCGCTTCCTACGATTAAAATTTTCATGTGGAGACCTCCTTGAAAATAGATCTTATGATACGACAACGTTGCGTGGGATTTTTACCCACACGACGTTATGTAAACTATTCAGAAATAACTGCCAGACCGTCGACCACAGAAACTTTTCCGTTTGCAATCAGGTCGATTGCCTTTGGCATAATCACCCATTCTGCCTGTTCCATCACTCTGCGCTGAAGCACTTCTGGTGTATCACCTGGCTGCACTTCTACTGCTTTCTGCAGGATGATTGGGCCTGTATCTGTGCCCTCATCTACAAAATGGCAGGTGGCGCCTGTTACTTTTACCCCTCTTGCAAGAACGCCTTCATGGACTTTCAGCCCATAATAGCCTGTCCCGCAAAAAGACGGAATCAGGGATGGATGAATATTGATAATCCGATTTCTGTACTTCTGAATCATGATTTCTGGAATCACGACCAGATAGCCAGCCAATACGATCAAGTCTGCCTGCACTTCCGCAAGTGCTGCAAGCAGTGCTTCGTGAAACGCCGGGCGGTCTGCATAATCTTTTGGAGAAATGCAGATTGCCGGGATTCCATGCTTTTTGGCACGCTCTAAGGCATAGGCATTTTTATTGTTACTGATGACAGAAACAATCTCTGTATTGGTGATAGTTCCTGCATCGATGGCATCAATGATTGCCTGAAGGTTGGTTCCGCCGCCGGAAACCAGTACTGCAACTCTTAACATACAGTAACTCCTTTTTCTCCGTCTTCAATCCGACCTACGATGTAAGGTGTTTCGCCAGCTGCTTTGATCGCTTCCATTGCTTTCTCAACGTCTGCTGGATCAACTGCAACAATCATACCAAGACCCATATTGTATGTATTGTACATCATCTGTTCTGCGATACCGCCTTCACGTGCTAACATAGTGAAGATTGGTGGAATTGGATAGCTGTCTTTTTTCACAACCGCATGTTTGCCTTCTGGAAGCATACGAGGAATATTTTCATAGAAGCCGCCGCCTGTAATATGGCTGCAAGCCTTAACAGTTACACCATTTTCTTTGATAGAACGAAGGGCTTTTACATAGATTTTGGTTGGAGCAATCAGCGCTTCGCCTAATGTTTTGCCCAGTTCTTCATGGTATGTTTCGAGCACTTCTTTTTCCATCTTGAACACTTTGCGAACCAGAGAAAATCCGTTGGAGTGAACACCGGAGGAAGCCATACCAATGAGCACGTCACCAGCTTTTAAGTCCTTACCAGTAATCAAGTCTTTTTCATCCACAACGCCAACTGCAAAACCAGCCAGATCGTATTCGTCTTCTGGATAGAAACCTGGCATTTCTGCTGTTTCACCACCGATCAATGCTGCGCCAGCCTGTTTACAGCCATCCGCAACACCTTTTACGATGTCAGCGATTTTTTCCGGAAAATTCTTGCCACATGCAATGTAGTCAAGGAAGAATAATGGTTCTCCGCCTGCACATGCAATGTCGTTTACACACATAGCCACACAGTCAATACCTACGGTGTCATGTTTATCAAGAATAAATGCTAATTTCAACTTTGTACCAACGCCGTCTGTACCGGAAACCAGCGTTGGTTTTTCCATGTCTTTGAACTTTTCCATGGAGAATGCACCGGAAAATCCGCCTAAGTTTGATAACACTTCCGGACGCATTGTTTCCTGTACATGTTTTTTCATTAATTCTACTGATCTGTAACCAGCTTCAATATCTACGCCTGCGTTCTTATAATCCATTTTTAATCCTCCTGAGACGTGAATGCACGTATCTTTATTATTCGTTAATAGTTATCATAAGTTGTTTTACAGAAAAACTTTGTAGCCTTCTGCCTGTAATTTATCATCTTTTGCCTGAACCTGATCTTTCTGCTCCACAGCAAAATCCTTAACCTTTGCTAACAGTTCTGGATCAGACATTGCCAACATCTTCACTGCTAAAATACCAGCATTTGCACCGCCATTGATAGCAACGGTTGCTACTGGAACACCTGTTGGCATCTGTACAATGGAGTACAGAGAGTCAACACCGCCAAGATCTGATGTTTTCATAGGAATACCGATAACTGGCATTGGGAAAATCGCTGCGCACATACCTGGAAGATGCGCTGCCTTTCCAGCTCCTGCAATGATAATCTTGTAGCCTTTTTCCTCTGCGGACTTTGCATATTCAAAAAACCGATCTGGCATACGATGCGCAGAAATAATGGTCATCTCATAATCGATGCCGAACTTTTCTAAAATCTCAGCAGCCTTCGCCATTACAGGCATATCAGAGTCGCTGCCCATTACAATTCCAACTTTTGCCATGATATCATGTCTCCTTTTACTCGGTAATTATTCCATGTGCAGGCAAAAATTACCCACACCTTTAAGCTTACTATGTTTTGCTGTGAAACACAACAAATGATAGGGATTTAACATAGTCATACAATGTAATCATAACCGAAAACACAGGCAAAATCTAATTATGAATTGTGATATGTTTTATTAGTGATGCTTATGGTTGTTTTGGTATTTATAAGTTGCTTGTAAAATTTCGCTATTCGTTTATAGATTCTGGCAAAATCAATCATACATTTTCTTTCAAAAATACCTACTGGGACAACATCTTCAAATCCATACAGCGAAACAGCATCCTCTTTTGTAAGGTCATACACACGAATCGTTTTTTTATCCGGATCGACAATCCAATACTCTCTTACGCCTGCGTTCTTGTATTTGAATATCTTTATGCCAATATCCTTTTTCCTGGTAGATGGAGACAACACCTCAACAACAAAATCCGGCGCGCCGTACACCCCTTTGATTCTAGTCTTGTCCTCATCACATGACACGCCTCTAACATCGCCCCTATCTTTAAAGTAATAATCTGATGCACGCTGGTCGGTGCGGCCATGTAATAGATAACCCCATCAATCAACTCCACCCGAAGATTGTCTGGAATATTATAATAATCCTTAACCGTAAACTCGCCCTGCTTTTTCTCCAACAGATAGGCTGGCGGCTCACAAACCGCATCCTGGTATTCACTTTTGTACTTGTTTAAAATTTCTTCAAATGTCATATACATTCCCCTTTCCTATACAATCGTTTTGCTACTCGTTCTCATCATTATAAAAATGCATGCAAAAACAAAGCAGCATCACCTCCTGCCATTTCATGTTTTATTCAAGTTATATGTGCAATCTTTGGAACTCCTATGACCGAGTGGTCTGGAATATTAGAAATTCCGAATAATAGATATGAATCTCTCTCTTAAAGGAATTATACGATGTGGAGAAAGGGGATGCAATGAGTTTATGGTCTTTTATAGGTGAAAACCCCTCTCTCGTATCTAAATAGATACGAGAGAGGGGGGTAGGGGAATGATTTTAAGATATAGAATTATGCTTTCTCTAATACTCTATTATGTGTGCTATTTCAAAAGGATTTCTTTTTTCGCGTTTGTTGCTCCTTCGCCACCATTTACGATAATACTGTGAACGTTTTCAAGATCTATACCTTTTCCAGAATACATTACAACATTTGCATCGAAAAGTTCATCGCCCCATACACTATCCAGTGGCCAGGATGCATATGGCTCGATATAGGTTCCGTCATCATAACAGATCTTGTATGTTTTTAGATAGGTTTTATGCTCCATAAGAATCTGGCTCACTACTACATCTTCCAGTTCTTCTTCAGTAAAGCCAAATTCGGTATGTTCCTTTTTCGCTTCTGCAAGTTTTTCGTTCCAAACCGCTTCTGTTACCAATGCTTTCACAGAATCTTTATCAATTTCTCCAAGAATCGTCATATGAATTGGAGATAACACAACTTCTGTGAGATGTACTTTGATCCCATTGATATCTAGTGTTTCATCCACTGCATAAGAAACTCCTTTTTCTTCATATGCAAACTGCCAGGAGGTCTCCCAACTGCCGTCGTAGATTAATCTTAAGTCTCCTTCTTCCTCTTTTGGAAGTGCATTATAGAATGCCGGCATTTCTTCTTCTGATTTTAGTAGCAACTCATCACTGCAGATATACAAATTATTGATTGCCAAGTCAATACGACAAACATTTAAGTTAACACCGCTCATTTCTAAAAGAAAAACAAGCTTTCCATCCTCAACAATTCCACCTAATCCAGCGAACTCCATAGGAGTAGGTGTCAAAAGCTCTTCTGAATCAATCACGCCATTTACATCTGTGACTTCAAGTTCAAAGTCTGCAAAATAATTATATTTATCAACTTCAAAACCTTCCGGAAGCTCATAATCTGTTTCGATGCGCACATACACATTGTTATTATCACCAAACGATTCTGTAACGGTCAAAGTGACATCTTTTGGTACTCCGCCCTCTTTTGCAAGGTAATCTGTTCCAGTGGAAGTGTCTGATGCATCAATCATTACATATCCATTGTCTAACTGAATCGTGTCTATAGCCTCTGCCTCGGTGACTCCTGCACGCTGTAAGAGTGCCCAATTCCAGTCATCCGATTTTGCTGCTCCAACACTGATAGTGCCTACTGCCAGCGCCGCCACAGCCGCAATGGCAATCCAACGCTTCTTAAACTTTGGTTTTCTATTTTTCACAAGTGCCACCTCCATTTTCTCCTGCTCTTTTTCCTGTGAAGTTTCACGCAAGATAATAGTAAGGGCATCCTCGGCAGCAATTGTCACCACTTCTGGTATTACTACTTCGTCTTTTAAAATATCTATCTTTTCTTTACTCATACTGATTTCTCCTCTTTGATTTCAGGATAATACTCCGTTGCCAGCTTGCCGCGACTACGTGCCAGACTGCCACGAACGGTACTCTCCGGCATTTCAAGCATCTGGGCAATTTCGGAAGTTTTGAAACCTTCTACATAGTACAGAATCACTACGATACGATCCTTTGGCTTCAGTCGCTCCAACACCTGATTCCATTCCAGATTAGCAAAACCAAGATCCGGCGCTGCTGTTTCCGGAACAGTCTCAACTAATACAAATTTCTGCTGCGCCCGCAGGATGTCATAGCACTTATTGATCAATATACGCGTCATCCATGTACGGAAATACTTGGCTTCCTCTAGCTGTGAAAGCTTTTCCCAACAAGTCAGAATCGTATCCTGAATGGCATCTGCGATATCCTCATCGGAATACAAGATGGCTCGTGCCGTCTTGTACATATTTTGCATTTGATTTCGTATCAGTGTGGCGAACGCTTCTGCATCTTTTTGCATCGCTTGTTTTACTAAATATTCCATGTGTTACCTCTTGCGTAAAACGAACAACTTGTGTGTTTACTATGTATAGAAACGTATTTGAGATCTCATTTTTATCTGTTTCTATTCATTAGACGTTAAAATGATAGAAAATGTCCAGTTGCTTGTTGATATTTTTTATCATTTGCAAATTATAATATAAAACAACAAAATCTTTCCCATACATTCAAAAAACTCCCCGCCCGCATTCAAAACACAGGCAAGGGAGTTAGGGGAATTGGACATATTTACTTTATACTAATCTTATTTCAAATCAATAATATCTTTTTATGGAAGCGGAACTACGACAAAGTCTTCTACTGTTGGATTTTCTTTATTATATACATCCCACGCATCTCCTTCTTCAATAAACAGGATAGAATCTATCTCGTATAAATCTACGATAGTTCCGAATCCATAAAATTCATCTCGTCCTGTTCTGGATTTATTGAAGGTACCACTACCACTGCCGGCACTTGCCTGAATAATTGTTCCATCACTCATAAGGAATCCATAATAGCCCACATAATAATCACCGCCATCTTCCGGATCATCCCAATCAGCTAACATCTGCTCTGGATCAGCGTGTGTACTTGACATCTTGATAGAAAGTGGTGTAATCACAACACTATCCAACGTAATATCTGGATTTCCAGTTGGTCCAGACAATTCATATGCCAGTTCCTGTGAGCCTCCATTTAATACAAATTCAAAATACCATTCACCTTCTACCTCGTTAATAATCTCCGTAGGTGCACTACCCTCCGCTTTTTCAGCCATCTCTTCCTCGGTGAACCATCTGCTAATCTGTACATCTTTCATATTGACACGCATTGTTTTTCCTACAATATCAATATTCTTCATATCACCTTCCCACAGATATAACATTTTTCCAGTTTCTTCATCTACACCGAGATATTGTCCATAGGTACCTCTGTGAATATCACCACCAACAATATCAATATCCCATTCTTCAAAACTAAGCCACTGATCACCTGTTGGATACTCCACACCTTCTATCCCCAGGACAACAAAATAATAGTTAGAGTCACAGATTACCTGCTCCACAGAAACCGTTACGCCATTCTGTGTTACTGCATCTTGAAGAGTTGTTCCTAATCCGTATTTTTCTAATGCTTCTTTTTGCGACTCAGAAATAAACATTTCATCTTCTACTGGTGCAAACCAGTTAAAGTTGGTACCTGCGCCTACACTTAATACACCAACCGCCAACGCTGCCACTGCCACCAAGGCAATCCAACGCTTCTTGAATCCGTTTCGTTTTCTTACTGCTGGCATTGCCTGAATTTTTTCATTTTCCTTCTGTTTGCCTTCTTCTAAAATTTTTGCAAAGGTTTCTTTTGTAGCACTCATCACCACATCCGAAATCTCTACTTCGCTTTTTAAGATATCAATTTTGTCTTTCATACTGAATTCCTCCTTTTGAGGTCTGGATAATAATCTCTCGCCAATTTCTCTTTGCTGCGGCTTAATCTCGTTCGAACCGAACTTTCCTGAATTCCTAGCATTTCTGCAATTTCCGACGTCTTAAATCCTTCTACATAATAGAGAATTACGACGATTCTATACTTCTCATCAAGGGAATTTAAGACTTCCTCCCATTCCAGATTTGCAAATCCCAAATCTGTTTTTGGAACTTCAGGCAGTTCCTCGACCAATACAAATTTCTGCTTCTGTCTGAGAATATCATTGCATTTGTTGATCAGAATACGTATTAACCAGGTTCGAAAAAAACGTTCTTCCTCCAATTGATGAATCTTTTCCCAACAGGTGAGAATCGTCTCTTGAAATGCATCTGCGATATCTTCTTCTGACGAAAGCATCGCCTTTGCAATTTTATACATGCTTTGCAGTTGTTGCTGCATCAACTCTACAAAGCATTCCGCATCATGCGCCTTGGCTTTTTTTATCAAACTGTTCATAATTGTTCCTCTCGTGCACTGTTCCACATGTAGTAAAACCGGTTCGACTATTTCCTTTATTTTACATGCTTCTACTCTTTAGACGGAAGTGTGAAAGAAAATGGCTCATAGAAATTAGGATTTTTTCTCAAAGTTTTTTATCAGTTTCTCAGTTTTTTCTAATTGTTTTTGCATCAAAAAATCCCCTCGTTTGAGGGGACTCTAGAATCAAATGAATTTTTCATTCAATATATTACTCTTTCCAATAATCATATGTTTCTTGTTGAGTCGTTTTGATTCCAAAAAGTTCATACATAAAATCTTCTCGTTCATGAAACATTTCTACGATTATTATTTTGTCATCTTCGATACGATAAAATAAATAATTATGGCTGATATATAAGTACCTGTAATCACATTCTACGCCATACACTGCAGATACCGATATTCCTTTTTCTTCAAATAACATTAAAGATTTGACAGCTCTTGTAATTTTTGAAATGACTTCCTTTGCCTTCTCTGTACCAAAACGTGCCATTAAATCGTTTCTTAAAATCATCAACTTTTTTCTTACAAACAGGGAATACTCACCCCTTTTCAAAATTATACCCCCAATTCTGCTTCTAACTCATCTGCAGAAATTGTGCCATGTTCTCGAATAGATACTTCCGCTTCTTCGAGCTTACTCATTAACGTGTGTAGTGCTTTTATTTTATCCAATTCATCCAACTCCTTCATGTCGATAATTGCACACTCTCCATGTCCATTTCTAGTCAGATATACTCTGTTACCATAAGTTACTTCATTAATTACCGCGGTATAATTTCTCAAATCTGATATTGGTTTAATATTTGGCATTTGGATCCCTCCTACTTTCTTTTCCAATAATATTATACCGTTTCTTTGCTTTTTCGCAACAAATTTACATGTAAATTTACAGCATGCGTTGTTTTTAACACACAAATTTTATCGTTCCTGCCAAAATATTCCATTGGTATTATTACCAAAATCTTTTCTCAATTCTAAAAGCTCTATAAACAGGGAATAAATTATTCGTAAATAGACAAAAAATACTATATACAATTTGTTTATATTGCTGAAAAAACTCCCCGCCCGCATTCAAAATACGGACAAGGGAGTTAGGGGAATTTAGAGTATTAACTTTAATATTTACTTCACTTTGATTTCTATACCATTGATGGTAATACTTTCAATTTTGTCCAAATCGATTGCTTTTGCAAACATCTGTGTCATATCATTGGAACCATATACCACATTATCTTCTGGATAAGACTGTAACGTCGCATTATATTTAAATGCTGAGGTAAAATTAGAATAATCATATTCGATTACCGTACCATCTTTATACGTAATCTTGTCTAAAGAATACATAAAATGTAAATCCTCTTCCAATGTCGGATCAAAGTCTGCTTTACCCTCTAAACGAATACAAAGTGGTGTGATTTCTATTTCTGAAATCATGACATCGACATCTCGAATATTTCTTTTGCCATCAACATCCTCTACAGACACAAGCTCAGCATCCTGAATGGTAATACTTGTATTCGGATTGATTACGATTGGTTCTTCCGATTCGTATGCAAGCTGGAATTTCATATCCCACTCACCCTCAAATACAACTTCACCTACATATTCGCCTGTCGATATTTCGTATAAGTACAGGTTGTGAATTTTCCAATGAATATATTTTTCACCAATATCGTCAAGTCCCTGGATACGCCACATATAACTTACTTTTCCATTTTCGTATATCGGTCTTCCCCATTCATCTTCAGGATGTTCCACCATTTTTGTCATTTCGGAATCGCTGTAATAGTCCCTACAGTCTGTATATTCCCATTTAAGCATATACTTATCTAAACTGAAATCCTCTGGAAGTTCATAATCGATATCCATTCTAAAGTACGCAGTTGTATCATCACCAATTACTTCTGTAATGGTGATCGCAACATCCTTTTCTTCGCCTTCTGGATTATTCAAATAATCAATTCCATGGGCGACAAAGGTCGCATCCAATTCTTTACTTGCAACCTTTAAATCACCTGGCTGTAGATCAGTAATGCCCATAAATTTTAATAAACCACTGTCAAACCCACCTGCCGCAGCTCCTGCACTCAGCGTTCCAACTGCCAACACTGCGACCATTGCCACTGCAATCCATTTTTTCTTAAATTTTCTTCCTGTTTTTTTCACAAGAGCCACCTCTGCTTTCTCCTCTGATGGAGCAGCTGCATCAGGAATCTTCGCAAAGGCTTCTTCTTTTGCCTGTAAAACAATATCAGGAATAACTACATCATTTTCAATAATGTCTCTTATTTCTCGTTTCATTTTGCCTGCTCCCTTTCAATTTCCGGATAATATTTTGTGGCCAGCTTATCACGACTTCGTGCCAGGCGATTGCGAACAGCGGTTTCGGTGATATCCAGCATTGCTGCAATCTCCGTGGTCTTAAAACCTTCGCTGTAGTAGAGATTGACAACCACCTGTTCCTTCGGCGTCAACACTTTCATAATCTCATTCCACTCCAGATTGGAAAATCCAAGATCTGGAGCAGGAATCTCTGGAAGTGTCTCTACCAATACGACTTTCT
The DNA here is from genome assembly GCA_017472565.1 of Eubacterium sp. Classification (GTDB taxonomy): domain Bacteria; phylum Bacillota; class Clostridia; order Lachnospirales; family Lachnospiraceae; genus Brotonthovivens. The sequence continues at coordinate 63,313 of JAFUPY010000054.1, forward strand.
GCTTCGCCCGCAAAATATCATTGCACTTGTTGATCAAAATACGTGTCATCCAGGTCTTGAAGTATTTTGGTTCTTCCAATCGGCTGATTTTTTCCCAACAAGTAAGAATCGTTTCCTGTATAGCATCTGCCACATCCTGATCATTTCCCAGCATGGAATACGCCGTTTTGTACATGGTCTGCATGTGAGCGTCAATCAGCTGGGTAAATGCGTCTTTATGTTGCTTCATTGCTTTTCTAACTAAAAATTCCATATAGTTACCTCTTGTGTACACAAATGATTCTTTTCGCGCGAAATCATATGAGAAACGTGATTGAAACATCAATTTATTATACCAAATCAATATTTCTTTTTCATGTTTCTACTTATTAGACGTGGAAACGAAGGGAAACATCTCGTTTGAATTTTTGTTCTTCTTTTTCTGCTTTTTCTTCTCGCTTCACTCCTTGAATACTCTTTCTATATTTCAAATACTGTTCTCTTGTAAACTCCATTGGCACTTCCCGATAAAAATATCGTTTGATATATTCCGCAAATTCCCTCAGGGAAGCTTCATCCCCGTAAGGCGCAAGTTTCAAAAGAAATCCGTGCCAGCTATCCTCTGGTTCCATGATAACACCTATCTTCTTGGCTCGTTTTTTCGCTAAGACAAGTAACCCTTCCGGGGTGTTTCGTTTTTCTAGCATGAGAAGGTATAACGATATTTTATCCAACCATCTTCGCAGAAATGGAATCCGCACATGTCGGCAGCGTTCTCGAAAAACAATCACGGACTTGGTTTTTACAACTTTTTTCCCTTGCTTGTGCTGATATGTAGTTACCACAATAACAATGATAATCACTGCCACAATACACAACACCATGACCATGATCGTATTCCGGAATCCTTCCCATACCGGCGGCAGATTTTTGCCATATCCCAGCAATTTCCCCACCGTGCTGTCACCTTCTTTGATACCCAATATTCGAAACAGCCATGCTAAAAATCGCTCGAACAATCGCAAAAGACCTTTGATTCCCCACAGTATGTTCAGCAAAAGTTCCCGCAATCCAAATGCCGTCTGTCGCATAGCACCAAACAAGGCTACACAGACAAATGCGCATATCCCTACTAATCCAATCAGCAGCCCAAACATCTTTACACGACTTATTGTGGCATTGCCCTCGATTACCCGACGTGCCCCATTGCTGGTGCGAAGCAAGATCATTACAATTACGAGATAAATCAGATTGACAAATCCTAACATTGTCAGCCCAGTAATATTTCCCGGCGTCTGATAGCGACTTCCTGCTAAAAATAGAATGAACACAATGGCAAGAGCATCTATAAATAACAGGCATTGTTCCACCTTTGGCGGTTCTAGGGAAATACTACAACTGTGAGTCTCGATTGCCACCAATACCGCTGCAACAAGGATTCGTAGTAACAAATAATCTGGATCACAGGAAAAGCTCATCCACGTCACAGCAAAGCTTATCACCATCCATATCACATTCCAGATTGCAAACAGAGACATGGCAACTTTCTTTTTTGCCAGCAATATGTTTACCAGATATGACACTGCAATAAGCCCCAGCCAAAGATAGGAACTGACTTGTACTGTTTCCAGCAGACCGAAACTGACCAGCATATACAGGCAGCAGGATAGGATGACCATTTCTGTCAGAAGAAGGCTGAAACCAACTGCTATATTTCTACTATTTTGCATGTGGAGCCCTCCTGTCCATTGTATTAAGATTCATTGATTTGGTGTCCATTATCGCTCTTAACGATATTCCTTTATTCGCCTTTTTATCCTCTATCTTTTCCGGATGCACCGCGATTGTTGTGGCTGCCTCATAGAATTCATAGACCGACAATCGCTTATCTGCCGCCACCTGACTTACAATATAGAGCTGTCCCATACCAGTAGTCAGTCGATCGAGTTCCGATTCTGGCCAGACAGTCGGTCCACCTTCATAGGAGATGCGCGCCAACATCCGCAGATATTCTTCCAAATAATAGCTTCCATTTTCTTTATACAATACCTCTGGCACCATTTCTGCATATCCTGGAATAATCAGCCCGCAGATGCAGCCTTCGTTTGTCAGTTCCATGATGGCAGACGCCACAAAGCTGATTGCAAGCTCCATATCATCTTCCCACACGCGATGCATCAATGGATTATCCTTACTTTCCGGCGACTGTTTTTCGTAGGAAAAACTTTGCAGGTCCAGCAAAAACACCACACTCTGTGGACGGATATTTTCATATAGATTCACTGACATCTGCCCTTGTTTTGCCAGCATGCGCCAGTTGATATGTTTGGTAGCATCCGTTGGCTGATAAGGCCTGATATTACGAAGCAGCGTGACGTCTTCATAGA